>CAZKJP010000062.1:0-16711 GCA_964553075.1 uncultured Sangeribacter sp. | reverse complement strand
ATAATAAAGTAGTTAAATTTGTTGTCGATTCCCATGGGAACTCTAATAGAACTCTTTTGCGGAATACCATAATTTAGAGTTTACCTAAAAAAAGGAAGGGGGATTCTCCAAAGAAATTATTAACTAAAATAATTCATCATGTATAACGAACAAATAATCGAAAAAATTTTTTCATCTCCCCCATGATTTCCATGCAGGAAAGGACTTTGACCGTTTCAAATTCGATAGGTGCGGAGAGTGCCTGGCCTGCTAAATAATTGGTTGCCGGATGTTAACCTCGTTACGTCATAGATACGAAGAGTGTTCCCCAACCAATTTAGATAAACACCTCTTTATCTGCCATAAGAATCTGGTTATCTAAGCAGACTATCTGGAAGCAAAGAAGAGAGGATAAAAGGCTTATATACAGCCTGATCAAACAAGATTAACTAACCGAGACTACTCTGTATATTTGAGTGGACTCAAAACTATAGAGAAATGATAAAACGAATATTACCATTGCTGCTAACTCTGATATTCGCGCTGCCGTCAATGGCATATGAAGCATTTGAATATACCTATGAAGGGGTAAAAATTGAGTATGCAAAAACTGGCAATGGGACGTGTAGTGCTGAGTATCCTGTAGTACATAAAACTAAAAAAGTTATCATACCCGAATATGCCTATGATGAAAATGGGAATAGTTATCTGGTGACGGGAATAACTAATTGTGCTGGTTACTCCTGGTGGGATGGATTGGAAGAAATATCCATACCTACGAGTGTAGAATCTATTGGATTATATGTATTTAGCAATGTTAGGAGGTTGAAATCTATTACAGCACCATGGACTGCATTAACTTACTTTTACAATGCCAGAAGTAGCCTTCAATCTATAATACTTCTGACAATTCCTGAAGAGGTTGATAAACATACAATTTCTTTCGAAAACTGGTATCATTTAGAGTATGTAAGAATCCCTTCAGGTTGTAAAAGATGGACACAGAATATATTTTGGAGAGATTCTACTGGGGGTACTCCAATAGATGTAGATTTTGAGAGTATTGATGATTTATTAAATATACAATTTTACTCATCTTCTATTGCTTGGTATTATGGAAACTTGTTAATAGATGGTGAACTTCTAACTTCTTTGGATGTCCCATCAACTATTACAACAATATACCCCAATGCATTGTATAAATGTAAATCGTTGACATCGGTTACTCTGCCTGAAAGCATAGAAAGTATTGGTGAGTATGCTTTCTCAGGGTGTTCTTCTTTGGAATCGGTGACTCTACCTGAAGGCTTAGAAGGTATTAAGGAGTATACATTTAACTGGTGCTCCTCATTGAAATCGATAAATATTCCTGAAAGTGTTAAAAGTATTGGTGAGTATGCTTTCTCCGATTGTTCTTCTTTGGAATCGTTTACCTTACCTGAAGACATAGAAGGTATTAGAGAGAAAACTTTTAACGGGTGCTCGTCATTGAAATCGATTAATATCCCTGAAAGTGTTAAAAGTATTGGTGATTATGCTTTCTCCGGATGTTCTTCTTTGAAATCTGTTACTATTCCTGAAAGCTTAGAAACTTTAGGGTATAAGGCATATAATGGATGTACTGCCATAACTTCGTTGACAGTGCCAATTAAGTGGAGTAACTTTTTCGCTTCTGTTGGGGAAAATAATAATGGTTTATCATTGACTCTAACAGGAGAGGATAACAAGATCGGTAATTCAGCGTTCTCTGGTTGGAAAGCTTTAAAATCTGTTTCCATTCCAGCTTCTGTTATAGAAATTGAAGAAGATGCCTTCAAGGATTGTATTAATCTGGATAAAGCAGAATACGCAAGCCTTGAGAGTTTATGTGGGATCAATTTTCATAATCTTTCTTCTAACCCGCTTAATAATGGTCATCATCTGTTTATAGCTGGAGAAGAAATAAAGAATTTGGTCTGTCCTTCCAATCTTGCTTCTATCGGCCAATTTTGCTTTTATGGAGCTTCGGGGTTAGAAACTGTGGTTATCCCGGCATCTGTCACAACTATAGGTGAGCAAGCGTTTGGTGGATGTTCGGCATTAGAATCTGTGGTTATCCCGTCATCTGTAACAACTATAGGTCAGCAAGCGTTTTATGGATGTTCGGAGTTAGAATCTGTGGTTATCCCGTCATCTGTAACAACTATAGGCGAGAAAGCGTTTGGTGGATGTAGCGGAATTACGGATATAGATATTCAATCTACGTCAATTTCCCAATATTCACTCGGTTGGTTTGATGTTACTGATACGGCACTCCTTCGTCTCCCCGCTGGAACTTTCAAATCGTACGTTCTGTTAGGAGGATGGGATGTTTTCACAAACATAGTTTGCGGAGATGTATCGTATCTGCTTACTGATGCTGTTGCAAGCAGTATTAAATACAGACTGATTGATTACAATGATTCTGAGGGTCCACAACGTGATGCCATGGTAATTGCTGGTGATTACAGTTCTCTTACTTCAGCTCATATCCCAAATAGGGAAGTTATAGACGGTAATCGTTATACCATTAAATATATCAGGTCTTCTGCCTTTGAAAATTGCAATAATTTAAGTTCAGTTACATTTGACTCTCGAATTGATTTGGAATGGATAGGAGCATCCGCATTTAAAGGTTGCACCTCTCTTTCAAATATTGAATTGCCTGAAAGTGTAAATGAAATTTTTGATTCTGCGTTTGAAGGTTGTACCTCTCTGGAATCTATAAGTCTTCCAAAAAACATAACCCGGATATGTCCTTCGGTATTCTTTGGATGTACGAGTTTATCAGAAGTCATACTTCCCTCCGATCTCTATTCGATAGAGAATTCCGCTTTCCGGGGTTGTACGAATTTGTCTCAGATTGATATCCCTGAAAAGGTTAAAACTATTGGTGCCTATGCTTTCCATTCATGTAGCTCTTTGAAAGAAATTAATTTGTTGCATGTGGACAATTTGGGAGTTGGAGCATTTATGTACTCAGGTTTGAAAGGCACCGGATTAGATAAGTATGAATTTGATAACTCGCTCATGAGTGGGCATCAGTACTATAACACTTCGTTAAAAATTATCCCTAAAGTTTGTTACTACGGTTGTTCTTCATTGACTTCTTTGATCATTCCACGTTCTGTAATGAGTATAGAAGATAATGCCTTTGGTAACTGTACGAAATTAAATGAGATTATTTTCCAAGCTTCGTCGTATGAACTTTCCTTAGGTGATATCTTTAGTGGAAGCAGTCCGACATTGGAGTTCCTTTCAATTTTTAGGGATATATCTCAAAATCCAGGTTTTAAGACAAAGGAACTTAAAATCGGCAACTGCGTTACTACATGTCCCAGTTTCAAGGGACAGTCAGGCTTAAAAACAATAGCTTTGGGTAGTGGTATTACAGAAATTCCTAATGAAGCATTTAAAGATTGCGGACTTTCAGAAGTCGTTATCCCTGTAAGTGTGACGACAATCGGCGAAAGTGCTTTTGCGAATAATGCTAATCTGAAAACTGTTTCCATGGGCTGTAATGTCGTATCCATAGGAGACTATGCTTTTGACAATTGCCCGATTACCAACGTTTATTTGGCAAATTCAAGTGATCCAACAGCTGCTGGTAATGTATTCAGTACTTATAATGATGCTACTTTGTGGATTCCAGAAGGAATGGAGGATTACTATTATGATGAGTCTTTGAACTGCTGGTATAGGTTCGGTGATTTTAAGAATCTCATCGCTCCGACTTCTTTTGAAACTACAAGTGTCGATAGCTTTACAGGTGCAATCGGTGATTCAGTTAAGCTGAGTGTTTCCCTGATGCCGGCGAATGTGACACTTCCTTATATATTCTGGGAATCAACTAACCCGGAGGTTGCTGTAGTCGATTTGGATGGTGTTGTGACTATCGTAGGACCGGCTTCCGCCACTCCAACAAAAATCAAGGCGTGGACACTATATGATTTCGAACCTATAGAGTTTGAGGTAACCTCCACCGGAGAAATCTTTGTTCAAAAGGTTTATGATTCAAACACCATAAATGGAGATGCCTGCAACAATGGTATATACACTCTTCAGGGTGTTTGCCTGAATCCGAACGCCACCGAGGAGGCTGTCAAGAACCTCCAGCCCGGCATGTACATCATCCGCGGCAAGAAGGTTGTGATCAAATAATGACATAGTTAATTATGGTGTATAACCTTGCCCTTTAGACAGTAGTTTCTAAAGACAAGATCAGAAGAGGGCTTCCAGCGTGTCAGCGACATAGCTTGGAAGCCCTCTTTTTTCGTTGGTGCCGGCGTGCTATAATTAAAAATGATTCCGGCGGATGTTCTGGGGAGTTCTGGGGAGTTCTGCGGCGGTCTGCGGGAAAACAAAAAGAGCGAGTATACGAGCGGTAATGATTTTGGCCGGGTTGGTGTGGTCGCAGGCCGGAGGCCTACGATCCTGGACGGCGAGCCGGGGGAGGGGTGTCATCTTGACATGATGACATGATGTAAATATGACAGTGGGGTCAATTTGACAGTTTGACAATATGACACCCCGGCTCGGTCCACCATTTACGGCGCGGGGCGCGCCTCCTCCCCAGCCAAGGGACGCGCCTCCTCCCCAGTCGGAGACGAGAGATTTCCAATCAAAATGCAAAAATCATATTGAAAAATTGTGCATATGAGAAAATTTTGCTAAATTTGTAGCAACAGTTCCCACCACGCCTCTCAACGATGCGTACCACGGTGGGACTTCGGTTTTTTATAGATTCATGCGCTACGGTAAGCAACCTATAGATTTTCCTGCTCAGATAGCCTTATTAAAAGGACGGGGAATGATTTTTTCGAATGAACTAAATGCTCTGAATAGTCTGTATTCCATAAGTTTTTTCAGGCTTAAAAGCTATTGGAGACATTTAGAAATACCTCACTCCCAGCGATTCAAAGAAAACAGTATATATGAGGATGTCTTGTCCTTGTATAATTTTGACCAAGCACTTCGAAATATAATTTTTGCCTCCATACAAAATATTGAGGTAGCATTTCGTACCAGGCTCAGTCATCATTTGTCAATAAAGCATGGTGCATTCTGGTTTCTAAATCCTTCACTATTCAAGGACAAGGAAATGCACAAAGATGGAATACGTAAATTAAAGGAAGAATTAAAACGCTCTCACGAAGATTTCATCAACGAATATAGGGACAAATACACGGAACCTGAATGTCCTCCATCATGGAAAACTATGGAAGTGGCATCTTTTGGAACCCTCTCTAAACTATACAGCAATTTATCGGACAATGAAGTAAAGAAAGAGATATCAAGAGGTTTTCAATTACCTTCTTATCTTTTTCTGGAGAACTGGATGAAATGTGCGGCAGTGCTCCGCAACTGTTGCGCTCACCATGCACGTTTATGGAACAGGCGGTTCTCAGTTATCCCAAAATATCCGGTTAATCTTCCCGGTAAGTGGATAGCCTCATCTCCGAGAAGACCTGAAAAGCTGTACGGACAACTGTGTTGCATCGCTTATCTGGAACAATCAATATTTCCCAATAGTAACTTCAAAGACAGAGTCCGGACATTGATGGCAACTCATCCGGAAACTGATTTAAAGGCAATGGGTTTTGAAGAGAACTGGCATCGAGAAGCTTTGTGGAGGTAATAATATACGACGGTCCTCTACGGAAGGCTTAAAAAGAGCGATGGCTTGCCACGCGGAAATATTATAGCTGGGTTGGTGTGGTCGCAGGCCGGAGGCCTGCGATCCTGGACGGGGTTGGTGTGGTCGCTCGCGGAGCTCGCTCCGGGGAGGTTGCCCATTTAGTAAAAGCCAGAAGAACGTAAGGATACAAGGTACGCCAACGGGTAAAAAAAGTTCTGAGGGGTTTCGCGGCGTTAAATTTGTAAAAGCGGATAGTTTTACGTAATTTAGCGGTATGGAAAACAAAGACATCGACATCCGGGTCCAGGAATTGCTAAAAGTACCTTTCCTGAAGCTACGCTCAGACTATGCCTTCAAAAAGGTATTCGGCTCCCCATCTTCAGAGAAGATTATCATCCAATTCCTCAATGCTCTCTTCGAAGGACAGATGGAGATAGCGGATATCGAATTCCGAAACAAGGAGATCCTTCCGGCTGATCCGGAAGGAAAGAGGGTTGTCTACGACCTTTATTGCACCACGACCACCGGCTATCATTTCATAGTAGAGATGCAGCAGGAGGCATCGGAACTGTTTGGAAAACGGATGGTATTCTATGCTTCCTCCTGCGTGAGATTACAAGGAGAATCCGGAGGAACCTATAATTTCTCACCTGTCTACCTCATAGTGATAACAGACTTTAACATGAGACCTTTGGACAAAAAGCTGGTGAATGAGGTTCTCCTTATGGAGAGGGAAAGCAAGATTGTCTATACTGAGGACTTGAAGATCTTTTTCCTTTCATTACCGCAGGTTCCGAAAAGGTGGGAAGAATGTAAAACTAAGCTTCAGAAGCTTTTATTTTTGATAAAGAATATGGAGAAATTGAATAAAGAATCAAAACCCTATAAAAGCGGAGAGTATAAGGAGTTGTTTCACGCCTCCATGTTAAGCAATCTTGCGGCCGAGGAGATGGCGGTCTATGAGAAAACACTGATACGCGAGCTTGAGATGGAATCGGCCCGCGAATATGCCTACGAAGAAGGAATGGAGCAGGGAATGGAACGCGGAATGGAACGCGGAATAGAACAGGGAATAGAGCATGTCGCTCGACGTATGAAAGAGCGTGGTATGGCCATAGGCGACATAATGCTGAATACCGGTCTGACGCAAGAACAAGTAGAGTCTCTTTAATTTCGCAAGAGGATTGTAGGGACCATCGTTCTGCGGCTGTCTGCGGGAAAGCTAAAAATAGCGAGGGCTTGCCCGAGCGATATGATGGCCGGGTTGTTGTGGTCGCAGGCCGGAGGCCTACGATCCTGAAGGGTAGCCACGATTTACGGCGCGGGACGCGCCTCCTCCCCAGTTATTTACGGCGCGAAAACGCGCCTCCTCCCCAGCCAACGGCGCGCCTCGTCCCCAGTTATTTACGGCGCGAGGACGCGCCTCCTCCCCAGCTAATGGTTAGAGGATGGGGGAGAGGAGGCGGAAGAGGGATTCGATGGCTCGCTGGGGCAGGGGACGTTTTGACCAGCGGTTGGGATTCACTTTGGTACAGTGTTCAAGGTCAGCGAAGAAAATGTCGCGCATCCGCCGGTTGATCGCCTCGTCGTATATCAGGAGGTTGCTCTCGAAGTTGTTCTCGAAGCTGCGGAAGTCGAAGTTTGTGGAGCCCGCGGTTACAAACGTATCGTCAATGACCATCATCTTAGCGTGCAACATCGCCGGCTCATACAGATAAACCTTAATACCAGCTTTCAGACACTGGGTAATATAGGAAAAAGAGGAATACTTCAGCATCTTGGAATCCGAATTGCGCGGTATCATAATGCGCACATCGATCTTAGCCAAAGCAGCCGTCTCGAGGGCGCGCATCAGTGCGTCGGTCGGCAGGAAATATGGCGTCTGGATATAGATCCGCTTGGATGCCGTGGAGATTGCCTTAAGGAAACATAGCGAAAGAGTATGCCATGTATCCGTAGGACCTGAGGTCACCAATTGCATACCCACCTCATTGCGTTCTGACGGTGGGAGCGAGAACCGGTATGTGCCCGGCTGATGGGGATTGAGGAAATTCCAGTCAATAGCGAAAGAGTAGAAAAGGGACTGGACTATATCCCCCTCGACCCGAAAATGGGTGTCGCGCCAGGCGCTGCCATCTTTGTTTCCCGTTACATACCGGTCTGCGATGTTCATCCCGCCGATATATCCGATACAGTCATCGATAATGACCATCTTACGGTGGTTGCGCCAGTTGATACGGTTAGCCAATTGAGGGAAGGACACGCGGAAAAAAGGGTGGACCTTAACCCCGGCGTCTCTCATACGGCGGAAAAAATTGTTGGAAGCTGAGAAAGAGCCTACATGGTCATACATTACAAATACCTGCAGGCCTTGACGAGCCTTATCCATAAGTATACCGGCGATTTCCGAACCGATATTGTCATCTAAGAAGATATAATATTGAAGGAAGATGGACTTCGAGGCCGAGCGCAGATCCTTCATAAGGTCCTTGAACTTGGACTCGCCGTCGGTATAGATCTGGACGCGGTTGTTTTGGGTGAACGGCGCGTTACAGAGGTTATGCGCTAAGTGGATCAGGCGTTTGTGGGGTGAGGAACCGATATCGGCCTTCTGAGGCTGCTGGTGATTCCGCGTGTAGTGCATCAGCTTCCGCTTATTGCGCCGGGTTATCATAGAGATACCCTTCAGGCTGCGCCCGAAGAAGAGATAAAAGATGAGGCCGACCACAGGCAGGAACAGCAGGGCGATGATCCAGGCAAGAGCCCGGATCGGGTTGCGGTTCTCGGAAACGACCACAACGATGCACGCCACGATTATGACGAAATATATTGCGATCCCGATTGTAATCAGCCAGAAGTTCATATCTTCCGTATTGTGGAAAAAGGGTTAAATGACTTCATCTTCGGTAGGAGAGCTAAGCGATTACGAAAGTAATAAAAATATCTGAGATAAAAAAGAAAAAGGATTCCGGTTTCACAACCTGAATCCTTTTATGATTGTAAGACAGACGCTGACTTTCGCAAGCTTGCGTCCACTTATACTCAACCACTAACTTACAAAATTATATCACTATTACTTAAAGCTATTGTTATGACCTAAGTTTTACGGTAACATCATATTCTCGGAAGGAGAATCAAGTTTCCGAATAAAGGTATCTTCCAAGTTGTCTCCCGGTAAACCGGAATAGAGACTCTTGATACCTTGCCGAAAGTTGACCTCAGTAGGAGGTGTCCTCTCGATTGCAGTGCAAAATTAATTCAAAGAAATCTTTCAAGCAAGTATTATGGTAAATTACCCCCCCCCTATGCGAAAAATAGACATAATAAGCGTGTAAATGGCATATTATTGTAAGATACATAAGTGGATTCAAGAGGGATTAAAAGGGTAATGAGAGGATAAAAATAGGAGATGAGAGGAATTATTGGGAGAGGTTGGAAGCGATAATGGGTTTTTAAGCGTTACTTCTTATGGGGGGGTAGCTTGCGTGGTTACGGGGCGGGGACGCCCCTCCTCCCCAGGGACGGCGCGGGGGCGCGCCTCCTCCCCAGTTAACGGGGCGAGGGCGCCCCTCATCCCAGTTACGGGGCGGGGAAGGGTGACATCTTGACATGATGACATGTTGACATAATGACACCCTGTCAATTTGACATTTTGACAAGATGACACCCCGGCCCGGTTCTCGGAAATTGAATTATTAAAAATAATTACTATAATGCAGAAGAAAAACCTTGAATACCTCGCGTCGCTGCGCGACGCAATGAAACAACACGGTATCGATGCCTGTGTAATTACCGGCACCGACCCCCATCAGAGCGAACTTCCCCCTATGCACTGGCGCGGCCGCGAATGGCTTACCGGCTTCGAGAGCGGTAACGGAACCAACGGCACAGCCGTTGTCCTTCCCGATGAGGCCCTATGCTGGACCGACTCCAGATATTTCATCCAGGCAGAGAATCAGCTGCAGGGAACCGGTTTTAAGATGATGAAAGAGGATGGTCCGGAGGCCGTAGACTTGGTAGATTGGCTCGTAGAACATACCAACGCCGGACAGACTGTCGGCATCGACGGTATGACTTTCTCCATATCTTTCGCCCAGCGTCTCCAGCAGGAGCTCGGCGATAACGGAGTGAAGCTCAACACCGATTTCCCGCAGTTCGATTATATATATCCCGATCGTCCCGAAAGACCGAAAAACAAACTTTTCGTACATGACGAGAAGATAGTAGGAGAAACAGTAGACTCAAAGGTAGACCGTATCCTGACGGAGGTGAAGGCGGAGTTGGCTAACGCCGTGATTCTTTCAGCGTTGGATGATATCGCGTGGGCCACAAACGTGCGCACCGCCGGAGACATAGCCTTCTCGCCTATTTTCGTGTCTTACCTATATCTTTCCCCCGAAAAGCGGGTATTGTTCGTAGACGAAGATAAGCTGACCCCGGAAGTCAGCGACCACCTGAAGAAATACAATATCGAAGTTCAGCCATACGATGCTGTACTCGACTTCGTGAAAAACCTCCCGAAGGAGACCCGCCTGCTGATGGATCCCGAGAAGACCTCCCGCGGCCTTTATGACCATGTAGGTTGTACGCCGGTGTTCGGCGGAGCCGGTGTAGCGCGCCTGAAGAGCGTCAAGAATGATACCATGCTGAAGAACTTAGCTACCGCCATGGAGAAAGACGGCGTAGCCCTGACCCGTTTCTTCATGATGGTAGAGAAGGAGTATCCCACCGGGAAACTGACCGAGGTAGAATTAGGCAAACGCCTTCGCGCCCTGCGTCTCGCCGATCCGAGCTGCGTAGATGAGAGCTTCGCCCCGATTTTGGGTTGGAACGCCCACGGTGCAATCGTGCACTACGAAGCTACGGAAGAGACCGACGTGGCAATCGAGGGAGACGGCCTGTTGTTGGTGGACTCAGGTGGACAATATATATATGGTACTACCGATATCACCCGTACCGTAGCCTTGGGCACTCCGACCGACGAGCAGCGTCATGACTTCACTCTGGTGATGAAAGGGCATATCGCCCTGGCTACCGCCAAATATCCCGCCGGAACGAGAGGATCTCAGTTGGATGTGCTGGCACGTCAGTATCTGTGGAATGAAGGGAAGGCATATTACCATGGCACAGGCCATGGCGTAGGCTTCTTCATCAACTGCCACGAAGGACCTCAGAATATTCGCCTCAATGAGAATCCGACGGCACTCGAACCCGGGATGATCACCAGCAATGAACCTGGACTTTATCTCGAAGGTCGCTACGGCATACGCTGCGAGAACCTGATCGTAACCGAGAAATGGGAAGAGACCGAATTTGGCCAGTTCCTGAAATTCGAGGTAATGACCCTCTTCCCGTTTGACTTGCGTCTGTTCCAGACCGAGATAATGACAGACTCTGAGCTCGATTGGCTCAACGGTTATCATGCGATGGTATATGACCGTCTGTCCCCGCTGTTGCAACCCGAAGAGGTAGCATGGCTGAAAGAGAAGACCCGTCCCTTGACCAGATAAAAAACTGAAATATGGCTATAATACAGGAAGTAAGAGGATTTGTGCCCCGTATAGGGGAAGGAACCTTCTTGGCAGCCAATGCTGTGATAGTAGGAGACGTGACCATCGGAAAGGATTGCTCGATATGGTTCTCGACCGTGTTACGCGGGGATGTCAACTCAATCCGTATCGGTGATCGGGTTAATGTCCAGGACGGTAGCGTATTGCATACTCTCTATCAGAAATCTACCATCGAGATCGGCAATGATGTTTCGATAGGACACAATGTAGTGGTACATGGCGCCAAAGTGCGCGACTATGCCCTCTTGGGAATGGGAAGCGTGGTAATGGACAATGTCGAGGTAGGGGAAGGAGCCGTTGTGGCAGCCGGAACTGTGGTCCTGAGCAATACCAAGATCGGCGCACATGAGCTTTGGGCCGGTACTCCGGCGAAGTTCGTGAAGATGGTAGAGCCCGCGAAGGCCAAGGAAATGAACGAGAAGATCGCCCGCAATTACCTGATGTATTCCAAATGGTACGGCCCGCAAGAATAGCCGGATCCGAGTAATGGAAAGCCTGGTTTAGGGGAATAGAAATACTGGTTTTCAGGAATAAAAGGCGAAAAAAGTATTGTAAAATTTTGTAAATCGGAGATTAATATCTAATTTTGCAACCGCGATTCTCGCTCGGGCGTTTGTGAGGATGAAATCCGGCACCCGGAGGGTCGCGGTTACAATACTATAAGAAAATAAGTAAAACCCATTCCGTCAGTTCAATAGGAACAGGCTGGAAATAAAAAATCACACATCAAAAAAACATGATCGTTGTACAAGTAAAGGAAGGCGAGAATATTGAAAAAGCCCTCAAGAAGTTTAAAAGGAAATATGAACGTACAGGCGTAGTAAAGGAACTGCGTCGCCGTCAGGCCTTTGAGAAGCCCTCGGTAACAAACCGCAAGAAGATGATGAAAGCGGTTTACGTTCAGCATCTTCGTCAGGCCGAGCAGTAAGACGCCTCCCTGCGACCTGATCCGCGAGGAATTGAGGCCGCAGCTACCAAATAACGGTGTGGATATTCAAAAATATTGGATGTCCACTCTTGTCATATAGTTATGTTATCAATTCATGATGCATAATTCTTACCTCGAACCTCGTAACTCATACCTCATACTTCATCCCTCCATGCTGATAGATCGGTTTCTTGAGTATCTGCGCTTAGAGCGCAATCGCAGTCCGCTGACAGTCAAGGCCTATAAGGCGGACCTTGACTCCTTCTCGGCATTCCTTGACGGCAAGGCCGGAGAGTCTATATCCGATGAAGGGGCAGAGGTTGAAAAAGACTCAGGAGAAGCCGGTATGCGGATATTGGAGGCAGATACACGCATTATCCGGGAATGGTTGGCCGAAGAGGCCGAGAGGGGGTGTGCCCCGCGCTCGTTGCGCCGCAAGGCCCAAAGCTTGCGCTCATTCTATAACTGGGCCGTAACAGTAGACTTACTCAAAAGCAGTCCGGCAGCAGGTCTGGAATTGGCGAAGACACCACGCTCACTTCCTAACTTTGTACCGGCAGAGGAAATGGAAGAAGTAGGAGCGAAACGGTTGGCTACGGATCCGGTGCTTGAGAAGCGCAATCATCTGATAGTGGAGCTGCTGTACACCTGCGGCTTGCGCCAGGCCGAGCTACGGTCAATCGTAGACGCTGATTTAGACTATAACCGCGCGGAATTGAAAGTGCACGGAAAAGGGGGCAAGACGCGGATAGTACCGCTTGCCCCTTCAACCATATCCATGATTCTGGAATGGCGGAAAATCCGCGATGGGGTAGTGTTGGAATCCCAATCGGGAGCCACCGGAGCGAAGGATAGGCCGCACCAGATCCCCTTGATAACCGGCCGGGGAGGGAATCCGATTTCGGCGAGCCAGTTGCAGAATATCGTAAAGGATGCACTGACAGGAACCAGATCCCTAAGACGCTCCCCTCATACCCTGCGACACAGCTTCGCCACGGCAATGCTCAACGGCGGGGCCGACATTATGACAGTTAAGGAGATCTTAGGTCATAGCTCCTTATCGAGTACTCAGATTTATACTCATCTGAATTTCAAGGAGCTGCAGAGGGATTATCGGAATGCCCATCCTCGTGGAGGAGGGGTAGGTGAGTCTAAGGGATAATTTTTTACGAAATTTTTTTGAAGTAAAACACTTTTTGAGTCTCTCTTTTTGTTATCTTTGTATAAAACCTGCCGGTTCAGATCATGTCAGGCCCTGAAACACTACTCAGAGGCAAAAGTGTGAATGAGGACCGGAATTAAAACAGAAGTATTATGGAAGTAAACATTAAAGCGATTCATTTCGACATCTCCGACAAGCTTCTCTCCTTCACCAACAAGAAAATCGATAAATTAGGGCGTCGCTTCGAGTCCATTTCCGAGGTCAACGTCAACTATACCCTGGTAAAGCCAGAGACCTCCATGAATAAGGAGGCCGGGGTTGAAGTACATGTCCCGGGTTACGGCAAGCTGTTCGCTTCCAAGACGGCAGACAGCTTCGAAGAGGCCCTGGATCTCAGTTTGGATGCCTTGGAGCGTCAGTTAGAGCGCACCAAGAACCAATAA
This sequence comes from uncultured Sangeribacter sp., assembly GCA_964553075.1. Lineage (GTDB taxonomy): Bacteria > Bacteroidota > Bacteroidia > Bacteroidales > Muribaculaceae > Lepagella. The sequence goes on along the minus strand of CAZKJP010000062.1, from coordinate 2,973 downwards.
GAGAGTGCAGACGTCGTTCGATTAAACGTGAAATAGCCGGGAGAGCGGCTATTGGAAGATACACCAAATGAGGAGGCACGGGTTAAGACCGTGTTTCCTCATAGCCGTATATTCAACGGTTCCACACCTAACCTTACATCTCAATGAATGTTCTTGATAAAATTAGGGAGTTCGAGTTCCCCAAAGTAAGCGAGCCTCGCGGGAATCTCTCTTTTATAGAAGAAGGATGCCACATTCCCTTCTCACTAAAAAGAGTGTTTTATATTTATGATATTCCGGGCGGGGTTACACGCGGAGCCCATGCCCATAAGCGCGGCAACGAGATCGTGGTAGCCGTAGCCGGGGCTTTCAACCTTCATCTGTCGGATGGGAAGGAGGAACGGATTATACGCCTTGATAGATCCAATAAGGGTGTATTGGTTCCCCCGGGTGTATGGTTGTCCATGCATAATTTTACTACCGGTACAATCCTATTGGCTTTATGTGACAATGCGTACGAGGAAGAGGATTATATCCGTGATTTCGATGAATACAAGGCCTATATGGCCAATGGGATGAAATGACGCTGATTATAATTCAATAGCAAGCGCTTGCAGAATTACTTCCGATCCATGGAAAATTTCAGAAAAGTCCCGTTTCAGGATCTTAAAGACAGCAATTCCGGTATAGAAAAAGAACTGGAAGAGGCCGCTGTACGCGTAATACGCAGCGGCTGGTACCTCAAAGGGCATGAGACAGAGGAATTTGAAAAGGAATTAGCGGCAAGTTGCGGTTCCCGATTCGCTGTAGCTACCAGTAATGGGTTGGATGCCCTGCGGATGATGATCCGAGCTCACATTGAATTGGGAAGGTTGAAAGAAGGGGATAAGATACTCGTCCCCGCCAATACCTATATCGCCAGTATCCTTCCCCTGACTGAATTCGGGTTAGTACCGGTAATGGTAGAGCCCTCGGAGGAAGACCTGAATATAGACCTCAGGAAAGCCCTTGAAAAAGCTGATAAGGACACTAAAGGAATATTGCTGGTGCACCTTTACGGCAATCCCGCATGGGATGCAGAGGTGATGAAAGAGTTCGCCTCCCGCGGAATGGTAGTAATGGAAGACAATGCCCAGGCAATCGGAGCCCGCGCCAATGATAAGGGCTTGAATGGGAACGATTTAACAGGCAACTTAGGCCATTGCGCCGCCTTCAGCTTTTATCCGGGTAAAAATATAGGGGCTTTAGGGGATGCCGGGGCGATAACTACCAATGACCCACTCCTTGCGGATACGATCCGCAGTTTGGGAAATTACGGCAGCACACGCAAATACTACAATGACTATGCGGGATACAATTGCCGGATGGATGAGATCCAGGCTGCATTGTTGCGTACTAAGCTGAAAGGGCTTGAAGAGATCTCCTCCCGTAGGATGGAGAATGCGCTGCTTTATGATCAGCTGATAGATAATCCGGTTATCAGGAAACCGAAGATATTTAATGACCGACGTCAGGTATGGCATCAATATGTGATACGGTCACAATACCGGGATGAGCTGCAGCAATGGCTCTCGGATCATGGTATCTCCACCATGATACATTATCCGATTCCGCCTCATCTTCAGAAATGTTACCGGGGATACTGGGATAAGGAGAGCCTGCCATTTACTGAGCAGTTGGCAGATGAGGTCCTGAGTATACCAATTGCGAATGTAAGCGAGGAGGATATCAGGTACGTAGCAGAAATGCTGAATAAGTTCGAACCCAGAGAAAAGTATATAAAATAAAAATACATAGGGACAGGAAGCGGGGTAAAGCCTTTACAGAAATGAATGAGACAGAGAAACAGGACCAGACAAAGCCTTTGAATCTCAGAAGGCGCAGGATACTGATGGTGATACTCGCCATAGCCGTTATATTGACCATCGGTACCCTTGCCATAGCCGCCCCCATGGTATTGCAGGGAGCGGAGCATGGCGCGTTGATTAAGATACCCAAGAACGCGACCAAAGAAAATATCCGGGACTCACTGACCCTTCATTTGGGAAAGGAGTACTCAGATAGGGTCACGAAATTGCTGAAGGTACGTGATGTAGACTGGACGTTGCGCCACGGTCAGTACCTGATAGAGCAAGGGGAAACACCGTATGAAGCCATGAGGAAGTTGGCGCGTGGCGCGCAGCATCCGGTCAGGTTGACAGTTAACGCCGCCAGAGGTGAGGAAGTGCTTGCTCAGAAGATCGCGGAGAAAATGGATTTCTCAGCAGCAGATTTCTTGACTGCAATCCATGACCCTGCATTGGCAGAACAGTATGGTGTGAAACCCTCACAGATATTGGCCATTTTCCTGAATGATACCTATGAGGTCTATTGGTCTTCATCGCCCAAGAGTGTCATCGACAAGATTGGCAAGAACTACAAGAAATATTGGACCAAAGAGCGGATTGCGAAAGCAGATTCATTGGGACTCAGTCCGGCGGATGCGGTAATAATAGCCAGTATTGTCTGTGAGGAGACCAATATAATGGATGAGAAGGGACGGATAGGGCGCCTCTATGTCAACCGTCTTAACAAAGGTATGAAGTTGCAGGCAGATCCTACGGTAAGATTCGCTATCGGTGATTACACCATCAAAAGGGTAACACGCGATCATCTGAAATATGAGTCTCCTTACAACACATATCTTCACCAAGGATTACCTCCGGGTCCGATCCGGACGGTAAATAAATCCACTCTCGAGGCGTTGCTTAACAGCGAGCCTACTGAAGAGCTTTACATGTGTGCGAAAGAGGATTTCTCCGGCCGTCATAATTTTGCGGTCACTTATGAAGAACATCTGCAGAATGCAAAGCGTTATCAAGAAGAACTTGATCGCCGTGGCATAAAATGAAGACCCGACAATTCCAGATTCCACCCTCTCTTGCCTCGGGTAAACCCCAATCGCTCTTCCGCAATTCACTCTGTAATTGTGGAAGGGTTTTGTCGTATCTGATT
>CAZKJP010000061.1:0-16792 GCA_964553075.1 uncultured Sangeribacter sp. | reverse complement strand
GGAGCATAAATACGTTGTAGTCACATTCTTTGAGCCATTGTTCGCGTTCTTCGCGTGTACTTTTGCGGATGGGTTCTACCATCTTGATTTTCCACGATTCTGCAAAAGGAATTTCCATTGTCAAGTATTAGTTTAAGGATATTATCTTTTTGTTTGAGTTTAATCGAAATCACCTCAAAGCCTTTTATTAAAAGGTTTCATTATGATTCCTTTACTCTGCAAAGATAGCTTTTTTCCTTCAACATTCAAAAAAAATTCAAAAAATATTCTTTTATTCTTGCGGTATTACGGTATATCCTTGCTGACGAAGACCTTCGATCAATCCGTCCGGTCCGGCAAGATGCAAGGCTCCTACAGCTATGAAAGTAGGTCCTTCTGACATGATAGAGGGCAATTTCTCAAGCCATGCCTTATTACGGTTCTTCAGCAGAAGTTGGTTGAACAGTCTTGATTCCGGATCCGAGCTTTCTTCTTCTGAGAGTTTCAGAAGCCGGCCAAGATCCTTGGCCATGTATGCTTCATTCATCTCTTTTATACTCTTAAGAGATTTATCGGTGTCATCCAAGAGCTCACAGAGGCTTTTTGCCTGAGAGCGGATAGGCATTCCGGTATAAAGAATCTCAGCTTGCTGGACAGGTGTCTCCAGAGCAACGATTTCCTTTCCTTCTAACTTTCCCTGAGCCTGAAACCATGTGTCGAGTTGCTCCTCGGGGTTGAATCCTTCAAGATTCTGAGCAATCAGGGTAACAGCCAAGGCGTTGGCAGGAATCATCGGACGGAAAGCCTCAAACATTGAGAGCTGCGCGCCTGGCATCAGCTCAGCAAACTTGGCTGAGTAAGCTTCAAATTTATCAGCAGGAAGAACCTTGGAGAGAGTAGAGTCGGCAGGAGCTAAAGCTAACTGCTGCATTTGCATGGCAGTACCCATATCGGACATCAAGGCCATATCGATCTCCCCTACAATCTGCTTGGCAGTCTTGAAACCTTCTTTGGCGGGCTCAGATTCCGAATATACGCTGAGCGGTGCCAAATGATGTGTACCGAAAAGATAAACCGGATCTTTAAGTCCGTTACCTTCAACCTTGTAGCAGATTTGCGCTTGCACTCCGAGAGCTACGATAACTCCTAAGAGCGCCAAAATAGTTTTTCTCATTTTATTATTAACTTTTATCAAATATGTTCCTAATCAAAATTTATAGGAGTCTATCCAAAATTTATCTTTGATGAGGTCTTATCAATACCGGGCATAGATCTCGGCACCCATGCGACGTGCTTTCTCTATATCCGCTTTTGACTTGGGATTTACTCCATATTTAGAAAGGGGCGGGATAACAACCTTGGTACCCGGTTTTATGCGGTCCGGATGACCCAAGAATGCCTTGTTCTCTTCATATATATATGGCCAAAGGTTGAAGTCTCCATAATGTTCCTTTGCCATAGTAGTCAGATAGCGTGTACGAGAAATGGTATCGTAAACCTTTTTATCTGAAGGTTGGGTGTCAGCTTCAATCCCATTTTCAGACGTAATCTGAACTGTGCGCTCTTCCGTAGTTTCCGCGGGTTGTTTAGCATCCCCTTCACCGGCTTCGACGCTATTATATACCAGGGAATCTTGCAGCTCAGGAATTAAGAGTTCCTCTTCGACTTCAATGGGAGGGATCTCGACGGGCTGCATGCTTTCAATCTTATTTAGAAGAGACCGATACCCGACAAGCCCTAAAACACCGAAAATGATCACGCAACAAAGGAATCCGATAATGAAACCGATTCCAAACCGGCTCTTCTTCTCCGTCTTCTCTTCTTCGACGATAGGGTCCTCTATCAATTGAATTATAGGTCCGGTAGGTTCCTCTATCGATTGAATTTTCGGTTCAGCAGGCTCCTGTTTGATTGGGGGCTCAGGTACCTCCTTGTCCTCTATCAATGGTTTTTCAGGTTCAATCGCCTTTTCTTCTTGAATTTCCTCTTCGGTTTCAGCCGGCAATTGGTAAAGGAGATCCTCTTCTTCATTTACTATGACAGGTTCTGTCGCCTCCTCATTTAAATTGATAGGTTCGATTGCCTCTTCATTTACTATGATAGGTTCCGTCTCCTCTTCATTTAATACCTCGATCTCATGATCCAAATCGGCCTCATCGAATTGCTCCGGAAGCTCAATAGGTTCGAACGCTTCAAAAGGTGTATTGATAGAATCAGCCAACTCCTTGGCGGGGACAAAAACTACCTTCCGATGACCCGGAATTTGAATAGGCTCACCAGTCAGTACATCCACGCTCATTCTTGGCTCAACCTTCGAAAGGCGGAAAGTACCCAAATCCTGTATTTTCACACTCTCTCCATCGGCCAAAGTGTTACCGATCAACTGAAAGAGCTCGCGGACAAAATCCTCACATAACCGCTTGGTCAGTCCGGTGCGTAACGCGATCATGCTCGAAAGAGCCGGTAAGGTGATTTTTTTATCCATCAGGCTTGGTCTTCAGAGGATTCTACAATATCGGAGGATTCCGTTAAGGGTCCTTCTTTTTCATAAGATAGCGGATCCTCCAACTCAATAGGTTGATTATCATCTCTTAATTGGCGTCTGAGCATGGTCGAGGGACGGAAAGTCAATGAGATCTTAGGAGGATAAAGCATCCTTTTGCCGGTGGCGGGATGTACCGCTACCCTTTCCAATCTTTTCCGAGGTTCAAAAGATCCGAAGCCCGGAATCGTAACAATATCATTTTCTGAAGCGCATACTTCGACTGACTCAGCGAGCGCGTGTAGCATGATTCCAATTTCCTCGCGCGCCACTCCGAGGCGTTCAGATAATGTTTCAGACAAAGTCTTGTGATCCATACTACAAATATAATGAAGATTTATGGTACAAGCAAGAATGAAGAACTTATTATGGGGATATCGATGACAAAAGGATAAAAAAAATGGGAGGGCACCTCCGAAGAAGTGTCCTCCCGGGGGAAGGGGGAGAGGTTCCAACCAGATTCGAACTGGTGTGAACGGTTTTGCAGACCGGTACCTAACCACTCGGACATGGAACCATATTTATTGCACCCGGGAAGACTGGCTTCCCTTTTGCGAGTGCAAAGTTACAACTAAATTTTTACTCCACCAAATAATTTCACACTTTTTTGCAAGATTTTTTAATCTCACCTCTCCTATGCACGCAACCGGCTCTCTATCTTTTTATCTCAAATAATCTTTGGGGCATGTGGCGATAGTTATATCTTCGTTTTTTCCAGGCCTCTTCTTTTGGTCTATCGAAAGGTTGGCGTGAGAATTGATATATCGATATCTCTTCCTTACGTCCCGGTTTAGAGATCACGGTCTTCAGCTTAAAGTAATACCCCTCTTTTCTAAATTCGGGTAACCACTTTAGCGTATCCGTAGCCGGAATAGCCAAATTACCGTCATGATATGGATGCTCCTTGCGGAAATTCGAGATTCTATCATTAAGGTAATAATCCAACTCAAAGAAATGATATTTGTTGGCCGTATTAGTTTCCCCAAACTCTATGAACTCATACATCCCTCCGGGAAGGTATCTTAAGGCTTTAGCCTCATCTTTTATTGATTTCACATTCAGTATCCGCGGTTGGAATACCCCATCCATGGATATGAAGATACAAGCTAACATCACACACTCCATCCCTAACATAAGAGTCGGCCTCTTGAGCTTCCCCCTCCATACAAACCAAGCGATCCCGGAGGCGAACATTAGCGAGACCAAAATCCAACTTCCGACGCCAGCCTCCCTTAAGCTCAAGACAGCAGCTTTGAGGAAGTCCGCATTTTTACCTGTGAAAACAATATCTTGTTCCGGTATGATATTGATATACAGGAATACGGCTTCTACTAATATGATCAGGATAGCTAATATAGCTCCATACAATCTAATCGAACCCGCGAACCCTTTTTTACCCAACCAAATGAACCACCGCGCCACAAACCATGCAATGAAAGGATAGGCAGGCATCAAGTATACGCTGCGCTTGCTTGCCGGAAGACAGTAAAAGATAAGGATGGTCGCTAAGGATATTAAAGAGAACAGATCCAGATCCGTACCGGTCCAACGAAATCTTATTTTATTCTTTTTCTCCGGCAGCCACTTAAAGAGCATCGCGATTCCTCCGAATAGAGCCAATAGTGTCCAAGGAAGGAAACCGGCAGCCGTTATCCAGAAATTATAATGCCAAGGATTGGAGTGAGACTCGTATGACATAGTGCCCGACATGCGACCGAAATTTTCTTCCATGACCAGATCCAAGAATGGCTGACCACCCTGCTTCCAAGCCGCGTAATACCATAGTGCGGGCAATATCAGGCTCAGGAGCATAAATATGATAAGATAGCTGGTCCACTCAAAAAAATTCACTTTCTTGATGGTCATGAAGATGCCCATTGCTAAAAGTGGCAGGATAACTCCAACAGGTCCTTTGCTCAAAACTGCTGCAGACATACAAAGGATCGCCAACCAAGGTACCCTAAGTAACAATGGACGTGTGAACGGGTCATGCTCCTTAACCCACCATCGATATAGCAAATAAAATGCAAGGACCATCCAGCAGGTCAGCATCATGTCGACACGAGCTGCCATTCCGGCCCGGTGCATCTCAAAGCATGTTAATAAAATAGCCCCTGCCAATGCCGGAGTAGCTTTCTTCCGGGAATATCGGGCATAAAAATATACAGTACCTCCTACAAGCAGACTTAGGGCAATAGCGGATGGGAAACGGGCACCAAACTCTGAAGGTCCACCAGTGAAAATCTGGACAATCGCTCCTGCCCAATGAAACATCATAGGTTTATATGGTATATCACCGCCATTATTTTCGGGAAGAGTCCAATCGCCATATTTAAGCATAGACAAGGAAACTACTGCTTCCCGGGGCTCCCCTTTTGTATTGAACTCTGTGAGTCCAAGGAACGGAACAGTCACAAAAAGGGCTATAAAGAAAAAAATCAACCCTTTTTCAACCGGTCCTAATTTGCGTAAGAATAAGTAAATCTTTTGCATGAGGCTGGATATTAAACTAAAAACATTAAAGAAAAGACCCAATAAGCCTATTGAGCCTATTGAGTCTTACGGTTAAAGTTTTATATTTATTGCCTTAATCTACCTTAAATTCTTTACTGGGTTTGCCGTTACGGACTACGATATAGAGACCTTTCTGAGGATTAAGAATCCTTCTGCCGGTCAGATCATAGTACTCTACCTCGGAGGAGGTATTGCTGTCATTAACCAAAGTCTCCACTCCGCTATTATCACCTAAGGAAAGAGACATGGAGCCGAGATTCAGAGAGACCGTATAAATTCCTGGCTGTGTCTTCCAAGAGAGAGCAGCCGAGGCGTTTACATTTGCCTTGTATAACACAACAGAACTCTGCGATCCAATGGAAATAGCTTCGTCTTTCGAAGAGGATCCGTAGCGGTCAGAGGCATTAACAGCGTTCCAGTCTGCTCCCTGTGAAGTCACGAATGAGAAATAAGCGCTTCCATCGCCGCTATCTACCAAGGTAAGATTAGTCCAGGTATAAACTGAACCGTTCTTGGAAGACTGAGGAATAGATGCAGAAGTAATCCAACTACCGCTTTCAAGATTTCCGATCAGATAAACATTCGCGGGTAGATTCGGATTCGGGTTATCGCCGCCACCTTGATAGTTGTCAATATGGCCTTGTGAACCTGCGGTAGTGTAAACATGTCCGGCCATAGCCGCAAAGTCATCTGTCTTAGTTGCATCTCCGTCTCCGGCATTGAACAGAAGTCCTGTTGTACCGGCCGGTACAGTATATGTCCAAAGGTTTCCTTCATGTTTAGCCATCGCTACACCGGGCCAGGTGCTTTCGGTGCGTCCCCAATAATGGATATGAGGTGTAGTCCAATTAGTCGAGGAGTTATCGAAGTAGACTTTGAAGTCATCGCCGGGTTCCGGACCCGGGCCGGGGCCAGGTGCGTTAGTCTTGACCCAGATGCAATAATCAGTGCCGGTGCAACGGATGTCGGAGTTGGTATAACCTTCAGGTGACACCATCTGGGAGCCGATCTTGATTGCCAAGGTACCATACTTTCCGGTTACCTCGGCAAGATATACTCCATTGTTGCAAGTTATGACGTTTACGGCGCTTTCATTATGAATGCCGGCTTCGTTACGCGCAGCTATCATGGCCTTAATTTCATTCTTGTAAGCCAACCAGTGCTTATAGAATACACATGGAGTGCCGGGGCAAGAGAGCATGAAGGCATTGGCAGCAGGGATGTTACCATTGAACTTATTCCAATCATCGCGGCATGTATCATGGTTATCGATGAAAGTCACAGCATAACGCTGATAATAATTATGGATCAGACCTGCGGGCTGGGATTTGGAGCCTGCCATCCAGCATAATTTACTGTAATCCTTATTATAGAATGCGTCGTTTACAGCGTATTTGAAAGCGAAGTCAAATGCGGCCGAGGTCTTTCCGGTACCTTCGATCCAACCGGCCAAAGCGTCGTAACTGCCATCCCAATATTCGCCTACGCAGTAGGTAGGATTGGAGTAATTATTATAGATTTTGGTGTATTGAGGTGCGTAACCCTTAGTCATATCCAGACGGAATCCCGCGTATCCGAGTTCTTCAAGAAGGAATTTGCAATAGTCCTTGCAATTATCCTGTACTGTTGCATTGGTATGGTCCAGATCACGCGAGCCATCAAAATCCTCACCTGTGTCTGGAGCACCGGTCGGAGTTGCCTGACCGGATGCGTATCTTACCTCATCGGTGGAGCAAATATGTTCCGGACCGAGTTTATAGGTCTTTCCTTTCCACACTTCGGTAGGGAAATTAGTCCAATTGGACACGCCGCTTCTATGGTTAATCACCACATCGGCTATGATTCCGGTTCCCTTCTCCTTGAAAGTCGAGATCATCTCATCGAGTTGGGCGCGGGAACCAAAGGAGCTGTTATGTTGGGTAAACCAATAGACCGGATCGTAACCCATAGAAGGATTATTGGCGGCCTTGGCGCTATTGGGCACCCAGATCAATTTGAAACTCTCGGCCAGTTCATCGGCCTGGGCTGTAAGGGTAGCCCATTTGGTGTTGTCAGTGCCGGAATAGGAATCCCAATAGAATCCTTGGAGCATCACTCCCTCAAAGCGGGAGGGCCACCCATCAGCACCATAAGATGTGGAAGCGGCAGCCATCATCAGGGCTACAGCCAACCCACTCTTCATAAAATATTTCATAGCAAGATTAAATGATGTAAGAATTTGTTGCAAACTTAATAATTATTTTTCTGATAACCCATGGAATTAGGCAATAAATTGGCAGATACCATAAAAATTCTTAAATTTGCACTATGCAAATGGACGCGCAAAATAAGAACGTGCCCTTTTTGGGATTGTTTAACGACAGCTTTCCCCCTATTCTTGACGGGGTTACGTTGGCCGTTCAAAACTATGCACACTGGCTTTCGGAATTGAATTACTCTCCTTTGGTAGTGACTCCTTGGAACCCGGAGAAAATTCAGACCCCTTACCCGGTGATGCGTTTTTTTTCACTTCCTATCTGGAACCGGCATCCTTATAGGTATGGGTACCCTAAGTTGGATCCCTTTATTTGGGGCAAGCTAAAGAAGACTCCATTTTCTTTGGTACATAGCCATTGCCCTTTCTCCTCGGGCCGATTGGGTGTCTATGTAAAGAAGTATCAGAAGGTACCACTGATCGCTACCTTCCATTCGAAATACAGGACAGACTTGGAACATTCTTTCCGCCATACTCCCTGGATGGTCGATATCATAATGAAAAGGATCTTGAATTTCTTCAATGCCTGCGACCAAGTTTGGATTCCTCAGGCTGAGGTTGAGGAGACGGTAAGGGAATATGGGTATAAAGGAGAATTGACCGTAGTAGAGAACGGTAATGATTTCGCTGATCTTTCAGACTCCAAAGTCCATGAGGAGTATGTCAGGGCACGACAAAAATTCGGGATCGCTCCCGAAACCCTATCGATGCTGTTTGTAGGCCAGCATATCCTGGAAAAAGGTATTCAGGTCATTGTAGAAGCCCTTTCGCTGCTTCCTCCGGAGATAGATTTCCGGATGGATTTCATTGGCTCCGGTTACGCTGCCAAAGAAACCGAGGAGTTGGCATGGAAATTAGGGTTGAAGGAAAAGGTTCATTTCCATGGGGTCATCAAGGATCGCAAGCTTTTGAAAGAGCATTATGCAGCCTCGGATATTTTCCTGTTTCCATCTTTTTACGACAATGCTCCTTTGGTGGTAAGGGAGGCAGCCGCTTTAGGCACACCCACTATCCTACTCAAAGGGTCCACAGCCGCAGAGGTGATAAAAGATGGTGAAAACGGATTCTTAGCTGAACGCACTCCTGAATCATACGCTGAGATAATTGCCAAGATGTATTCGGAACGCAACCGTCTCTCCACTGCCGGAATCAATGCAAGACATACTATCGTAAGAAGCTGGCGCGATGTGGTCGAGGAGGTAGCTGACCGATATACTCACATACTTAACAATCACCGAAAAGTCTGACTCCATCCTATCTTTCAAGTAAAAGCGACAATAATGAGTAATTCTTCAGCCGATTCCACCAAAAACGAGTTTTCCACTTGGAAGATTCTCCTCCCGGTCATTATAGGATTAGGGGTAGTGATCCTCATGTTCATGCATGATGCAAAAAAGGAAAATCTGTCCGAAGTCATTCATAGCATAGATTTCACAGGGAGGGCTGTTTTCTGTATCTTTTTGGGATTCTTGGCAATGGGAGGACGCGATTTCGGACTCTCCTGGCGTTTCAGGGCCCTTACCGATAAACAGCTTACCTGGGGACAGGCGTTCAAGACCGATTTTCTGTGTGAGTTCACGTCATGTGTAACACCCTCGGCTGTAGGCGGCAGTTCCATGGGGATGGTTTTCCTCAACTCTCAGGGCATTGAGTTCGGAAGAGCCACAACCTTGATGATGACAACCCTGTTTCTGGATGAATTGTTTTTTGTGTTGGCCTGTCCGATCGCGATCCTGTTCACGTCAACAGCGGAACTTTTCAACTCCGGGAATGCCACTTTCTCCCATGGATTGGAGATGACATTCTGGATAGTGTATGGTATACTATTCCTCTGGACTTTGATACTCTATTTAGGTATCATACAGAAACCTGCCTGGGTAAGGTCAGTATTAGTCAAAGTGACCAATTTAAAATTTCTGCGTCGTTTTGCCCCTAAGGCTCAGGAGTTAGGGGATAACATGATAGCTACTTCCAAGGAGCTGAAGAAGAAACCTTTCCGGTTCTGGCTGGAAGTTTTCGGGGGTACTGCCCTATCTTGGACTTCGCGCTTTTTGGTGGTGAACGCCCTCTTTTTCGGTTTCCTTCCCTACGATGATCCTCATCAGTGGGTTATTTTCGCGCGTGAGTTCGTACTCTGGGTCGTAATGATGGTCAGTCCTACTCCCGGAGGAGCTGGTCTGAGCGAATGGCTCTTTTCTGAATATTATGGAGACTTGGTTTCCACAGCCGGAATGGCTTTGATCATGGCTGTCTTTTGGCGCATTATTTCCTATTATGTATATCTGATCATCGGCGCGATAATTGTTCCGGGATGGATAAAAAATACTTATAACAGGTTTAAGAAATAAATAATAAGCAATGGGTATAAATAAGAGAGATTTTATTGTTATCATACCGGCTCGCTATGCCTCCTCTCGTTTTCCCGGTAAACCTTTGGCCAAGTTAGGTGGAAGGGAAATGATTCTCTGGGTTTGCGACCGCGTGTCTGAGACCGGATTGAATTTGGCTGTTGCCACAGATGACCGGCGCATCTTCGATTTGGTTATTTCAAATGGTTACATGGCGGTAATGACCTCGGAAGCCCATCAAAGTGGTACCGACCGGGTAGCGGAGGCTTACAAAAAACTGGATGAGTATTACCCTGTTATCATAAATGTCCAAGGGGATGAACCTTTCATAGATCCGGAACAACTGAAAACACTTTGTGAGTGCTTTTCCGATAAATTTACAGAAATAGCTACCCTTTGCCGTCCCTATCCCATGGATGGGAGTTATGAAGGGTTGGAGGATCCGAATCTGGTAAAGGTAGTTAGGGATAATGATGGTTTTGCTTTGATGTTCTCTCGTTTACCGATCCCCTATCAACGAGGGATTGAAAGAAAGGAATGGCCTTCCCATTTTCAATACATGACCCATGTAGGCATATATGGATATCGCAGCGATATCCTTTCCGAGTTAACCCGATTGAAACAATCCCCGCTTGAGAAAGCAGAGTCATTAGAACAACTCCGCTGGATCCAATCGGGCTACCAGATAATGACCGCAGTAACTAACCACCCCACCATCGGCATTGACACCCCCGCCGACCTGGGCGCAGCCGAAGCCTACCTCGCCTCCCTCTAACCATTTTCCCGTATGGCTCCCAAAAGTATTATCCCTTAATAAATAAAACTCTTATCACGACTGACTTCAAGAGAATATATTAATTCCCCGATTTTAGTTAATATAATGGAATCAAATCCAGCTATTTCCAAGTCCTCATAAGTTACCAACCTCCCAGGTCTCTTATGGAGGACTTTTCTTAATATCCATTCCCCAAGGGCACTGTTGGGATTAGACATCAGAGCTTTCCCTCCCTGTTGACATACCTTCGCCTTCAAACAGCTACCATCAGGAAGATTTATAGTAAAAATGGTATTTCTATCAGGGAAAAAGCCCGGCTTATCTTGGTGCACGGATGCAGGAATTGGGATATATACTTCATTTTCATCTCGAGCCCGTCCTCCGGCATTCCATTGGTTCAATCCGGATTTTTCCGGAACATACTTGATCCCATTTTTCATAGAGAACAATGGGAGTACAGCGGTTTCCTTGAATTGCATAGGCTCAATTTCTTTATTCTTAGCCAAAAGACTCTCCAATAACTCAAAAGGATCCTTGATAATATCCACATCCACTCTATGAGCATCTTCAGGCATCTGGAATTCTTTCATTAGCACAGATTTACTCCGATTGAAGCTATAATTGTTTCTACCATCAGAAAAATGGAGGCTTTTTTCATTGGACTTACTTACTCGTATTCTTTCTTTGTCCACAAACTCATAGGGAGTGTTAAAAACATATAGAGATCCATGCCTTCTCCCTATGATATGGTATATGGAGTTATCTATATTATAAAGACTGTTAGCAATGGCCATACGTTCATTCCGAAAATCTGCGAGTTTAAGTGCTAATGCCAATCCATCAAGATTTCTAAGTTCGGGAGATAAAGAATTGAACTCAGCAATCTTTTCTTTAGAAGTCAGACCGGGTAAAGTAAAAGTCTTTATTCCAATTCCCATATTCTTCCATTTAGCATCATAAGCAGTGTCTGTTCTCGACAGATTGGTTGCCCCGAAATATTTACAGAAAAGATTCTCAGTAATTCTGTAATGGATGAACGGAATCTTGGAATCGGAGAAAAGGTTGGACAGACTGGCCATCAATCTTAACATAGAGTAATACTCCTTGTTCTCCTCAAAAACATGAAACATCTCCTTCATAATAACTCTACTATATTTTGCACTACGGATTGAATAAGAGGTACCGTAACAGAATTTCCAGCCTGCTTATACTGCTTACTTAGAGCTATTGGAGGAAACTCATAATCTTCTGGAAAACCCTGAAAGTTTAAACATTCTTTGGGTGTAAGTTTTCTGAAACCTGTATCTGTTATGATGAGAGGAACGTTATGACCTCCTGTTCCCATATTAGCAGTAAGCGTTGGACATACTTTCGATTTATTTTCGCGGACATACTGACGTCTCCATTGATAAATCGTATTCCTATCTGTCATGTTCGCCTTTAACTCCGAGAAATACGGAGAGTCCTCCTTATAATAAAGGGAACTATCGGCTACAGAATAATCTATACAGTCATGTATCGTATTAGTAAGCGTTATCTTCTCCGGGAAACTGAAACCTTCAGGATGCTCTACCTGTTGAGGATCGAAGCCTACTATTATGATTCTTTCTCTGTTCTGAGGAACATTTGCATATTCCATTGAATTAAGAACCTTATAGTATACCTTATACCCAAGCTCAATGAGTGTATCGTAAATTACTTTAAATGTCCTTCCTTCATCATGTGAAACGAGATTTTTTACGTTTTCTAAGATGAAGGCCTTAGGTCTTTTATCCCTCAATATTGTGGCGACATCGAAGAAGAGTGTTCCGCGGGTGTCCTCAAATCCCTTTCGATAACCGGCTATTGAAAAGGCCTGACAAGGAAAACCGGCACAAAGCAAATCAAAATTATCAGGAATGTTATTCTTGGTAGTTTCGAGAGTTATATCCCCAAAAGGAAATTCTCCAAAGTTATGGAAGTAGGTCTTCTTGGCATCCGAATCCCATTCGGATGAAAAAATGCATTTTCCCCCATTATTCTGACAAGCCAATCTAAATCCACCTATACCTGCAAATAAATCAATAAAAGTGAATCGAACCTCACCTTTGGTTGTAAAAATGGGATGAAGGAATTCTGAAAACAAACCATACTGGGGTAAAATTTCATGGGAGACTTTAAGACCCTCTTGCTTGTCGTCATAATCCAATCCTTCCAAAGCCTCTACTATCATCTCGCCTTTCTCTTTAACCAAGAGAGAAAGGTTAGGAGTGTTCATGTTTTGCAGGTAATGTGAAATATAATCCAACTCGTCCCTATATGGGCGTAGAGGATCTATCTTGCCAACACCTTTTGTATTATCATGCAATAAAGTTTCAAAAAATCCCAATTTTCTCATATCTTTTCTTTAATTATAAATAGAGTATTATGAAGTTACAAAACTAAGTAAAAATTACAAACTAACAAAAACTATTCCATAACTTATTTAGAAGTAGACCCTAAGAAGGCAAGAAAATCTCACGAGTCTTATTTATTCTTTAGCATTACATATAAGAAAACGGCATGGATGGAAGTCCATGCCGTTAACTTTATTTGGAGAGGTCGGGTTGATCAACCCACTTCTGCGAAGTCTTCTGTGGTACCGCGGACTGTGCGGATTGCTTTCCAGGCTACTGCTGCTATTAAGGCACCTACCAAGGGACCTACAACCATGATCCAGAAGTCAGGCCATGCCTCCGGTGAGAAAAGAGCCGGGCCGAAGCTGCGGGCGGGGTTAACCGAGCAATTATCAACCGGAATACCTACTATATTTACCAGTCCTAATGCGAGACCGATAGCAACACCGGCAAACTTGCCGAACCCTAATTTCTCATCGGTAACGCCGAAAATCACCATCACAAAGAAGAAGGTGAACAATATCTCCATAAAGAGAGCCATGCCTGAAGTTGCTCCCGGCTGAAGAACATTAGTTGCCAGGGAAGCATCACCGGTTATACCACCATAGGAGAAGCCTTCGCCCATATTAAAGAACCAATAGAGGAAACCGGCTCCGATAGCAGCTCCGATAAGCTGACTGATAACATAACAGATAAAGTCCTTGAAAGTCAGTTTACCTGCTACCCACATACCGAAGGAAACCGCGGGATTCACATGGCATCCCGAGATATTACCGATACAATAGCAAAGGCAAAGCAATACCAGACCGAAACATAGGCCTATACCTAAAACTCCGATAGCGGGCCCAGCCAAAACAGCACTGCCACAAGCCATCAACACGAGGAACATGGTTCCTAAACATTCAGCGAAATACTTCTTCATAGTGGAATCTATTGGTTTAATTTTCCTTAAATACAATTTAATAGATTAAAAAGTTCAGAGAATCTTAAAGTTTCCTTAAAAATTTATTCTCCTCCATGAGGGGAAGATGGTAGAATCATCTAGATAAAAATCCAGAGCGATTGAAAATTCGGAGGTGAATGAACTTTTGGAGTGGGTCGTTAGTAATAAAAGAAAAATATCTTTATGAAAAACACTCTACTTATCTCTCTTATGTTAGTGGGCGGAGCAGGTGCGATTTCCGCAGAAGTACTCTCACCGGAGCAAGCCTTGAATAGGCTCGACCGTTCCGACGTCAGAAAAGCTATCAGAATGAATCAGTCTTCAGTTCCAAAGCTGAAAGCTACCCTGAATAACCTCTATATCTTCTCCTCAGGAAATGGATTTATGATCCTGCCAAACAATGACCAAAGTCCTGAGATTTTGGGTTACTCCGATACCGAAGATTTTTCGACCGAAGGGAACCCATCCTTTCAGGCTTGGTTGAATTTCTATAACCGTGAGCTTGATTATCTGAAAAGTGCCGGTTCATCATCAGATTCTGAAGGTATCGCCAAGCTTTCATCCCCCCGCGCTCAACGACAGGAGATCGAGCCTCTGATCAAGACACTTTGGAATCAGGAATGGCCTTATAATATCGATTGTCCAAAGGTAGATGGGCATGAGACTGTTACGGGATGTGTAGCAACAGCTATGGCCCAGGGAATGAAGTATTACAATTTCCCGGAGCGAGGGAAAGGGAAACACTCCTACTATTGGGGCCGTGATAAGGATACCTTATCTTTTGATTATGACAATCATCCCTTCAAATGGGATCTTATGAAAGACACCTATGATAGGGAGACTCCATACGAAAACCGTCAAGCGGTTGCAGAACTGATGTATGCTTGCGGAGTAAGCGTGGATATGTATTACGGACCTGGCGATAGCGGAGCAGCCACTGCTGTGATGGGCGTCCAGTTAATAGATATCTTCGGGTACTCACCTGCCATGTCACTGCCAAGCCGTGATAACTACGGTTTGTATGAATGGGAAGAGATGATATATTCGGACCTCGCAAAGGGTCAACCGGTTTTATATAGCGGCGACGGAACAGCAGGTGGTCATCAATTCATTTGCGACGGATACAGTACAGACGGGTTCTTCCATATAAATTGGGGTTGGGGAGGATTGAGCAACGGTTATTTCCTACTTACAGCTCTTAATCCCGGTAGCTTAGGTGTGGGCGGAGGAGCCGGAGGCTTTAATTCAGGCCAAAGCGCTTTGCTCGGTTTCCACCCTGCTCAGGTTGGGGATAAAAGGGTATATATAGTTACCAATGGTGAGGCTTTCCGTGCGGATGTAACGGAGGTACGTGCTGATGAGGACTTCCGATGCACCGGTTCCTATTTCAATTTCAGCCTATACAAACTGCCCGATGACACCCGTCTCGGCATGAAATTCACTCCCGAGGATGGTGGGACCCCGGTTTTTGCACTCGGCCCGGGTATGGGAGGGTTCAACCCCTATGATGGACGTTATGATGATCAGGTGAAGTTCCCGGATTTGGCGGATGGCACTTACATTATTACCCCTGCTCTGCATGTAGACGGAGAATGGGTTGAGGTGCGCGGTCCGGTTGGGATTTCCAATTCAGTGACAGCGATAGTTACAGACAAAGTTGCAAAAATTACAGACAACTCATCGGCTTTCGTAGAGGTAATTGATGTAACTATACCTGAAACGGTTTATCTTGACCATAGTTTTCCGATGGAATTTAAGGTCTCAAACACCAGTGAGCTGGAATATTTCAGCGATGTAACCCCCTATCTTCTGGATACTGAAGGGAAGGAAATAGCAAAATCCATCTTTGTTCCCGTAGATGTGATGCCCGGAGATACATATAAGGTGGAGGATTATGTAGCACGCTTCACTGCTTTAAAGGATGAGACACTTACAGACGGTACATACAACTTAGTCTTTAAAGATAAGGCGAACAAGACTATCAGTTCTCCATTGGCTGTCACCTTATCGACCGCACCCGATAAGAATGTAGTGAAATTCACAGACTTCAAGATCGTTACAGCAGATCCAGTTACTGATCCGGCAGACGTTGTTTTCTCAGTTAAGGTAGTATGCGAGAAAGGTGAGTATTACGGTGCTCCTCATATTGATTTCTTCCATTCCTGGGGAGGAGGCGACATATTCTCGGCTAATGCTGAGACCATATATATCACCACGGGGCAGGAAAAAGAAACTGAGGTACACGCAGACCTTAGCCGGCTTGCAGACGGCGATTATATGTGCACCATGTATGACGGAGGACGCGATGTAACAGATATCATTCACTTTACGATCAATAGGGTATCGACAGGTATGGAATCCCTGAAAGAAAAGGCGACAGATACTGATTACTATGATATGAATGGAATAAAGCATGAGGGTGAGCTCTCCCCCGGACTTTATATCCATGAAGGAAAGAAGATAATAATAACCGAATAATACCCTCAGTATATCAGTTAATTCAAAAAAAATGGCTAACTTTGCAGTCTGAAAGAATGACCGGAGAAGCAGGTTCTCAGATACTCCGGCAGATTCAAGCTGTGCTAAGTAATATATTTTGCCTAAGGTAAATTTTCTATAGATGAAAAAAAGTGCATTGCAGAGAGTACGGGCCGAATATCAGCCCAAACTCCCTAAGGCTCTCCAGGGCCCGGTAAAGGTTAAAGTCGGCGAACCCACCCATTCCGTTGCTGACCAAGAAGAAATCCAGAAGTTATTCCCCAATACTTATGGTCTTCCCGTAGTCGAGTTCGAACACAACGACAACCCGGAACGTGTTGAAGAACCCTTCAACGTAGGCATTATCCTCTCCGGAGGCCAAGCTCCCGGCGGTCATAATGTTGTAGCCGGTATCTTCGACGGCATCAAGTCGCTTAACCCGGAATGTCGTCTTTACGGCTTCCTCATGGGTCCTTCCGGATTCATCAACCACCGTTACATGGAACTGACGGCAGGTTACATCAAGGAATACCGCAACACCGGTGGTTTTGATATCATTGGTTCCGGCCGTACCAAATTGGAGC
>CAZKJP010000060.1:0-17025 GCA_964553075.1 uncultured Sangeribacter sp. | reverse complement strand
TAATTTACCCATAATTTATCTTTTTTATGAGTCAACTTTTTTCAGGGAAATACATTTCCCGAAGGGATGAAGTTTTTTCTGGGGTGTTCTGGGGTGTTCTGCGGGAAAGCCTAATTTAGCGAGTTTAAGAGCGAGAAGATAAGTTTGCCGGGTTGATGCGGACGCGAAGAATCGCGTCCTTACGGTTGAATTTTTAACTCGCAGGCCGGAGGCCTACGCTCCTGGCGGGGTGCGGGAATTTTCCATTTTCCATTCTCCATTTCTATTGTTATATGGTTATGGATAGGGATTCGGATTTGCTACGGTTGCTCGATTTCTTGGAGGTATACACGGGGTCGTTGTTTGGCTCCGGGGTGCACTCGTCGCGCGTCATACGCAATTCGCGACGTATCGCGGAGTCGCAGGGCGCGGACCTGACGCTCTACTCGTCGCTGCGGGCGATGGTGCTGTCGCTGAGGCGCAGGGAGACGGGGGAGGTGGTGACGCGGGTCGTACCGGTCCCGGACCTGCCGATCAATTTCGAGTGGAACACGGACCTCTCGGCTCTCAGCTGGGAGGCCCTCGATGAGCGGCTCTCCTTAGAAGAGATCCGCGAGCGATATGACCGGATTATCGCGCGGCCGGGAATGAACCGCTGGCTGATCCTGCTGCTGATCTCCTTGGCCAACGGTGCTTTCTGCCATCTCTTCGACGGGGATTGGATCGCGGTGGGGTTTGTAGTCTTGGCTACGGCAGTGGGAATGATGCTGAAATGGCAGCTGACCCGCTGGGGGCTCAATATTTTCATGACCACGGGTGTCTGCGCTTTCGTGGCTTCGATGCTGGCGTCGGTGTCGGTAGTGTTCCCGTGTACCTACCAGACGGCGGTCGCCACGAGTGTCCTGTTCCTCGTGCCAGGTGTGCCGTTGATCAATTCGGTCATCGATATTGTGGAGCATCATATCGTAACGGGTATTTCGAGGATCGTGAAGGCCTTTCTCCTTATATTATGTATGGGAATCGGTTTGGCCGGTACCTTATTAATTATGAAGTCCTCCTTATTATGAGTGCGTTTTTGGAAGGCTTATGGGGGGTTGTTGAGGATGGGGCGTTTGCGGCGGTGGCCGCGGTTGGCTTCGGTGCGGTGTCGCATCCGGCGCGCCGCGCGTTCAAATGGATCGCGCTCTTGGGGGCGTTGGGCCACGCGATCCGGTATATCTGTATGCATTATTTAGGATTGGACATCGGGTTCGGCTCCTTTGCTGGAGCCTTGGCTATCGGATTTGCCTCGATATATGCGGGGAGCCGCGAACATATCCCGATGACCTGTCTCTATATTCCGGCTCTGCTGCCGATGATTCCAGGAATATATGCGTATAAGACTATCTTCTCGCTGATGCTTTTCATGCAGGCGTTAGGGGATGCGGCCGAGGGGGCTCCCTATATGTCGGCGTTCTTCTTGAACGCGACGGTTACGGTAACGGTCGTGTTCATGTTGGCGGTAGGGGCTACGATTCCGCTGTTTATTTTCAAGAAAAAGGCGGTGAGTATGACACGAAAAGAGCGGTATTCTCGAAGGAAATGTTAAATTTTGGGTATCAGAGGGCATTTTTTCGGAGATTTTCTTGGTGGGTTACGCGGAAGTTGCTAACTTTGCATCGTTTTTGATAGCAAAAGAAATTGTTTTATTATTTTAATTTTTAAGGAAATGAAAAAGATCGTTCTCGCTCTCGCTGTAGTATTCAGCGTAGCTATGGTATCTTGCAGTGGTAACAAGGCTAATGAAGCTAAGGATTCTGATACTGCTGTAGTAGTAGAAGAGGCTGCAGTTGTTGAAGAGTCTGTAGTAGTTGACTCTAACGCTGCTGTTGCTGACAGCGCTGCTGAGGCTCCTGCTGCTGAAGCTCCCGCTGCTGAGTAATCAGATACCAACACGGATAAACATAGCCGACATTCCCAAACGACGGGGATGTCGGCTCTCGTTTTATTACGGCGCGAGGACGCGCCTCCTCCCCAGCTAACCTCCTCCCCAGATTATAGGCTGGGTTGGTGAGGTCGCTCGCGTTGCTTGCTCCCGGGGGCTTTCCCGGGAGGGGGTCGGCCCCGGGGGGTGTTATATTGACATGATGACATATTGACATAATGACATATTGACATGATGACATATTGACATAATGACATATTGACATGATGACATTCCCGGGGCCAGTTCCGAATTTACGGGGCGAGGGCGCCCCTCATCCCAGTCACGGGGCCGGGTTGATTTTTAACTCGCAGGCCGGAGGCCTACGATCCTGGCCGGCTCTTGATTACGGCGCGAGGACGCGCCTCCTCCCCAGCTAACCTCCTCCCCAGCCTTTTGTGCTTTTGTTCTTCTGTCTGAAATAATGCCGTGAGATGTTCTTTTGGCTTTTTATTTCGGTGGGGAAAGGAGAATTTATTAATTTTGTAGGCGTAACCGGATTTCGCGCCCTTTCGAGGTGCCTTATCCTTAGTATATCGTATCTGATATGAATAAGAACCAGAAGAGAATCATTATATTGGGAATAGCAGCGTTGGCCTGCCTGATCGGGCTGACTGTCGTCCTGATCGTCAGCAATTCGCGCCAGACTGAGGCGGCGATCCGGGCCGAAGCACGTGCGGATTCGCTCAGCCTGGCCAATGACCGGCTGTTGCTCCAGAATGAGTTCGACCAGCTGAACGCGGATTTCAACCAGTATGAGGACCAACAGATTTACCTTAAGAACGATTCCTTAGTTCAGCAATATAACCAAGCGCGTATGAAGGTCGAGGGGCTTCTGAAGGACCTCGATGCCGAGAAACGCAGCAATGCCAGCAACAAGGCGCGTATCCGGCAGCTCGAAAGCGAGATCGCGACCCTGAAGGGAATCCTGAAGCATTATCTGGAGGAGATCAAGCGGTTGGGCGAGGAAAACGAAGGATTGCGCCAGGAGATCCAGGCTGTTACGGAGCGTAATGAGCAGTTGGCCTCGCAGGTTACAACCGCCTCGCGCGACAACCAGCAGCTGACTGAGACTGTGAAGTTGGCCCGCAAGCTGAATATCACCGGTCTTTCGCTTCAGGCTCTCAACCGGAAGGGTAAGGCGGAGAAAAATATAACGAAAGCGAAGCAGTTGGCCGTGCATTTCACGGTCAGCCCCAACAATACGGCCTCCGCGGGTATGAAGGATTTCTATGTCCGCATAACCACTCCGGAGGGTAGCCTGTTGCCGGGCGGGGCGAGCTTCCACATGGATGGCGCGACGCTCCAGTCGACGGCTAACCGTCAGGTTGAGTATTCCAACGAGGAGTTGGCGGTGAATATCTATTGGAATGTAACCTCGACGCTCACGCCGGGCGATTATCAGGTGGAGGTGTTCTGTGATGGTTACCGTTTGGCCTCTCGTAAGTTTTCAATGTCCAAGTAACCGAATGTTAAGGTAAGATGGTTGAGGTAAGCGAGGTCATGAGGGAGGCACCGCAGAGTTTCTCGACGCCTCTGCAGAAGGAGATTTACCGAGTGTTGGAGGAGCTGAAGGTCCCGTTTGAGCGGGTCGATAATTCGCCTTCCTATTCGATGGAGGATGCGGTTGCGATCAACGAGAAACTTGGGGGCAAGATGGCTAAGAATGTCTTGCTGACCAATCGCCAGCAGACGCGTTATTGGCTGTTGGTGATGGAGGCTGACAAGCCTTTTGTGACGCGGGATTTTAGTGGGGCGCTCGGGATACCGCGGGTTTCGTTTGCTCCGACGGAGAAATTACAGGAGCTGTTGGGGGTTGAGCATGGGGCAGCCAATGTGCTCTGTACGCTGATGGATCCGGAGAAGAAGTATCAGTTGGTAATAGACGAGGATATATTGAAGCATCCGGAGTTTATGCTACCGGATGGGACGGTGACGTGCCACTTGAAGCTGTCGACGCTGGACCTGATGGAAAAGCTGATCCCCTACTCCGGCCACGAACCGATCATCATCAAATTATAACCATTTGCTTAGCTTTCCCTCAGTTTTAGGCCGGGTTAATTTTGCCGGGTTGGTTTGGTCGCTCGCGTTGCTTGCTCCCGGAGTTTTCCCGCAGAACGCCACAGAACACCACAGAACTGGCAGATAAGCTCTATAGAATTTATGAGAACTAACAGAATTAGCGGGAACTGC
The DNA here is from genome assembly GCA_964553075.1 of uncultured Sangeribacter sp. Classification (GTDB taxonomy): domain Bacteria; phylum Bacteroidota; class Bacteroidia; order Bacteroidales; family Muribaculaceae; genus Lepagella. The sequence goes on along the minus strand of CAZKJP010000060.1, from coordinate 12,890 downwards.
TTTTTTTCTATACTATTACGGAAGGAAACCCGGAGGGTAAATAAGTTCTGCGATGTTCCGCGGTGTTCTGCGGAAAAAGAAAAAGGAGCGAGGTTTGCCGAGCGAGACCTTTTGGTCTACCGGCTTGATTTTTTACTCGCAGGCCGGAGGCCTACGATCCTGGCTGGGTTGGTATGGTCGCTCGCGTTGCTTGCTCCCGGGCTTTTCCCCTTTAGCCGGCCCCGGGGAAGGGTGTCATCTTGACATGAGGACAATTTGACATGGGGTCATAATGACAGATTGACATGATGACATCCCGGGGCCAGTTTCGAATTTACGGGGCGAGGGCGCCCCTCATCCCAGTCACGGGGCCGGGTTGATTTTTTACTCGCAGGCCGGAGGCCTACGATCCTGGTCGGGTTCGGATTTACGGGGCGGGGACGCCCCTCCTCCCCAGTTAGGGTGCCTCTTCCCCAGTCTTTTGGTCTTTTGTTCTTCTGTCTGATAGTAGTGCATCGTTGTTCTTTTGGGGTTTTATATCGCTGGGAAGGGAGAATTTATTAATTTTGCGGTATGGAAAATTTTGAATGGATTCGGGGGATTCGGAATATCGTGTTCGATCTGGGCGGGGTGGTTATCGACCTGAAGCGGGAGCGGGCTGTGGAACAACTTACGGCCTTGGGCCTTAAGGGGGTGGATGAGTTGTTGGGTCAATATGTCCAGAAACCTCCTTTCTTGGACCTGGAGACCGGGCGCATCACGGCCGGCGGCTTCTTCGATGACCTCAGAGAAAAATGCGCCGAAGGAGGGAATCCCGGTGTGACCGACCGTCAGTTGACCGAAGCCTTCAATGCCTTCTTAGTCGATATACCCGTAGAGCGCCTGGAGCGGCTACGCCAATTGCGCATGGCCGGGTTCGGTGTCTACGCCCTCTCGAATACCAATCCCGTAATGTATAACTCATGGATTGCCAACGCGTTCCGTCAGGAAGGGGGCAATATCTGCGACTACTTCGACGGGATCGTGACCTCATTCCAGGAGATGACTTGCAAGCCGGATCCGGTGATCTTCGAGACCGTATTGAGGCGTTACGGATTGCCCGGCAACCAGACCCTGATGTTAGATGACTCCGAGAAGAACTGCCAGGCAGCAGCCGGATGCGGTATGCATGCCCTGCGTGTAGGCACCACGGATCAGGATGATATGATGGCCTACACCGGTCTTCTCTTGGAATTGGCAGCGCAATAACAGAGTAATGCTGATCGAGTTTGACAATAACCGGCTGAAGGCATACGTAGAGCCGGATTTTGCCGAAGGACCCGTCCCCTCAGCGGCCAGCATAGGTACCTTCGACGGATTGCATCGCGGGCATCTATTGGTAGTAGCGACCCTGATGAGGGCCGCGCGCGCCAACCATCTCCGTCCCTTGGTCTTCTCGTTCGACCGGCATCCCTTAGAGGTGGTGGCCCCTGAAAGAGCCCCGGGGGTGCTACTTAGTCCCGAAAGACGGGTAGCGAGATTGGTGGAGTATGGGGTTCAGCCGGTAACGGTGGTGTTCACCGACGAGGTGCGCCATATCTCAGCCCGCGAATGGCTACGGATACTCCGGGATGAGTTCGGGGTACGGCTGTTGGTCTTGGGCTACGATAATACCTTCGGCAACGACGGCCATACAATGGGGCGCGAAGAACTAATAACCGCCGCCGAGGAGACCGGCCTGAAAGTCATAGAGGCACCGCAATTAGAAGGAGCAAGTAGTTCGGCAGCCCGCAAAGCGATAAAGGAAGGGGATGTCTCGGCAGCCGCGCGCATTTTGGGGTATCCATATACAATTTACGGAAAAGTAGTGGCCGGTGAGCAGTTAGGGCGCACCATCGGTTTCCCGACTGCCAATCTTGAGCCGGAGTCCAAGTCCTTGATACCCAAAGAGGGAGTTTATGCAGCTATGGCCGTAATTGACGGGGAGGATTATCCCGCGATGGTCAATATCGGGAGGCGCCCCACTGTAAGCGATGCCGATAAAGTGACCATCGAAGTGCATATCTTGGATTTCCACGGAGACCTGTATGATCAGGAGTTAGGGGTAAGGTTTATGAAAAGGCTCCGCGAGGAGCGGAAATTCGCCTCGGTAGAGGAACTGACAAGACAATTGGAAAAAGACCGGACCCAAATACGGACTTTATTCGGAATATAGGGTCTAAATTCGGAATTTAAAGAAGTTTAAACAACTTCAATGGGAAAAACTTCCAATTGTGGTAAAGATTGGTTATCTTTGTGGAAGTAAGTCCCCGGTTCATAAAAATTAAGAGGGTCCGGGGTTAGACCCCGTCTCATAAAATTAAAGAGGCACTGGGGTCGCTGGATTGGAGTGATTTTTGCCCTGCGGGTGAAGGAGCATAGCGAGCTATGTGACTGAACCAAAGGGTAAAAAGCGCCCAATCCAGCGATAAAGTTGGTAACTTTTCCTCTTCTATACCTTTGCCGACTAAAGAAAGAATTATTTGGATGTTTTCATAAATTAGCCATCTCTTTCGTTATAGAGTTAAATAAGTTTGAAAAAAGTTACCATACACCGGTTTTGAAGGGCGCTTTCCGCCAAGGCTCGTCAGTCACGATGCCCGCATCGCTCCTTCCTCAACTTGCAGAAATCACTCCTTCAAAACCGCCCCAGTACCTCTTTAATTTTATGAGACGGGGTCTAAAACCATGGAAAATATGGAGATAATAAATTTCGCTGAAGTAGACTCGCTTGTAAGCCGTTACATGATGGAGCTGCGCAGCATAGATATACAGCACGACCCGATGCGTTTTCGCGCGAATCTGGACCGGATAGGGGAGATCATGGCCTACGAGATCTCCAAGTGTCTGCGTTACCGGGATGTGGAGGTCCAGACCCCCCTTGCGAAAGCCATCTGCCGCGAGCCCGACGATAAGATTGTATTAGCCACTATCCTGAGAGCCGGATTGCCGTTCCATCACGGATTCCTGAACTTCTTCGACCGGGCGGAGAACGCATTTCTGAGTGCGTATCGCCGTTACCATGAAAAAGGGGATCACAATCAGTTTGATGTAGTTATAGAATACTTGGCTTCCCCCTCGATCGAAGGAAAGACCCTGATATTGGTAGACCCGATGTTGGCTACAGGGGCATCGATGGACTTAGGGTATCGCGCGCTGGTTACCAAAGGTAACCCGGCCCGTATCCATGTGGCATCCGTAATCGCCTCCCGTCAGGCAGTGGATTATATCGCCGAGCACATGCCCGCGGACAAGACCACTCTCTGGGTAGGCGCGATCGACCCCGACCTGAATCCCCATAGCTACATCGTACCCGGATTGGGGGATGCCGGCGATTTGGCTTACGGAGAGAAAGAATAAAGCACCTCCTACTCATTTACCGCAGCCCGGAGGCCTACGATCCCAATATGCAGATACAGAACCTCAACATACTCAATTTCAAGAATATCGCGGAAGCCCAATTGGATTTCTGCGGCGGGGTCAACTGTCTGCTCGGTATGAACGGGATGGGGAAGAGCAATCTATTGGAAGCGATCCATTTCCTATGCCTGGCGCGCCCTATGCAACCACTGCCTGAAGGAGCATTGATCCGACACGGCAGCGACCAGATGCTGGTAAAGGGAGAGTTCCTTTCCGATGCCGGCAACTTGGAGAAAGTCAGTTGCGGAATCGTAGAAGGGAAAGGAAAATCACTCAAACTCAACGGTAAGGAGTATCCACGTATCTCGGATCATGTAGGGCGTTTCCCGATCGTAACGGCCGCCCCGGCTGACAGTATGGTGGTAACAGGATCAGGCGAAGAGCGGCGCCGGCTGCTCGATATGGTTCTTTCCCAGTCATCCTCCGGCTATTTAGCCAACCTTATCCGGTACCGCCGCGCATTGGATTCACGCAACCGTATGCTGAAAGCCGGATTGCGCGACCCTCTACTGTATGAGAGCGTCGAGATGAGCTTAGGGGCAGCCGGGGAGGCGATACATGCAGCCCGTAAAGAGTGGGTGGAGAAGGTGGGACCGGTGTTGAGCGCCTACTATAGCGACATAGCCGGGCCGGGCGAGACGGCCGGACTCTCCTACCGTAGTCAGCTGAATGGGAAATCGATGCAGGAGGTATTGGATGAGCGGCGCGAGAAAGATAGGGTGTTGGGGTATACCTCGGGCGGTATCCACCGCGATGACCTCGAGACCTCGATGGGTGATTACAGTATGCGCAGACTCGGAAGCCAGGGCCAGGTAAAGACCTTCACTATCGCACTGAGGTTGGCCATTTATTCCCATCTGAGAGAGACCTTGGGAGTAACGCCGATATTGCTGCTCGACGATATATTCGACAAACTCGATTCAGAACGGGTAGACCGGATAATGCACTTAGTAAGCACCGCTACCGGGTTTCATCAGATCTTCATCACCGACACCAACCATCAGCATTTGGATGAGATCATCGCCTCCATCTCGGGTCCGCGCCAGCTGCTGAAAGTGGAGGATGGAAAATTCACACCGATAACCCAATAGAGGAAGGGAAAGGAAAAGAGAGTATGCAGCGAAAGGATTACCAGACATTAGGAGACGTGTTGCGCCAGACGATCAGCGATTCGGGGCTCGAAGAGCAGCTGAGGGATGTGCGTGCCGCCGCGTTATGGGGGGCGGTGGTTGGCGAGGAGATTGCCGGGCAATGCGGAAAACCGTGGGTAAGCCATGGGATATTGAATGTATCGGTAAGGAACGCCTCGCTGCGCCAGGAACTCTCGATGACCCGTTCGCTGCTGACAAAAGCGATCAACGGCAACTTCCGCGAGCCGGTAATAAAGGATATAAGATTCATAAGCGGCTCCTGACGGGGTCGTCTTAAAAAAGGTGACAGCAATCATGCAGATAGATATACCTGATACGTCAAAATTCAAGCATAGGGCCGATATCCAGTTGCGTTTCAGCGATGTGGATGTCCTTGGCCATGTAAACAATACCCAATATTTCTCGTTCTACGATACCGGTAAGGCCCTATATTTCGCCGATGTAACCGGATTTATGGTGGGATGGGATAAGATCGACCGGGTGATAGCCAACATAGACTGCGCGTTCATAGAGCAGATAGTATTCGGGGAGGAGATAGAGGTGCTTACACGCGTAATCGGTATCGGCCATAAGAGCTTTACGATGCAGCAGATGCTGCGCGATAAGAAGTCGGGGCATGTTAAGTCGATGGCAACCACAGTGATGGTGACTATGGATCCGCATACCCACAAGACGATGCCGGTATCTGAGAAGACCCGTCGCGAGTTGGAGGCGTATGAGCAAGTATCTTTTGAAAACCGGTAACAGGGAGAACTGAAACTCCTACAAAACCAAGATCACAGAGCAATGAAGCATATAGACATAGAGGCCCGGATGCAGTCTATCTTGGAGGCCGAAGCGAAGGCGGTAGCCGCCATACCCTATAGCGAAGACTACCGGAAGGCGGTAGACCTGATAGTAAACCATGTCCATGACCGTAACGGTACCCTGATAACCTCAGGGATGGGTAAAGCCGGCCAGATCGCCATGAATATCGCGACCACTTTCTCCTCTACCGGTACGCCGGCAGTATTCCTTCACCCTTCGGAGGCACAGCATGGGGATTTGGGCATATTGCGTGCTAACGATGTCCTGCTGTTGCTGAGCAATTCCGGGAAGACGCGCGAGATTGTTGAGTTGACCCAGCTGGCCAAACGCCTTCATCCGGCCGTACCCCTGATTGTAATCACCGGGAATCCGGAGTCACCGTTGGCGGAATGTTGCGATGTGGTGCTCTCTACCGGTGGTAGTCCCGAGGTATGCCCCTTAGGACTGACACCGACTACTTCCACTACCGCAATGACCGTTATCGGGGATATACTTGTTGTATCTGTAATGGAGTCCATAGAATTTACCGCAGCCCAGTATGCCCTGCGCCATCACGGTGGCTACTTAGGCTCTAAATCCAAGTCAATGGCCTCGGATGAGGAGAAGGGAGAATAACTGAATAGCAAACAAAACAATATACAAATGGAAAAGGATAAAGTAACACTCATCGACATACCTTTGGAATTGGACAAATTCCCAAAGAACTCACTTGAACTGGAAGTAATCAGGACGGTACAGTCCGCGCGTTCCACAGCCCGCGAGCTCCTTGAGGAGAACCGGGAGATAGATGCCTTAGAGCGCACTGTCTCGGGGATGCGCGCGTTGCGTGATTTTCCGGATTATGAGAATGTAGAGTTCCGCGCCCTCTTGGCCGCTCTGCTTTCGGACTTGGCTGAGATCCATTATATGCTCAAGGATTACCGCCAGAGCGAGAAGGAGCTGGAGATGCTTTTCAAGGTATTGGATCCGCTGATCCGGACTGACAGCGAGCGTTTCGGGCGCTATCATATCCTGGCGATGGAGCTGTCTACCCGTATACTTCGTTCGCGCAAGAAGACGATGGAGTTGCTGGTGAAACAGCAATTGGCAGCCGAGGCTCTTTTCGATAAGGTCAATTCGGGGGTAACGGCCGCTACTGACCGTCTGGTGGATTCGCTGCGCAATGTAGGTCAGCTGTTGGCCTCTACGGGTGATTACCGCGCGGCGCTGAAGTTCTATTCCGAGGCAATCAAGATCTCGAAGAAGAAGAGCGGCCGGGTAAACCGCAAGGAGATCAAACTTTCGATCGAGATGGCTGAGATAATGATGCGCATACGTCAGATGCGTCCGCGTGCGCGGCGGTTGCTGAGCGCGATCTTGCCTCATGCGATTGCTTTGGAGACTATCGAGTTGGAGGAGGATATCCTGGCTCTGGTCGAGATGATCGATAATGAGGAGGAGAATGAGCCGCGGTGGAAGATGTTTGTACATCGACTCGGGAAGGCAGTAGGGAATAAATTGGGGACCGGCCGCTCCGCTGAGCATATACTTCCGGCAGAACCGGAAGTCTGAACCTGAAGGTTCAGCACAGGACCAGGACCAGGACGCGGGCAAGGGGGACTCGCCGCTTCGCTGAGCGAGCACAGAACCAGGACGCGGGCGAGGGGTAACTGGGAGGAGACGCGCCCTCGCGCCGTAAATTCAGGATCCTGAGGAAAAACCCGATGAATTCGAGAATCTCGAAAATTAGCTATTTATGTCTACTGTATTGAATACTCAGGGGGAGGCGATGGAACTGCCGGTGGCTGATCCTCGCGCGGGGAAATACCATATCGTTACTGCGCAATGGAATCCGCAGGTTACCCATGCTTTGCGGGATGGGGCCGTGGAGACCTTGGCTGCTGCGGGTGTGAAGGAGGAGGATATCGAGCTGCATAGCGTGCCGGGGACCGTGGAGTTAGTCTATGCCGCCGGTCGTCTCAGCCGTCTGCCGCATACTGCGGCTGTGATAGTCATAGGGTGTGTGATCCGAGGGGATACTCCTCATTTCGACTACGTTTGCCAACAGGCAGCCCAGGGGGCAGCAATGCTGAATGCGCAGGGCGAAGTACCCGTGATTTTCGGGGTTATAACCGTTGAGAACCTTCAGCAGGCCTTAGATCGCGCCGGCGGAAAGTTGGGTAACAAGGGCTCCGAGGCAGCCTCGGCGGCCGTAGCGATGGCGAATTTCGCCCTCGCCAATCCCTGAGTGGCTATAAGTAGAGGCTGACGCTAAACGGAAGAGTAATTATGGGGATGGATTATGAGTTCATAGACGAGTATAGGGCGCTGACGCGAACTTATCTCGAAAGCTCCCACAGAAGGCGTGTCGAGTCGATAGACCGCGCCTTCCAGTTAGCTTTGACAGCGCATCGAGGGATGCATCGTCCGGGCGGCGAACCATACATCACCCATCCGTTGGCGGTAGCTCAGATAGTAGCAGGGGAATTGGGATTGGGATCCACTTCGATATGCGCGGCCCTGCTGCATGATGTCCTGGAGCATACCGACTATACCTACGAGGATATAGCAGCGGTTGCGGGGGAGAAGGTAGCGAGGATTGTAGATGCTATCACCCGTATCTCGGGAGGGTTGCTGACCGCTCCGGACCTTGTCTCCAGCGGGGAGTACCGCCAATTGCTGCTAACTATGAGCGAGGATATCAGGGTCGTGATAGTGAAGATGGCGGAGAGGCTCCATAATATGCGTACCTTGAAGGAGGAACGTCCGGAGAAACAATTGCGTACCGCGCGGGAAACACTTTTTGTCTATGCGCCGTTGGCAGAGAGGTTGGGATTGTTTGCCCTGAAGACCGAATTGGAAGACCTGGCTTTCTCCTATCTGTACCCGGAGGAGAACCGGAAGATACAGGAGGCATTGGAGCGCACGTTGGATCGACGTAACCGGATAGTGGCTGATTTCATGGCCCCGGTAAAGGAGCGGTTGGATGCCTTGGGTATCCGGTATGAGGTCAAGGCGAGGGTAAAGAGCGCGTATTCTATCTTCAACAAGATGCGTAAGAAGGGGCTTCCTTTGGAGGAGATATATGACATATTTGCCGTGAGGGTGATCTTTGAGTGCGAGCGCGAGGAAGAGGAGGTAAAGCGCTGCAAGGAGATTTACCGGGTATTTACCGATCTGTATTACAGTCATCCGGACCGGTTGAGGGATTGGACGGAGGTTCCGAAAAGCAACGGTTACCGGGCTTTGCATCTTACCTGCATGAGTCAGGCCGGAGAATGGGTCGAGGTTCAGATACGCTCGCGGCGCATGGATGAGTTAGCGGAGTTAGGATGCGCTGCCCATTGGAAGTACAAGACTTCGGATCCGACGTTGCCGGAACTTGAAAGCTGGATGGATATGATCCGGAACGTGCTTGCCAATCCGGACGCCGACGGTATGGACCGTCTGGACAATATCCGGCTCGGGGTATGCGCAGCTGAGATATTCGTCTTTACAAAGAAGGGGGAGATAGTGCGCTTGCCGGCAGGCGCTACGGCTAAGGATATGGCCGATATGCAGGCCGGGGGAAGGGTATGCTACGGAGCGAAGGTGAATCATCGGTTGGTGCCGGCCTCGCATCCGTTATGCAGCGGGGACAGGGTTGAGCTGCTTCTCTCCCAAAAATAAAACTCTCTCTAAGATATAGATAACGTAACCTGACGATATGCCGTTTAAGAATCTATATACTCGCCTGAATACGCTGCGATTGTTGATCGCGGCCGTGTTCATAGCCTTGTTGCTGGTGTTCCTGCCCAGAGCGGACCGCCAGTCGTTTTCGTACGAGCTACATCAGCCATGGAAGTATCCGTTGCTGACAGCGGAGTATGACACACCGATATTGCGCGACTCGGCCTCGGCGCGCCGTATGAGAGATAGTATCGATGCCACATTCATACCGTTTGCCCTGCGTAATGAGAAGATGGGTAAGGATATGGCGGCAAGATTCGCGAGCCATGCCTCGGGAATGGCGACACCAGTGGAGATAAGCCGGCTTAGCAGCCTGATCCAGGAAATCTATGGGCGCGGGATCGTCGATACCCGGTTCTACCGCGAGATACATAAGCAGGCCCCACCGAGGGTCCGCATAAGCGAGAACGCTAACAATGACCTTTCGGTAGTGACGGTAGATGCCTCTGGGATGCTATCTACTACTCAGGCTTTTCAGCTGATCGACTCCCTGTATGTAACTGAAGCCCCGCATAGCGAGCAGCGTCTTTCTCAGCAGCTGGCTGATGCGCTTAGTCAGGCTCTGGTACCCAATATTACGAAGGATTCGGTGACGGATGAGAAATTCCGGTCGGAGGCTTATCTGAATGTCGAGGGGGCTTTGGGTGTCATTAAGAAAGGGCAGAGGATCGTAGACCGTGGCGAGATAATAACCCCGCAGATTTTTACTAACCTGAATACCTATCAGGAAGTGCTGGAGAAGAATGAAGGACCGACGGACACCAATTTCCTCTTCGTTTTAGGACAGGCTCTCTACATCGCCTTGATGATCGGGATGCTATATGCCTATCTGCACCTTTACCGTCCGAAACTCTTCTCGAATCTCAGGTACCTCACTTTCCTTACATTCTTCATAGCTCTATTCGTAGTGATAGCTATCGAGATGTTTGAGTATGTGCATAATGGATTGTATCTGGTGCCGTTAGCCGCTGTACCGATAGTGATAATGGTCTTTACGGATGCAAGGACCGCTATCTTTTCGCTGATGGTTACGGTAATGTTGGCGGCGATGGTCGCTACGTTCCCTTTACAGTTCATATTTACTGAACTGGCAGTAGGTATAGTAGCAACATTCAGCCTGCATCAGCTTACGCGGCGATCTCAGTTGCTTAGGACGGCGTTGATAACTTTCGTAGTCTATATAGTATGCTATGTAGTCTTCATGCTTATCAATGACGGTACCATCCAGCCAACGTTATGGAAGATGATCGGCACGTTCGCTATAAATTCAGTGATGCTCTCCTTCGCCTATATCCTGATCCTGGTAATGGAAAAGATTTTCGGGTTTACATCGTTGGTGACCTTGGTGGAGCTGAGCGACATCAATACCCCCCTTCTCAGAAAAATGGCGGAGGTGGCACCGGGGACTTTCCAACATTCCATCCAAGTATCGACATTGGCATCGGAGGCTGCCCGGGCCATAGGGGCCGATGCTCTTCTGACGCGTGCCGGAGCCTTGTATCATGATATAGGAAAGACTGAGTCGCCGGTGTTCTTTACCGAGAACCAGCATGGAGTCAATCCTCATGCCGGTCTGGATCCGGAGACGTCAGCACAGAAGATCATAACCCATGTTACCCAGGGTGTTCAGTTAGCCAATAAGGAAAAGCTGCCAGCGGTGATCAAGAATTTCATCACCCAGCATCATGGGCGCTCACTGGCCAAATATTTCTATACTACGGCGGTCAATAATGCCAAGGAAGGGGAGACGGTTGACCCGGAGAAATTCCGCTATCCCGGACCTGATCCGCAGAGCCGTGAGACGGCGATACTTATGATGGCGGATTGCGTAGAGGCTGCTTCACGCTCGCTGAAGGATTACACTCCGGAGGCAATTGATTCCCTGGTAGATAAAATTGTAGACGGGATTGTAGCCGAAGGGCGTCTGAAGGAATCGCCGATATCGCTGAGTGATATAGAAAAGGTGAAGGATACGTTTAAAAAGCGTCTGGCCACTATTTACCATACCCGAATCGCTTATCCGACATTGAAATGAGCTCAGAGATTGCAAACAATACCGGCGGGGAAGCATGCTGGTATGTGGGCGTGGTCAACTCTCGCCATGAGAAGAAAGTGGCAACCGAGCTGGAGCGGTTGGGGGTAGCTTGTTTCGTAGCGGTCCAGCAGGAGATGCGTCAATGGGCAAACGGAAAGCGCAAGATGGTAGACAGGGTGGTAATACCTTGCGTGGTATTCGTAAGATGCACCGAGTCCGAGCGGCGACGTCTTGTGGGATTGCCATATATCTCGCGGTTTATGGCTGACCGTACCAGGCGAGTAGGGGAACTAAATGCACCCCCGGCGGTAATTCCTGACGAGCAGATGGTGAGACTGATGTTCATGCTCGGGCAGACGGATTATCCGGTCAGCTTCTCGCCGGTGGTTTATAAACTTAGGGATACGGTCAGGGTTGTGCGCGGACAGCTGCGCGGCCTGGAAGGACAGATTATGACTGCTCCGGATGGCACGAGGGCTTTGACTATCTCCCTCTCTATCCTGGGAGGGGCAATAGTGCATATTGACCCGAAGGATGTAGAAAAAATTTAATGGCTATGAATGACTCCAAGATACCGAGACTTTGTATAGTAGTACCTTGCTATAACGAAGAGGAGGCCCTGCCGGCTTCTAACAAAGAATTGCTTGCTACCCTGAGACGGCTGATCGAAAACGGTTTGGCCGCTGAAGATAGTTGCGTTCTGTATGTCAATGACGGGAGCCGGGACGCGACTTGGCCGCTGATCGAGGCATTGGTAGAGCAAAATCCCGGAATGGTAGCAGGCCTGAACTTGGCAGGGAATGTAGGTCATCAAAATGCGCTGATGGCAGGTTTGGAGCAGGCTGCCCAAATATCTGATGTTACTGTGTCGATAGATGCGGACTTACAGGACGATACATTGGCCATAGACCGGATGATAGAGAAATATGCCGAAGGGTCGGATATAGTATACGGAGTGCGCCAAAGCCGCGCGACAGATACTTGGTTCAAACGCAACACCGCCCTTGGCTTCTATAGATTGATGAGAAAATTGGGGGTGAAATCCGAATTCAATCACGCGGACTTCCGTTTGATGAGCCGTCGGGCAGTAGAACAGCTGATGAAATATCAGGAAGAGAACCTGTTTTTGCGCGGCATAGTACCATTATTGGGTTACAAGCAAGATAGGGTTTACTATGACCGGAAGGAGCGCACAGCCGGGGAATCGAAGTATCCGTTAAAGAAAATGTTGGCATTCGCAGCCGACGGCATCACCAGCTTTTCGATCAAACCCGTAAGGATGGTAGCCTTGATAGGATGTCTGTTTTTGCTAGTAGCCTTAGGAATCGGTGTTTACGTAGCGGTGCGGCATTTCGGAGGCCACACGACAGAAGGTTGGAGCTCGATGGTACTCTCGATCTGGTTCTGCAGCGGCGTGATATTGATCGGGATGGGAATAGTAGGGGAGTACGTAGGCAAGATCTACTCCGAAGTCAAACGCCGCCCCCGCTACAACCCCGAACGCTTCATCCGCCAACCGAAGGGGTAAAACGAGTGCCGAGCCAACCCCAGAGACTTCAATGACCATAAAAAGAGAAGTATTATAGATTTTCAATTGCCTGAACTATAGGTAATTATTAAATTAATTAAAATAAAAATCGAAAAAAGGAGCCAAAAAATTTGGCAGAGAAAGAAAAAGTTCGTAACTTTGCACACGCAAACGGGAGGAAATCCCTCGCGAAAGGTGCCATAGCTCAGTTGGTAGAGCAAAGGACTGAAAATCCTTGTGTCCC
>CAZKJP010000059.1:0-17291 GCA_964553075.1 uncultured Sangeribacter sp. | reverse complement strand
AGTAGAAATGGGCATTTCCCACTTAGAAAAACACCCATTTTGACCCATAAGCCTGTTTTTCATGCTACTAACGTCCAGAGCCTGAGAAGGAGTGGCACTGAAGACTCCCAGAGCAAGAGTTAGAAAGAATATTTTCATAGATAAACTGAGTTTGGCTTCCATGATATTTCACAATAGTCATCCGGACTTATCCTTTAATAGAATTCACGGCGACATAATGGTGGATACCACAGAAAAATTAACAGGTTAAAGTAAGTAACAGCCTAACGAGTCCACATACCGGTCTCATCTGCAGTAGTAACGTCAGACTCGTTATATGCCTATTATCTGAGAATCCTGCTTCAGAGACCGATTCTCCAGAACATAGACACAAAGTGAAAATTCAGAAAAAAAGAAATTATTTTTTCATGCCATCATTAATAATGATTAGATTCACAACGCAAAATTAGCAATCTGACTATCTAAACATATGAACAAATGTTCAAAAAAATCAGAACTCCCTATTATTTTCTGCTTTCACCTCGCATTTCTTTTGCCAACCTGCGGCGACATCTACAAAGAGTCTGTTGAGTTATTCGTAAATATGAAGCCAAATGACATAAAGGTATCTGATTTACTATTTCATAAGGACGGTAGGTGAAGAAATTTTTAAACCTTGTGTAAGCATCATTACTTATAAACCATCTGTCACGATTTTCTAAAATCCCCATACCATCAATGAGCATTTTAAGTGCCCAATTCCTCCATTCCTGAGATGAATCTAATAATTGTTTCACCTCGAATACAGGAATTGTCCATATTTGGGCTTTTGTTACAGCCTCAACATTAGAAGCTGAATAACCACGAGACCATGATAAAGGAGAGGTAAATATATCCCCGTCAATTGCAAACCATCTTGTATTATCCCTTCCATTATCATAAACAAAATTCCGGAAAATACCTTTTCTAACAATAAAGACGCTATTACAGAATTTATCTTCCTCCTGAATTAACTCTCCTTTTTTAACTTCTAAATAAGTGATCTCAGACTCAGCAAACATCCTATTGAGCTCCTGGGCCGATATCGGTGCCGTATCCAGTATAATCTTTTTCAAGTCAGATAAATAAGGTATATCCGGGATATTCATAAATTATTAATATTACTGTCCTTTATGGTTTAGCGGACAGTAATAATATCAAATATCTGTTTGCCTCCTGATTCCCTAATTCGGCGTTGGTGGATGGGTATAAGAAAAGAGGGGAATTCATCTTACCTCTATCATAGTTACATCAGGCTCGCCAAAGCCTACAGACTGAATGATATTGAGGGTAGAATAAACTGCCCCTCTGGATTGTGTATGTGGGGATACGGCCTCATGGGTCGTATCAGCAGATACTACAATACAGAAAGAGCGTCTAATCTCACTTCATCTCAGTCTGTTAATGAATTGGCGATTCGATGTAACTGAGAAAGAAAGCTTGACACTTTTCTTTACCGGCGGTATTTCTCCTCCGTCGGATTCACAAAGGTAAGCAATTTTTTTTGATCAGACGCTCCTCGAAGCAATTTATTCTACAAAAATAAGAAAAATTTGTGGGAGCAAGGGGGATTCTGATCGAAAGTCGGGGATATGAAGTTATAGGGGATAGGGGATAAGGAGGGAGACAGAAGGACACAAGGACAGAAAGTGGATAATTAAGGAGAGGATGAGAAGAAGAGAAGCTATTGGGATGTTTTTATACCCTAAATGGTGCAATATGAAGAATTTTTCGTAATTTTGTACCCATAAGGGTATAAATATGGGATATCGGGTTGGGATTATAACCTTTAGGGTATAAGATGACGTATTTAAGTAAGTTTATTAAGGAGAAGCGGAAGGAGTTTGGGCTTACGCAAGTGGATCTTTCCTTGAAGTCGGGGGTGGGTCTGCGGTTTGTGCGCGAGATGGAGCAGGGTAAATTGACTCTCCGGCTTGACAAGGTGAATCAGGTTTTAGCCCTGTTTGGAGCAGAAATGCGTCCTACTAAAATCAATTGGATAGAAGAGCATCCAGAATAATATGGAGGATGGAACTCCGCCACCACGCGGAGCGCTCCGATGTAAGCGGGTGAATGTGTAGACTCAGGTTAAGGCTTGGATGGGAGGGAAACTGGAATACCCGAGGGGCATTCCTTTAATACTTTAGATGGGGGGCCCCCGACGGCGGAAAACCCTACGGGCTTTCCTTGTCGGGGGTTGAGCGGAGATCGAAGTCCCCGATAGGGACTTCTTTCGGCGAAGCCGAAGGGGACGGGGCAACCGTCATCTCGGTACTACCGGGGCGAGGGCGCCCCTCATCCCAGTTACGGGACGCTCGTCATCTCGGTTACTGCCGGGGCGAGGGCGCCCCTCATCCCAGTTACGAGGCGATTCTCTTCCCAGTTAATGGGTTCTCATTCTCCATTCTCCATTTTCCATTTTCCATTCTCCATTCTCCATTTTCCATTCTCCATTCTCCATTTGTTTAGTATTGCTCGGTGGGGGAGGGGAAGGAGGAGGATTTTACGTCGGTGATGTATTGCTTGAAGGCGTCGGTCATTACCTCGGCTAAGTTGGCGTAGCGGCGTAAGAAGCGGGGCGAGAAACCTTGGTTGATGCCTAACATATCGTGCATTACCAATACCTGGCCATCTACCCCACCTCCAGCGCCGATGCCGATTACGGGTATCGTCAGCTCTGATGCGACCCTTTTTGCTAAGTCCGCCGGTATCTTCTCCAAAACCAGTGCGAAACACCCTAAGTCCTCCAACAAATGCGCATCCTCGATCAGTTTCTGCGCCTCGGTCTCCTCACGGGCTCTAACGGAGTAAGTGCCGAACTTATTGATGCTCTGCGGTGTCAATCCTAAATGACCCATTACCGGAATACCGGCACTCAGTATGCGCTGGATCGATTCCGCGATCTCAGCTCCACCTTCCATCTTGACCGCTTCCGCGTGGCTCTCTTTCATAATGCGGATTGCGGAATGTAATGCCTCTTTTGAATTGCCCTGATAGGAACCGAAAGGAAGGTCTACGACCACTAAGGCGCGGTTGACCCCCTTCATTACCGATTTGGCATGATATATCATCTGGTCAAGGGTAATGGGAAGGGTGGTGACATTACCTGCCATAACATTGGAGGCCGAGTCTCCCACAAGAATCACATCCATACCGGCTTCATCCACTATCTTAGCGGAGGAGTAATCGTAGGCCGTCAGCATGGAGATTTTTTCGCCGCGCGCTTTCATCTCAACCAGCCGGCGGGTGGTCACTTTGCGTGTATTATCAGTTGTATTGGTAGACATATTATGCTCTTATTGAGGAGTAGGGACATGGATCATCCATGTCCCTACGAAAAATTGGTGTATCAATTAATGGGTTTCTACTATTGAGGTCGGAGGAAGAGTCTCGTTGCGCTTGTCGCAAGCCTCAACTACCTTGCGAGCTAAGTCCGCAAAGGCCATCGCCTCCGGATTCTGTCCTATCTCCGGATTCCCGTCTCCGCCTGCTACTTGGGCAAGACTCAGGGTCGTTGGCGCGCCATCGTCAGCGTTGGTACAGATATCGGCCACCAATGGTATCTCGGCCAATACGGGGACCCCGACTTCCCGGGCCAATTTCTTGCCGCCGTCGCGACCGAAGATATAATACTTCTCGTCGGGGTGCTGGGCGGGGGTGAACCACGCCATATTTTCCACCAACCCCAATACCGGGACATTGATCTTATCTCCTTGGAACATAGCGATACCCTTACGCGCGTCCGCGACCGCCACCTCCTGAGGCGTTGTAACCACAACTACACCGGTTATGGGAAGAGTCTGGACCAGAGTCAGATGAATATCGCTTGTGCCCGGGGGCATATCGATCAGGAAATAATCGAGTTCTCCCCAATAAGCATCTGAGATCAGCTGGCGCAAGGCATTGCTGGCCATTCCTCCGCGCCAGAGTACGGCCTCCTTGCTATCAACCACGAACCCTATTGAAAGCATCTTGACTCCATACTTCTCCACCGGCTCGATCCAGTCGCGGCCATCCTGATTGACCATATAGAGCTGCTCACCTTCCACTCCGAACATCTTGGGCATCGATGGCCCGAAGATATCAGCGTCCAACAGGCCTACCTTGTAGCCCTGGGCAGCGAGAGCCACCGCCAGATTGGCAGAGACAGTAGATTTCCCGACACCCCCTTTACCGGAGCTAATGCCGATAATGTTTTTTACACCAGGAAGAGGACGCTCTGGTTTCGGTTTCTCCGGCTGACGGAATTTGACCGAGATACGGTCTTTGACATCGATATCAGGGTCAGCGAATACGGGCAATGCGGCCTCCGCAGCCCTTACTACAGACTTGATGAAGGGGTCTGTTGGCTTTTCAAAAATAATGGAAAAGGAAACGGTATTGCCGTCAATGCGGATATCATCCTCGATCATGCCGAGTTCCACGATATTCTTCCCGTTCCCGGGATATTTTACATTCTTGAGCGCATCAAGAATAAGATTCGGATATAGAGTTGCCATTTATTTTAGCTGTAAAAGTTATATGAACGAAGGGGCTTAAAACCTTCATCAATTGTCAGATAAGCGTGTCGGATCATCCAGACGAATATCATGCCGGGGATAAGCCCGGTAATCGTCACGCTCTATGTCGTCCTCGCGCGGTTCGATGAGGTCTCCTTCTCCTAAACGGAAAGAGAGCAGTTTGATCTTCTTACCACGCGATAGCCATTGCTGCTCGTAATAAGTCTTGATTGAAGTCTCGGGATCAGCCATCCCGGATCCGTAAAGGTCATCGGTATTGCGAAGGATCTCCAGATTATTAATCTCTACCATCCGCCGGGTATACTCATAGAGGAAAGGGGAGTCTGTTTTCAGATGTACGATCCCACCTGATCCCATGATGGAGCGGTAAAGGTTCAGGAAGCGGGTTGATGTAAGACGTTTACGCGGTTTCTGCATCTGCGGGTCCGGGAAAGTGATCCAAATCTCGGAGACCTCACCCGGATCGAAGAAGCGGTCGATCAGTTCGATGCTGGTACGCAGGAAAGCCGCGTTCGGTATTTGTTGTTCCTCAACCTGACGGGCACCGGTCCACATCCGGGCACCCTTGATATCGAGCCCGATATGGTTGCGTTCCGGATGGCGCAAGGCCAATCCTACCGTGTATTCACCCTTACCGCAACCTAATTCAAGGACTATCGGTGAGGGTTTGACAAAAAAATCCCGATTCCAGTTCCCCTTAAGCGGGAAACCGGACTCGGGTATAAGGTGGCGCGGATATTGGAGAGCACAATGGAAGGTCTCCATATCGGCAAATTTCTTAAGCTTGTTCTTGCCCATATTTCAAATCAACGTTTGAAGTCTTTACTTGATGAGCATTGAGGCGCTACGGGTAACTTTTCCGGCAGTAGCCTGGACTATTATTATCTTTACACCCTCAGGGACATCCAGTTCTGCGCGGAAGGATTCCAAGTCCGGGGTGGCTTTGAGTATCGGGGTACCATCTGTAAGCCATACGCTCACTTCCCGTAACGTTTCCGGAGCCTTCACCGTAAGAGACTTGCCCGAGAGGGAGAAAAGGATATTATTCTCATCTGTACCTATACTGTTAACCTGAGTTGCATCTTCTATTATATTGAAGGCAGACCATACAGGATGGTTCCTCCAGGGATCTGCTGAGTCCTTGGCCACGAAGAGGGTAATTAAAGCCGGGGTCAGTCCTAAGAATGCCTCGGTGTGAACATCCGGAACATTGGTTCCAAGATTTTTGGCATCAATATAATTCAGGTTAGACGTATATGCCAAGGCTCCCTTATCTAAGTATTCCAGTCCTGACGGAAGAATCAAACGCTCGAAAGCAGCACGTGAAAAAGCATACCGTCCGATTGAGGTAGCTCCTGAGAGAACCTCTGCGGGATTAACCTGTGGGGAATCTGAAAGGAAAAGCTCCGGGATTTCAGATGGGGAATTCTTTACGGAGAGCAACGCATGGTCGCTCATAAGCAGACCCATATCAAAGTTTCCAGCGGGGTTGAGTTTAGCTTCCGTCAGAGCCGGCATCCCAGCCAATGCGAAAGGAGCGGCCTCCAGCAGATTTGGTAAGGATATGGAGGTGATACCAGTTCCGGTAAGGATCTCGGAGCCTATAGCCCTGATACCTGACGGGAGGTAAAGGTTAGTCAAAGAGGTGTCTCCCGCCATACAATGCTCCGGAATCTCGGTAACGGAAGTGGTAGATAAATCGAGAGACGGGAGGGAGGTGCACCCCGCGAATGTGTATTTCCCTAAATGAGCCAAAGAAGCCGGCAGTTGAATGGACGTCAGGTTTGGACAACCATAAAAGGCGTAATCAGGCAACTCCAAGGTTCCTTCACCAACCACCACAGAAGTCAAGTTGGGTGAATCCGCGCAGACCCCGACACCCAATACCGCGTTCCGAGGCAAGGTGATGCTCTGGAATGGAGATTGGAAAAGCAGATGTTCCGGGAGATAATCAGCTTTGAAGATGGACTGTCCCGGGAACTCCGGGAGTTCTCCCCGGTATTCCACTATCTTCACATCCTTTAGACCCAGGGTCTTGAAATTGGCCGGAATCTGTGAGAAAGCGGCCATATCGCGAGCATCGATCGAACCCAACAGATAGAGAGAGGAGGCCGAGGGATCCAGGGTTGGAAGCACCGAGGAGAGACTGCCGGGCGTGACATTGATTTCGAGGGCCAAGGCCGAGCCGGCAGCCATCAATGCGGCATATAATAGGGTGAGACGTTTCATAATATATCAGTTGACAACAAGAATTTTTGTAACTTTTGAAAGTGATTGGTCATCGGGTCCGGTAGATGCGAGTACGAAGTACACCCCTGAGCCTACGCGCTGATGCTGCATGTCGCTGACATCCCAGCGTACCATTCCATTGGTAGCGAAACCCAATTCGCGGACGAGACGTCCGTGTGCATCCGAGATCTTGACTAATGCATTGTCGGCCAGACCGTCGATAGTAACGTACCCGAGGTAATCGGGACGGACCGGGTTGGGATATGCGCGTGCATATTCAAAGTCGGTACCGTCTCCTATGTTGTAAGGCTGATAGTGAGCCAGACCGGATTCGGTAGCGACCATCATGGCGTTCTCTTCCGGCAGGTATAGGGTAGTGTAGACTACATCTGAGGGAATGTCGGAATTACCGGTATTACATTCGGTCAATATTTCAGTGCCGTCCGCGGATACGCACACTAATCCGGCCCCCTGAGTGGAAATCCATTTGCGGTTACGCTTATCCACGGTTATATCATAGACCTTGACATTAGTCAGGAGGTAATCGGCCAGGCCGGTGCCGTCATTACGGGCAATCTTGAATTGGCGGAGCTGAGAATCTCCTGCCAATAGCCCGGTTGGAGAGAAGGAGAAAATACCGCTTTCTGTTCCTACCCAGATTAGACCTGTTTCAGGATCCTCAAAAAGGGCAGTTACGTAGGTCTTCTCTACTTTTCCCCCCTCGCTATCTTCCAAGTTTTGGCTATTGAGTTGGAAGGAAGCCATCTTGTCATCAGAGGTATTGCCGGCGGTACCTTTATAGTCGTAGACTACTATATTGGACTTGGCTTGGCCATCGGTATAGACTATGAGATTGTTGTTGGAGCTATGCTTCAAGGGCAACAAACGGGAAGCTTCGTTGACTATCATGTTCCTGACCGGTATTTTGGTAAAGGGTCTGGCTGAGGACGCAGAGGTGGTTGCGCGGCGTTGGTCTGCCGGCAAAACCCATAATTCCGTAACGATATCGGTCGGGAATTTGATTTTATCTGATTTCTTGAAGTTATTATAAACAACCCACAGGTTTCCTTGATTGTCGATTACGGGATAAGAAAGCTGGCTAAGGCGTTCCCAATCCGGAAAGGAATCGTGGACTTTTATATAACCTGGTAAATCCTGCCAATCCGGATCAGGGCGAGACCAGTGGATTACGGAAGACTTGTCTGCCAAGTTCATTCGGTACATTCCGTAAAGCATCGATCCGAGATACAGCACATCCGTGTTATCAGGATCTATCGCCATTCCATTTGGATCTCCGAACGCGAGCAACTGTTCTGGCATCCTTTGTTTCAGGCCATATTGAGTCCAGCCACCATTCTTATAAGCTGACAGCTCCAAAGGAATAGGGTGCTTGTTGGAGGAGAAGGCCGTGTTAGTACCATGGTTGGATACCAAGATGCCGTAAGTAGGGTGCATGATCATATCGGTAACGCGGAATGGTATTGGGCCTTGTGAGCCGATATGAGCGGTAGGGTTGCTCCAGGAGTCGGTGCCGTTATTGTCGGTACGGCGGCGTGAGTAGAAACGGTTGTCGTCATCTACGAACCAGAACTCATTGAGATCCCAGGAGGCCATAGGGGTGGGGGCATTGATCTCCGGCTCCGGGATGGTTATCATTTTGATGGTGCCGTCTGACTGGAGGATAATACCGCGGTTTGAGGAACCGATGAAATATGTGCGTTCGGGAGTAAACTGAAGGGAGGTATTGTACATCACGCGGAGGTCGCGTATCTCTGGTGTCTCCGGATTGATTAGCATCAGTGTTCGAGCGCTCCTGTCGCTGCCCATAGCTCCGCAGAGGTCTCCGCCGAGTGGCAACAGCTGATAAACTGTCGCAGAGGGCTTCGGAAGCTTGGAGAACTCGCTCCATTGGAGACGCTGGCTCTCTACCGGGGCGGAATACACCAATCCCGCGGTATCCGCCGCCACTATATATCGCCCAGCTTTGGCTACGGAGGTGAGTGGCACCCGGTATATTTTCGATTCGATTACCTCGTTTTTGCGGTCGTCGATGGTAAAGTATCCGAAATTGGTGGCCACATAGATGGTAGAGGCCTCCGGATCGAAGGTCACTGAGTTGATAGTTTTATCGGTGATATTATCAGCGTTCTTTAGAGCGGGGATATTAACTACTTTACCGTTGTCAAACAGGAGATCGATATTGCCGTCTTCATATCCGATGAAGAGGTAACGGCGATCCGGATTGTATTCTGTGATTGTCGGAGGATAGCTGGAGAGTCCGGAGTTTTTAGTAAGGGTAGTCAGTTCCCCTTCTTTCTTATCATATTTGAATATTACGGAGTAAGGGGTGAGATACTGGATATCATCGGTTTTGGGATGATATGGCTGTAGGAGGTTTACAAGGTAGAGATAATTCGGGGTGGAGAAGACACGGTTGACCTCGCGGCCTATGGAAGGATGGTAAGTCCAGATGCCGGCGGGGTCTGTGGCGGCGAAGGTTTTCTGTGGCAGTATCAGAGCCAATAGCATCATCAGGAATGAGATGAGGGCTTTGGTAGCCTTACCGCGATGGGATATGGCGTTCTTCTTCTCCGCGGGAATTTCAGCGAAGGAGAGCTTTTCTGAGTTCGGTATTTCTGTTCCGGGGGTGTGTCCGGGGAGCATATCGGGTATGAAAATGGGATCGTAACCGAAACCGGCGGAGCCGTGACGGGAGGTTGCGATTTCCCCGTCTACCCGTCCGCTGAAGGTATGCTCCTTGCCATCAAGGCATAAGGCGATGACAGTTTCAAAATGGGCCTCGCGGTTGTTAAGGTCTTTCATTTCATCGAGTAGTTTGTGCATGTTGTCGTCTGGACTACATTCGGGGCCGGCGTAACGGGCGGAATAAACACCCGGGCGTCCGTCGAGAGCGTCGACCATCAGGCCGGTGTCATCGGCGAAGCAATCGAAGCCGTATCGGTCCCGTACCCAGCGCGCTTTGATAAGGGCGTTACCGGTCAGATCAGGTGCTGTTTCCGGGATATCGTCATGGCAATTTATATCAGCAAGGGACAGAATTTGAAAACGGTTACCGGCTATAGCCCGAATTTCCTCGAGCTTATGCGGGTTATTTGTTGCAAAGACAAGTTTCTTCATCATTTATTCATAACGCTAAACCCCCGCTTTTAGTATAACCCTCGGATCTCCTAAACCAATTATAGTCTGGGATAAGAGAGGATATGTTTCATTTCGGTATTGTTCTGATTTGCCAGTCTTCTATGCAGCGGGTTTTGGAGGAAAAATTCACTCCGATTTCTATTAGTTGACGCCTGTCCATCTGGAACTTCCGGCTATATCAAAATCTCGTCTTTATCGGATTGGGTTGTAAGGTAGTAGGGGAGGAGGACTTTGAAAAGCCCGTCCTTGACTTCTTTATTGGGTATGCCAAGATGATAACGTTTGATTTTGGGGTGGTAGCTCTTTATGGTAAGGTAACCGGTCTGATACAGTAGGGCAAGAGGTTGGGGACTCAAGAGGTCGAGTCCCTTGAGATCGTCGGCTGTGCAATATGTGTCAAAGATCTCCTCCAAGTTAGCGTGCACGCGTTTCAGTGTCTCGGCTACAATTTTTGGCATCCCGGTGTCATTCCAATAATTGCCGATTTCTGAATCTCCCATGGCATTGAGCAGAGACCAAGGATTGTAAATATCACTACCCTCTTTTGCAAACCGATAGCCGTCGTAGTTGCTTTTCAGCATAGCGCACGCCTCCTCAAAATCAACGCCTTCCTTATCCGCCAATTTTGAAATGCCGGTCTGAAAATAGTGCAGAAGTTCCTTTCCTGTTATGCCGCATATATCGGCAAATTCATCCAAAAAGGAGATGTCTCGAATGTTGTTGAGGTCAGAAAACACACTGAGTTTTCCAAATCGGCTGACACCGCTCAGGAACACCAGACGGATATGTTCGGCACAACTCTTAAAATTGGTGTATATGCCGGATAGCTTATTTCGGTAATACTCGATATGCTTTTCCTTGCTGATGCTGTCTACTAATGGCTTATCGTATTCATCCACAAGGATTACAACCTGACGCCCGGTCTTCTCATGGGCAGTGCGGATTATGGTCTTAAAACGAAGGGCGAAGTTTACATCTTTGACATCTACCTCATATTTTTTCTCCCATTCTCTGAAATGATTATCGAGAATTTCATCCAGAACTCCCAAATCATCATAACGGTCATTGTTAAGGTCTAGTCTAAGTACAGGATAGGGAGTCCAGTGCCAATCGGTGGAATCTATGTATAACCCTTTGAAGAGTTCCCGTTTCCCCTCGAAAAAATATTGAAGAGTTGACAGAAAGAGGCTTTTGCCAAACCTACGTGGACGAGCCAGAAAGCAGTATTTGGATGTACTTTTGGCTATTTTTTCAATATATGGGGTTTTATCTACGTAAAGAGCATTGTCTTCACGCAGTGTCTTGAAATCCTGCTGTCCGATTGCGTAGTTTTCGAAGGTGTTATCCATGATCCTTTCCTTTTTGCAAAAGTTCAATAATAAATGGTGATTGGGAGGAGGCGCGCCCTCGCGCTGTGAGACACCATGGTTATTTTACGGGGCGAGGGCGCCCCTCCTCCCAGTCACGGGGCGAGGGCGCCCCTCATCCCAGTTACGGGCGGGGCGCCTCCTCCCAGTCAAGGGTTGGTACTCAGATCCCTCAGGGGGTTAGAGGACGATGTTGACGATGCGGTTGGGGACTACTATTACCTTGCGGGGCGTTTTGCCGTCAAGCCATTTGGCTGCTGATTCGTGCGCGAGGGCGGCTGCTTCCACATCCTCTTTCGTTGCGTCAGTCGGTACCTCGATGTTGAACCGTACCTTGCCGTTGAAACTTACCGGATACTTGGCCACCGATTCTACTAACGCCGCCTCATCATATTCAGGCCAGGGTGCGTCTACAACACTCGTCTCGTTCCCTAAGCGATGCCACAATTCCTCCGCTATATGCGGAGCGAACGGCGCCAAAAGCGGTACGATCGCCTCAAATACCTTGCGGTTGTCAGTCTTAAGGGACTGCAGCTCGTTAAGGGCGATCATAAAGGCCGCTACCGAGGTGTTGAACGAGAAATTCTCAATATCGTAAGATACTTTCTTGATCAGCTTGTTGACCGACTTGGCCTCCTCCTTTGTCAAAGGCTTGTCAGCATGTAGGTCAACCTTCTCAAACAGTGTCCAGAGCTTACGCAGGAAGCGGTTTACTCCATCGATACCATTGGTATCCCACGGCTTGGACTGCTCGATGGGTCCGAGGAACATCTCATAGAGACGCAGCGTGTCGGCTCCGTAGCGTTCCACGATATCATCCGGGTTCACCACATTGAACATCGACTTCGACATCTTCTCGACCGCATATCCGCAGATATACTTACCATCCTCCAAGATAAACTCCGCGTTTTCGAAATCAGGGCGCCAGTGGCGGAAAGCCTCTGTGTCCAGACGGTCATTCGATACCATGGAAATATCCACACGTATCGGTGTAACATCATATTGATCTTTAAGGCCGGCCGATACGAAAGTATTGGTATCCTTGATTCGGTATACGAAGCTGGTGCGACCCTGGATCATACCCTGGTTAACCAACTTGCGGAAGGGCTCCTGCTCGCAGACCAGGCCGAGGTCATATAGGAACTTATTCCAGAAACGGGAGTAGATAAGATGGCCGGTTGCATGTTCGGCGCCACCTACATATAGATCCACCTGGCGCCAATAATTATTGGCATCGTGGCTTACAAGCTCCTCGTTATTATGAGGATCCATATAGCGGAGGTAATAGGCCGAAGATCCGGCGAAACCGGGCATAGTGCAAAGTTCCAGCGGATAACCCTCGGGAGAAACCCAGTTGGAGGCGCGGCCTAAGGGTGGTTCGCCCGTAGAAGTGGGCAGATAGCTCGGTACGGGCGGAAGGAGCAGCGGCAGCATTGACTCATCAAGCAGGTAAGGCTGGCCATCCTTGTAATATACCGGGAAAGGCTCGCCCCAGTAACGCTGACGTGAGAAAATGGCATCGCGCAGACGGTAATTGACCTTGACCTTACCGATACCCTTCTCAGAAATAAACTGCTTGGTCTTTGCGATAGCGTCCTTTACCTCCAAGCCATTTAGATTCAGTTCCGGACCCTCGGAATTAATCATCTTACCCTCCTTGGCATCGAAACTCTGTTCCGAGACATCCGCCCCCTCGATTAGAGGGATGATGGGAAGGTTGAACTTCTTGGCGAAGGCATAGTCGCGCGAGTCATGAGCCGGTACGGCCATGATGGCGCCGGTGCCATACCCGGCCAATACATAATCCGAGATCCATACTGGAATCTCCTTGCCTGTAAGGGGATTGATGACATAGCTGCCCGAGAATACACCAGAAACCTTCTTGTCGATCTGACGCTCACGCTCAGTCTTATGTGAAACCTCAGCCTTGTAGGCCTTAACAGCCTCCGCCTGCTCGGGGGTAGTCAGCATATCCACATACTCCGACTCAGGCGCCAAAACCATGAAAGTCACTCCGAAGACCGTGTCAGCCCGGGTAGTGAATATCTCTAACTCAAGATCGGAATCCTTTACCGGGAAACGCATCTCGGCACCCTCGGAACGTCCGATCCAGTTTTTCTGGGTCTCCTTCAGCGAGTCGCTCCAATCTACAGTCTCCAGCCCTGAGAGAAGGCGCGGCGCGTACGCCGACACGCGGAGACACCATTGCTTCATCAGCTTCTGCTCCACGGGATGACCGCCGCGCACGGATACTCCCTCGGATACTTCGTCATTGGCCAGGACAGTGCCTAACGCCTCACACCAGTTGACCATAGTCTCAGCCTGATAGGCAAGACGCCAGTTCATAAGCAGCTCACGCTGTTCTTTTTCAGAGAGGGCGTTCCATTCCTCAGCCGTAAGATTGAGCTCGCGTGATGCGGCCGCATGAAGCCCCTCGGTACCATGCTTTTCGAGATGTTCTACCAATTTTGAGATCGGCATTGCCTTCTGAGCCTCCGGATCATAATAATGATTGAACATCTGCATGAAAGCCCATTGGGTCCACTTGTAGTAATCCGGGTCGCAGGTACGTACCTCGCGGCTCCAGTCGAAAGAGAAGCCGATCTTGTCGAGCTGGCTGCGGTAGCGGGCAATGTTGTCTACGGTAGTCTTCTCTGGATGCTGTCCTGTCTGGATGGCATATTGCTCTGCAGGAAGGCCATAGGCGTCATAACCCATAGGATGAAGCACATTGAATCCTTTCTGGCGCTTATAGCGCGCGAAGATATCGCTGGCGATGTAGCCTAAGGGATGGCCTACGTGCAAACCTGCTCCCGAAGGATAAGGGAACATGTCGAGTACATAGAACTTGGGCTTCGAGGGATCCTCGGAGACCTGGTATGTCTTGTTGTCCCGCCAGAACTCCCTCCAGCGGTTTTCTATTTCCTGATGATTGTAATCCACAGATATTTTATATTTACAGTCCTCCCTTCTAAGAAAGCGGAGGACCTTTGGTTTTCGAATCAGATTGTAGAGAATATGTTAACTGTCCCCATTACCCGGTAAAGGCCGTA
This sequence comes from uncultured Sangeribacter sp., assembly GCA_964553075.1. Lineage (GTDB taxonomy): Bacteria > Bacteroidota > Bacteroidia > Bacteroidales > Muribaculaceae > Lepagella. The sequence goes on along the minus strand of CAZKJP010000059.1, from coordinate 2,945 downwards.
TATGGAAGAGGTCGGTACATCGATAGGGGGATATTTGGGATTTGCACTGCGCGCCTCTATGTAGGCGCTGCCGCGTGTGCCCGGGTATACATCCTTGACCAGGACACCGTTTTCCGAGTCAATTACCATCGGGTTGCCCCAGGGTATGAAGGCTTTCTCGTTGATACGCTTTATGAGTATAGTAGAGCCGTCATGGAGTTTGGGTTCCATGCTGTCTCCGGAGATGCGGATAGCGAAATCCGCGCCCGGCACCGGTGACACGATCTTCTCGCAATCCCGGAGTTCCACCGATTGGGACCACATCTGCAGGCTACCCGCGTAGGCAGCTACCGGCAGGAGGGGCACTTCATAGCGAGCCGTCTCAATCAATGAATCATCATTGTCGTAGGGATCTTTCAGCATCTCCCCCTCCCCATATAAAAGCCAATCGCGGTTCAGGTCCGGAAAGGCACGCGTAAGGCGCGCTACCTTGTCGGTAGACAGGGATTTCCTCATCGCACCGACGTATGTAGGCGCGACCCCTAAGATACGGCCGAACTCGCTTTGGCTCAGCCGCTTCTCATTGAGGAAGCATAATAGGCGTCCCTTTACCGTAGAGGTATCAAAATCTTTGTTCTTAGACATTCTAAATTCCTTAGTAGCCCCGCGGCCGATAGCGGTATATGAAGTCGTTTCCAGGATTCCAATGCTACGGATAAAAGCGGGGTTGTGAGGTGGTTTCTAATTTTGCTACAAATTTACAAAACAATTCTTAAACCATAGATTAAATAATGAAAAAAATTACTGTAGCGGTAAAACGGACAGATGTGTTCGATGAGGTAGCGTTAAGCAGCAGCTACCGGGCTGTCAAGGCCATGGAAGGAGCCGGAGGAGAGCGGTTGGTCTTGACCGGTAATGACCGCAGGCTTGCTCATAACTTTTTCGATGATTGCGTAGCCCGCGCTCTAACTTCACTGCGGCCTTTTGTAAAAGGGGTGGTCAACAACAATGATCAATTGGAACTTGACCTTGAGACGGGGGATGGTTGGAGTCTCTCTCTGCAGCCGGCTATAGAGCGGCATCTGCGCAATTATCTGGCGAAAGGTATTTTAGGTAGATGGCTGGAGACGGCAGGTGAGGCATTTTCGGCCTCCGCGTTCGAGGAGTCGGATCGGGAACTGAATGAATTGGTAGCGACCCTTTATTACCGGGAGGCGCCGCAGAGGGGGAGATGACACAACGCCCCCCGGGCGTTGCACTGGGACACCATGGGTTGCCGGCATATCAGGTGAATGGAGAATGGAAAATGGAGAATGGAAAATGGAAAAATAAATAGTTATGGAAAAAGTTGAAACTGAATTGGGGATTGGAAGTCTTACCCTTGCGATGTCAGAGATCATCTATGATATCCAGAACAAGACTTATCTTACAGGTCGTAGTCGTGCTGACGGCACTAATCATCGTCAGGTGGCTCAGATGCAGGCCAATAATGATGATTCTAATCTGAACCAGATTCTGAGGTCTGTGCAGACCGCTCTGGGAAATCTGCGTCAGGAGTTGGGCGAGTGGATAGTAGCCGAGAAGGGGATTTCCTCTAACCTTGTACTTCCTTCGCCTGATGGTAGTTTGACCCTGAAATTGGAATATCCGGCCAATTTCAATGCTACGATGGTTGCCAGTCTTACGGATGCGTGCCATCAGTATTTGGTGGCTTACGCGGTAGCAGAGTGGTTTGTAATCACTAACAAAGCAGATTCGGCGCAATACACCGCCATAGCAGAGGAAGCCCTCAAGGGGGTAGGACGTTCGATGAGTCAGCGCACCCGTCCGCGTCGTCCTACGACTTCGGGTAGCTGATTAGCTTACTTATTGAGAAGCTTAAAAAAAGCAAGTTCTTTATGAAAAAGCGGATACGGCTTTTGCGCAGTGAATTGGACTATTCCTTGGGGTCAGTGGCCTGGATGATCTATCACGGACATCCGGAATTGAATGACCATGTCAGGCATCAGATTGCCGATGTATGTCAAGGGGAGAACCGTCATTCGGTCTCGCGCCTGTTGCTTTTAGGAATAGGTGAGTTATGCCGGAAAATGGGTGCTAAAGTACGCTTCATTTCAGGCCTTGAAGAAGCCGGGGAAGTCGCAGATAAATTGATAGAACCGACAGAATACTTGATAGAGATTGAGTATGCAGGCATTGAGGGTCCCGACATGAAATTGTTAGCCGAGCAGATGCACTTCTATTTGGTATGGCGGGTGATGCGCGATTGGCTCGCACCCTGGCTCCCATCGGGAGGGAATCTCGCTGAAGAGCGGGTTACGGAATACTTGGCCAAAGTCTCAGAATTGCTTGGCAAGACGAGCCATTGCCGACGTCGCCTTCCGCCCATCGCCTGATTTTACATCTATATCTTCTGACCCGGCAGGGAAAGGTTGTTTGTAAGCCATTCTTGTCGGGTCAGCTGTCATACGGCCATCACCCAAAGATACCGGTGCATCTTATCCTCCGGCAATGCTTTGATCGAATGTCCTGATGTCAAGTTAAGGTTTATTAGACGGCGATAAAAACAAGAGAAGGTCGACTCACGTCGACCTGTTCCTTGAATTAAAACAACAATAACAACTTTTTCAGAACGCTTATGGCATACGGTTCTCTGAGAGTAGTTCCCTATTGGAATCTCACCGGAGTCCCGTAGTTCAGTTTCTGTATTTATAACGTCTCTAACCCCTAAAGGTTCATTTTGCTCTCAGACCGGGTCAATATTTGTCGTTGGCTCACCTAATATCAATCATATATGAGTAAAAAGGCCTAACCGAGGCATTTAGATCTATTTATATTATTTCAATAATTTACGATCTGTATCCTTATCCTCCAATACGCTCATCTGATGGATAGCTATTTGGTTGAGTTTAATAAGTCGCTCTGATTGTGGTAATCCTTGCTCTATGAATACCGCATTGAGGCTT
>CAZKJP010000058.1:0-17921 GCA_964553075.1 uncultured Sangeribacter sp. | reverse complement strand
TTGATAATGTTCATCGTCTACTTCTTCATGGATCGTAAGCTTGATGCTCAGTCCGGGGAAGCAGAAGAAAAAGATGAGCCCTTCAAGATCTCTGACCTTGGTAAGATCCTTTCGAGCTTAGGCTTCTGGCTTGTTGCTCTTCTATGTGTACTCTACTACTCTGCTATCTTCCCATTCCAGAAATATGCGGTTAATATGCTGCAATGTAACATTGAGTTCACTCCTCTCCCTGAGGGATCTTTCTGGAACACAGATGCAGTAACATATATCCAATATGGCATAATGCTGATTGTAGCCGCTACGGCATTTGCAGGTAACTTCGCTAAGAAAATCTCCCTGAAATATACTCTCTTCGCAATCTCAATTGCTTGCTTGGTACTCTACTGCTGGATGGGTTATCAGAAACAGAGCGCGGGCGCTATCTTCGCTGTCTTCCCATTGTTGGCAGTAGGTATTACTCCGATTTTGGGTAAGTATGTCGATTTCAAAGGTAAGGCTGCTTCAATGTTGGTATTGGGTTCTCTTCTTTTGATTGCTTGTCACCTCACTTTCGCTTTCATACTCCCCTTATTCAAAGGAAATGCGGCCGGTGGAGTTATCGTAGCTTATATAACCATTCTCGTTTTAGGAGCATCCTTCTCACTGGTACCTGCCTCTCTTTGGCCTTCAGTTCCTAAACTTGTAGATGCAAAGATTATCGGATCGGCCTACGCTGTGATTTTCTGGATTCAGAATATCGGACTCTGGTTGTTCCCAATGCTGATTGGTAAGGTCTTGACCTCCACGAATACTGATATCGAAGCACAGGTAGCTGCCGGTACAATGTCTGAAGAGGTCGCTTCAGTAAGCTACAATTATACCTGGGCTTTGGTAATGCTCGCCTGCCTTGGTGTGGCAGCACTTTTCATCGGACTCTATCTTAAGATCGTTGACAAGAAGAAACATCTTGGACTGGAGTTGCCAAACGTTACCGACTCCGCTGCGGAAAAAGCAGAGATCGAAACTTCGGAGGTGGAAGCCGCAGAAGGTTAATCTCTTATTTAGTCAACAATCATTCATATATAGCGGAACCCGGCTTTACAAGCCGGGTTCTTTATATTTTCCGATCCCTCTACTACTCTATTATTAACTGATTTAAAGGTAACTATCCCCGATTTATAAACCAATCAACGATAATCATTACAACAGTGAGCACCAAGAAAATAATTGCTAATAAATTGAAGCGTTTCGAGATTGCCGGGAGCTTGTTGACGTACAGTAATGAACATAATCGGCAAAAGGCCGCTAAAAAGATGAAAAGTGGTTCTAAATACTCCCACCAAAGAAGAGGAGTATGATCCATCTTCTTACTGATAATAAGTACGCATACTAATATGATAGCTAAAACCATGCCTCCGATTGCGCGGACTATCTTATACCCCGTCCTATTGTATGGCTTGGGCTCGCTATGAAACTCTTTATTTTGTTCCATTTGTCAGTTTTGTTCTATAGAGGTCGTTTAAACTTATTTACGAATTAATAATTTCCCGTTGAAGTGTTAAAGAAGAATATTATAGGTGTAGACTGATTAACGGTAAAGCTTTATACCGGATGTTTTGCCGCTTTCGAGATGAATCAAAGCAAAGTAAAATCCATTGGGCAATTCACTTAAATCCAATGGAAGTGAATTTGCACCACGAAAATATCGACGTTTTGCCAGATGTCCGTCAGCACCATATATGTCGACACACAATGCGTTCTCAGGTATATCCGCTACAAAATGTGCTCCTCCGAGACTGCGGACGACCGGTTTACTTGGTTTAAGCCGTTCCTCCAAAGCCATTGCTTTTTCTTCGTTAGATCGTGTTATTTCTCTGATGAAGTCATCATAGAAGGAGAAAGGTTCCTCCTCAGGTTCCTCTAAAGCGGCCCTTTCCCGTTCCAATTCCTCATCTGTCTTAGGCCACTCATAAGGGAATTCCACAGCCTTTTCTCTTACGATCCACATTTTGGAGTCATTGGGACGGTACCTGTAATAACCATCAGCGGGTAATGAATTAGCATAGAGAATCTCATGGATTGTAGAGGGCAGATCTTCCCAGGCTGATGCGGCCTCCGAAGGATACCTCGAATCAAATCGTATCAGTTCAATATCCCGGGAAAAACCCGTCAACAGATCCCTGTCTTCTTGGGTCAGATTATCCTTATCAAAGCCATGGCCTTTCGGCATCAATGAATAACCTAATATAGGGAAAGCCTTGTTTTCAGCGGAGATTATCACAAATCCTCCTTCAGGGGAATCGAAAACATAGAAAGGTGTGAATAGACGATCCGTAGTAAAGCGCTTTCCGTTAAAAACATAGTTGGGTTCCGGACATATCTCCCCGTACGCGTCATTGAAGAAAAGACGTGCAATTCTTCTTGCTTCCTTCATCGAGACAGTCTCAGCGGAAAGATACGGAAGAAAACTCAACAAGATAATACCTATTAACACTAAACGCTTTTTCATACTATTATAACGGATAACCACCCCCTTTGTTATTTCCTCCTCGCAGGTTTGATCTATAGCCTATATGAGTATTAGGAAAGGCATCACTCAATAAAATCTCACGGATTTTAATTCATCCACTTAATTTTATGAGATGGACATAAATTATAAATTTTATGGAATTCTGTATCATCCATAGCTAACTTATTGAAAATTTTAATTATCTTTGTTCTTTAGAACGGTTTCTATTCCCAAGTATTAGATTCTTTCTAAGTGATTTTTTCACCTTAAAGTTCACTATTCAGTTCACATGATAGTTCACTAATCAACATCTATTCATAATGAAAAGAACCATTACCTTACTGTCAGCTGCCTTAGGGGCAGTTACAGCGGTGGTCGCTCTTCAACCAATTTCCCATAAATTGGCCAAGAGCGAGATGACTCCCCCGGTACGGGAGGCTTCAAAGCAAGTTGAAGCCAAGTCATCTTCCAATCTACCAATCGGCTTGCCCATTAGGCAACCTCGTCATGGCCTGTCTAAGAACCATTCCGGTATTCAATCCCCCATGCGAGTCTCTTCCGGCTCTCAGGAACTTCCCAAGATGTTGGGCCTGATGCTAAGTGCCGAGAATTGGACAAGCGACTATTATCCTTACGGCCTCTATGAGCTCCCCTCATCATCAGAAGGAAGCTGCGAGCAGATGCTCTCATACCAGTACGCTAAAAGTACCGGATTTATGATCGATGAGGTCTATTACTCCTGTAATATCTGGCGTTACTCCTCCGGTAATATCGGGGCGGATTGGCACGGCCATAACATCAATACAGGTGAGCAGGTCTTCAAGCGCGAATTCTCCGATGATAACGGTTTCGCCATCCAATACCTTTCTCTTTCCAACTCAGTCGATCCCACTTCCGGCATCATCTATGGCGTTAACTATACTCAGAATGGACAAAAGCTCCAGTTAGTGGAGATGACCCTGACCAAGGACCCTTACGGCTGGGATTACATTACTTTGAACCCAGTTGGTACATTGGAGGGATCATGGAACGCAATTGCTTTCGACAACAATGGCCAGCTTTGGGGTATCAATTATGAGGGAGTTATGGAAGGTAACTACAATGTCGTTACCCATAGTTATCTTAATAAGATTGATAAGAATAACGCGCAAGTCACTCGCGTAGGCGAAACCGGACTCTGTCCGCAATTCGCTTCTGACATGTGTTTCGATCCCAATTCCAATACCCTCTATTGGACCCTCTCCACAATTGATGACCAAGGTTTTCTCGCGGAAGTAAACACTACAACCGGAGCAGCTACCAAGGTTATGAATTTCCCAAACAATGAGGAAATCGCCGGTTTAGTCATAATAGGCAAGGACCAGGCAGGTATTCCGGGAAGAGCTACTGATTTGGAGACCGCTTTCGAGAACGGGTCTTTATCCGGCTCCATATCCTTTACCACCCCGGAGAATGATACAAATGGCGATCCTGGTCAAGGGGAACTCTCCTACTCTATTCGCGTTGACGAAAGCGAGATCGCTTCCGGCACCTGCGGATGGGGAGAAAGGGTAACAGTACCTGTCACTGTAGACCATGCCGGAGAAATAAGATTCAATGTTATTCTCTCAGCCAACGGTGTGGAAGGGAAAGGAGCAAGCACTACATGCATCATTGGCCATGGTACTCCGAAAGCACCGGAAGCAACCGCGGCTTGGGAAGACGGCATGATGACTGTTACCTGGAGTCGACCTACCGAGACCGTCGATGGCGGATATCTGAGTCCAACCGATCCATTCCTCTATGAAATTTCAGATGCCGAGACGGGTGAGCTGAAAGTTCGTGTTACAGATGCCACTTCCTGCTCCTTTGCATTACCTGAACCGGAAACACGCACTCCCTTCAGCTATAATGTCAAGGGAACATGCAACGGTTTAAGCTTTATCTCCCGAACTCCGGTGATATACGTCGGTGCTCAGAATCCACCCTATATCAACAACTTCAACTCTGTCAACTCCCTGGATGAATTTACCATCATCGATGCCAATAACGATGGTAAAGTATGGACCGCAGATGGTGCTATTGCAAGCATAGGATATAATCCGGCAAAGGCAATGAATGACTGGATGATCACTCCCGGAATCAAACTTCAAGCCGGTGGAAAGTATCCTTTCAGCCTGGATATCAGCGGTGGGAACGTTTCATTTACTGAACGTATTGAGGTTTTAGCAGGTATGGCTCCTACAGCCGAGGCAATGACCATCTCTCTTATTCCTGTTACTGCTATTACCAAAAACTCCATGGAAACTTATGAGGCTGTCCTCGAACCTACCGTTACCGGTACATATTATATAGGTGTACATGGTATCTCTTTCAAGGATATGCATACCTTACGCGTTGACAACCTTATTCTTGAGGACACTCCGGCTCCCGCTGCTCCCGCAACCGTTCAGAACCTGAATGTATCCACTGATCCTACCGGTGCGCTCAACGCTATCGTTTCCTTCAAGACACCTACTCTCAACTCCTTAGGGAATTCTCTCTCTATAATTGAGAAAGTGGAGATCCTGGTAAATGATGTAGTTAAATCTACTATCACCGAACCGGAACCCGGTGAAGATATAACAGAGATCATCAGAGTTGCTGAGATGGGCGAATACACCTTCACGGTTATCGCCTATAATGAGAATGGGGCCGGTATGCCGGCTACCGTAACTACCTACGTCGGTTTTGACTCCCCCGCTGCTCCTGCTTCAGTCTACACTGAGGAGACTTCAATAGGTCATGTTTCTGTAGAATGGGATCCGGTTACTACTGATATCAATGGTACTCCCCTACCGGAAGGTGTCCTTCTCTATGATGTTTATATCTATGATGCCGGAGATTATATACCGGTTGCCAAAGATGTAGCAGGAAACAAGGTTGAGGATATTGACCTCAATGTAGCCCCGGGTAATCAGAGCTTCTATCAGTTCGCCGTATTCGGCCATTGGGACAGACTGATGGGTCTCGGTCAATTATCGCAAATGATCATTGTCGGTTATCCATCTGAGGGCTTCCGCGAATCATTCCCGATGTTCACGGTTAGTAACCCGATTATGATCTCCTGTTCATACGGTCTTCCTGAATGGTCACTGATGATCGATGCCAATGGTTTCCCGTCGCAGGATAATGACAACGGTGTTATCGGCCTTATAGGTGAGTATTCTACTGACACAGGTGCCATACAGACCGGTAAATTCACCGTAGATCATCTTACCAATCCTGTAATGAGATTCTGGGTTTACAATATCTACAATGCCGAGAACCCGCTTCCGCAGGACCTTAACTCAGTAGTTGTACGCATCTCCGAAGATGGTGGGAAAACTAATACTGAAGTCCTTTCTACGACTCCGTACGCTCTCGGAGGAACAGTTGAAGGTTGGTATCCTGTTATCATAGATCTTACTCCCTATATCGGAAAGACTATATGCTTCAGCGTAGAATCCACCCTCAATTCATATTGCTACTCTGTATTCGACAACTTCCGTACTTACTCTTACGTAGATCATAATCTATGCATGGAGGAGATCTCGGCTCCTGAAAGGGTAACGGCCGGAGATGAGTTCAAAGTTGCCGCTACTATAGTTAACGAAGGAAAATTGACTGCCTCTGGACATAGTGTTGAACTCTTCGTCAATGGCGAGAAATATGCTACACAACAAGCTGACAATCTAATCTCAGACGGCCGTCAGGTAATCGAGATTCCGGTTCAAATGCATTCTTTGGCCACTGAACCTCTGGAAATCTATGCTACCGTTTCTTACGCACCGGATGTTCTCACTGATAACAATACTTCGGAGAGCATTACAGTGAAACCCATCCTGAGTCCCCTGCCGGTTGTTTCCGGTCTCACGGGTGAAGTTTCCGGAAATAAGGTTAACCTCAAATGGGATTCCCCGGATTATGAGAATGGTATGCCGGCTACGGTTACAGACGATTTCGATTCCTATGTACCTTGGCAGGATCAGCCGGGAGATTGGACTACTTATGATCTGGATAAATCAGAAGTGAGCGGTTTCTTAGGAATTGATATTCCGAACATCCAATCCGGTATTACCAAGGCCTCCTTCTTCGTTTTCAATGCGACGGAGATGCCTCGCGAGGATTACCTGCAATTTGAAGCTCATTCCGGTTCTCAGTATATGGCGGCCCTTCAGCGCTTCGATAATGGAGAATTGAATGACTGGCTTGTTTCTCCGGAATTGAGTGGCAACAATCAGGTAATATCTTTCTTCGCAAAGAGCTATTCACGTATGTTCACTGATGCTTTCGAGGTTTACTACAGCACCGGAAGCACCCAGCCTTCAGACTTCATCAAAGTTTGCGACCGTACTGACATGCCTAACAACTGGTCAATGTACACAGTTGAGCTCCCGCAAGGTGCGAAACGCTTCGCTATCAGAGCATGTGCTGCCAATTCCTTCATGTTCATGTTGGATGACGTAACTTACCAGTCTGGCACTGAGACTACTCCGCTTGTGCTGAAAGGTTATAATATCTGGCGTGACGGACTGAAACTTAATGACCAGCTGATTACCGATAAGGCCTATACCGATGAGGTTGCCAATCCTAAGTCTCAGACCTATGTCGTAACGGCTGTTTATGATTTGGGTGAATCTGGAGGTTCCAATCTCTATCGACCCGATGGAAGCGGCATTTCCTCAACCTTCACCAAAGCTGAGATCACATCTATCGTAAATACTGCGGGCATAGAATTTGCACCCGATGCAAACCTCCAGCCCGGTATCTATGTAATCCGTAATAATGATGGCACTATCTCCAAAGTAGTGATCAAGTAACTGAAGCTGAACAATCTAAAAAAGTCCGGACCAATTGGCCCGGACTTTTTATTATATATAATGTAAAGGATTTACGAATTTTGGTGATGAAGACTTGATAATATCTTCGATCGAACCCTTGTAGACTCCTTATTATTTGGTGAGATACTGTGAAGAGATGCTCTGCAGATTATGGATACGGCGGATAGTGTCAGCGAAGAGACGTGCGATAGGAAGCACTACTGCTTTAGGATTATCCTTGCCGTAAGGAATAGAGTCTGTAAATACTATCTCTGTAAGACCGCTTTCTTTAACGCGGGCTGTGGCCGGATCAGACATAACAGGATGGCTGCAGAGTGCCCTTACAGATTTTGCTCCAAATGAAAGGAGAAGATCAGCTGCCTTTGTAATGGTACCGGCGGTATCTACAATGTCATCCAACAGTATTACGTTCTTTCCTTCTACATCACCGATTACGGTCATTTTCTCTACGACATTAGCTTTAGCGCGCTGCTTGTGGCAGAGTACCAAGGGAACATCGAAGTATTTTGCGTAGGAATTCGCACGCTTAGCACCGCCTACGTCCGGAGATGCGATAACCATATCTTTCAGATGCAGGCTCTCGATGTAAGGAATAAAGATCGAGGATGCATACAGATGGTCTACCGGAACATCAAAGAAACCCTGGATCTGATCGGCATGAAGGTCCATGGTGATAAGACGGTCAATGCCGGCAGTGCTCAACAGGTCAGCTACCAATTTGGCTGCGATTGACACACGGGGTTTATCCTTGCGGTCCTGGCGTGCCCATCCGAAATAAGGAATAACTGCTATGATTGAAGCAGCCGATGCACGCTTGGCAGCGTCTATCATCAGGAGCAGCTCCATCAGGTTATCCGAATTCGGGAAGGTGGATTGTACTAAGTACACTTCCGCACCGCGAATTGATTCATCAAAACATACTTCGAACTCACCGTCTGCGAAACGGTCGATATTCATTTTTCCGAGCTCGATACCGAGGTCCTTGCAGATTGCCTCGCCAAGATAATGGCTGTTGGTGCCGGCAAAGACTTTCAACGGGGGTAATGAATTACTCATTGCTGTATAAAGTATGGAATTAAGCCTTGTTAGCCTGATTCCGAATTAATAATTTTATTCTATACTGCAAATTTAGGAATTTTTTTTGGAGTTTAGCACCCATTTCAGAAAAATGGATGCTAAACTTTGCAGGAATCTGTAATCTTCTATTTAAAATTTAAAAAGGATCTTAGATCCAGTTTCATAAAATGGCAGCGTCTGGGGTCTAAGACGAAGCTCCTATCCCTTCTTTGGGGAAGTTAATTTTAGGATTCTTGCTCCGCGGCTGGATATATGAAGTTTGGAGGCGCGGTCTGCCTCAATATGCATACCGAGTTTTTCATCTGTGAGCAGATCTGTTACTGTCAGCTCACCTTCAGGTAAGTCTGCCATATCTATGGCCAAACGAGGTATGACAATCTCCAAATCTCTCTCTTCATCAGCGAAATTCACGACTATCATCAATTTCTCCTTTTCGGTATATCTCAGAAACGCGAACTGACGGTGAGGATCGAATCCGGGTTGCCTGAGATTCACATACATCAGGTCAAAGAAGGATCCTTCCCGGATAGCTTCTTCTGAATTGCAGAGATTCAGGACTTTTGAATAGGTCTTTCTGAGCCACTTTTCCTGAGCGGTCAAATTTTTCTCAGAAGGACGCCCATTATTATACCATCTCCGGAGGGTGTCGCAACTCCAATAATCAAAGATCGTAGTTCGGTTGTTATCTCCTGCAAATCCTTCGTTATCATGGGCTGATTCTCCTAATTCCTGTCCATAGTAAATCATGAAAGGCCCTTTGGAGATCATACTGCTGACAACTAAAGAGGGAAGGACACGAATAGGTGAACCGGCATAAGCATCCGATCCGAAACGTACCTCATCATGGTTCTCCAGGAAATTCAGCATTTGCTCCCCTATTCCGTCGACAGTCTGCCAAGCGCTGGTCAACCTCGCTGCCGAATGATTGTTGCGGTCAATGTCTACCAAGGTATCATATAGATTCACCTTATCATATAGGTAATCGAAGCATCCATATTCAAGGAAGGGTCGATATTGACCTACGTCATATATTTCTCCTATAAAAAGACAATTTGGATATTGAGACTTCACTTGCGGGATAGCCCAATGCCAGAAGGCCAATGGCACCATAAACACCATGTCGCAACGGAAACCATCTACACCCTTCGATGCCCAGAACCTTAGAATACTCAGCATCTTAATCCAAGTATCCGGAATCGGGTCAAAATGATCACTGTGATCCCCATAGTCATGACCGTAATTCAATTTCACTGTCTCATACCAATCATTCTTACCGCAGAAGGCTGTGAAACAGTCATTGCCGGTGCATTTCGCCGGGAACTCAACATAAGGTTCCTCCCCTTCAGCATCCAAAGGGAATTGAGGAGAAAAAAGCTGGTTGGGGACATAATAATAATTATTGTTATGTGCGAAATAGCAGGAAATATCATCGTCCTGACCGAAATCCTTAACTCCGGCGGGAGCAGAATCAGAATGATAGACACGGGCTGTGTGATTCGGTACAAAATCAATCAATACCTTAAGCCCCTTAGCGTGAATGCGTTTTACGCAGGCTTCAAACTCTTTCATCCTGTTAGCCGGAACTGAGGCTATAGCGGGATCTATATCATAATAATCCCTGATCGCGTATGGCGAACCGGCCTCCCCTTTAACTACATTTGGATTGTCTCCCGGGAGCCCTATCTCGGGAAATGGTGTTTTAGTTGCATGTTCTATTACTCCCGTAAGCCATAGGCAATTTACACCCATTGCCTTAAGGGAATCCAAGGTCGCACCCTTGAGATCGTTCAGTTTTCCTGCCCCATTCTCTTCTAAAGAACCCCAGGGCTTCGGATCCTGACATTTGTTTGTAAATATTCGAGGAAAGAGTTGATATATAATTAATTTTTCCATTTTCATTTAAGACCTCAGTAACTCTAAATTTCTTAATACTTGGCTAAAGACCCCGTATCGAAACTTAGAGCCGCTAAGTTTAATTTTTTGTTTTTCCGGTAAGATAATTCTCTAATGCTTTCGAAGCGGCCGCATACCCTATCTCAACCGCTTCGTTAAGACGGGAGACTTCAAATGTCCCTACATCTGTCAGCTCAGTGGGTTGAATCATGTAATCACAGAGATTGATGTCCTGTAATGTATTGGCTTTGGTCATTAGCTGGTAAGATCTGAGAGCTGTTTCTGTGATTCCACCTTTGTATTTGAAATTACGGTTCAGAGGTGAACAATTCGACCCGAACAATACTTTGCAATATTTGCGTATTGCCCACGCCGGAAGATTGCGAAGTACACCTCCATCGACGTAATGAACCCCGTTTATTATCTGAGGAGGGAAAATGACCGGAATACTACATGATGCCATCACCCGCGGCAATATCTCTCCCTTCGCCCAACCAATAGATTTTCCATGGTCGAAATCGGTTGCGCAGATTACCGTAGGTATTTTTAAATCCTCCAGACGCTTTACCGGAAGCCAGCTTTCGATCAATCTACCGAATTTCTCAATGGACATGAGGCTCTTCTTGGGAATCTGCCAGGATGTATAGTGATTCAACTTACTGCTCCCGGCAAAACACTCCTGAATTTCATTTGAGCTCATCCCGGAGCCATACATAACCGCTGCTATCGAACCGGCTGACACACCGGAAATAACAACCGGGGACAGTCCGAAATTCTCGAACGCCCGTATTACCCCGATATGACAGAACCCTCGAGCCCCTCCCCCGCCAAAGGCAATGCCTATAGAGTCCGCCGGTTTAATGATACGAGTAATTATCTCATCTATTCCTGTTATTTTCCACATCTTTATCTATCTCTATATCTATAACGTCCTCTTCCTCTTTCTTCCCTTCGCCCTTTTCGTTTTCTTTCTCTTTTTTATCCTCCCTTTCCTCCTGAATAGCTTCTAATTTCCGTCGGATAGGCCTTAAGAAAGAGAATAAATTATCAAAATCGCGTCTTACAACCAATCCCACTCCTTGGGTTGTCAACGCCTGACGCAGATAGTAATTCTGATCATTAAAACGGTTGTAGGCCTTCAGCCTTAAGTTGCCGCTTTTATTGAGAAGGTATTCTATATCAAAGTCCCCTATCAACTGGGTACTCTGGCCTGAAACATTCCTGTCCCGGTATCCCAAGTTTCCATTGATCAACAAACGGTTATCTAACAATCGGGAAGAGAGTCCCAAATCGACCTCCACATCACTGAAATCACCCTTATCACTTCTGAAAGATGGAGCGACCATAAGATGATCTGTCATGCTTGAAAGGATATTGGATAGATGAGAGGAAATAGTCGAGGAAGCAACCGAGGTCAACTCCGTTCCTCCCGAACTACCGGTATTCCCCATTGCTCCATTCTCCGGTGTATAGAAACGGTTCAAGGCTAAGAGATAAATAATCTGGCGACTGAGCAAATCATCGGTACTCATAAGGCTCTTCACCTTACGCTCTACATCAGTTGTCAGGGTTGGAAGCTCCACATCGAAAGTGATTTCCGGCCCGTTCAAGTCTCCACTCACCAACATAACCGCATCTACCGGCACATTTGTTCTGGTCAATTCATGATCATTGGCAAAACTTTGATCGAGGTCAGTCAGATTCGCATTAACGCGATAGGTTGCTGCTATATCCAAGTTTGCTGAATAAGGATCTCCGTTGAAAGAGATAGTACTTCCGGGACGGATGCTGAATTGCTTCAATATGATATCTTGTAAGGAGAAATTATATTCACCTTCATCCAGAGTGTACTTGCCATACATCCTCAGATCCTCGGATTTTGAGTTATAGCTCATCTGGAGGGCACCGCTACCACGGGTGGTTATCTTGTCTCCAGCCTGCGGATCCATTATCAATGTAACAAGCACACCCGGATTGACCGAGGCTCTGAAATTCAGTTCTACCGCAGTTTCCTCACCTTCCTGTTCTGCAACTTGCTTACGGAACCTCTTTAGGAACTCCGGGATAGTGTCCGGCTCCATTTTTTTTGCTGCCTCCTTTTTGCTGTCAATAAAGGTAAGGAAATTATAATCCGCTGCTTCCTCTCTATCGGTTAGCACGAAAGTAAAAGTCGAGTTACGGTCCGAGACCATATCCACGTCCACTCCTACCAATCCAGGATAACCATAGAGATGCCCGGAACCGGAAGCGTAGATCGTTCCGTACCATACCGGGTTGAGCGTCTGATTGGTATCATAACATAGAAGATTATTGGCCTCGCTCATTCGAAAATCAAATTCCGGATCATGGAAATAGCGATGGCTAAGTGTACCGGACAATAGGGCTGAATTTCCATTCTTATCGTAGAGCCGGAAGCCCGGAATCTCAATGCGACCCGAGTTCATGAAAATAGAGTCACTACCCCAATACCTCACGTTTGTAGAAATTAATTTAAGAGAGAGCGAATCCGCTTTGGCTCGACCTATGAGATCTATATCCGAGAAAGTTCCGAAGAGTTTCATTTCGCCCGATGCTCTCCCTGCCACATCCTCGGCGAAGGCAGCTACAAATGGAGACATGAACCCTGCATTTATCTCATGAGCCTCCAAACCGAAACTCAAGGAATCTCGGGTTACCCATATTCCTCCGTCAATATCAGCTACCTTTTTCTCATTATCAGTAACTGTAGCTTTGATTCCAACTTTCTTCTGATCCACATCGAACCATGAATGGACAGTGGCTTTGCCGAGTGGAGCAGAATTGTAACTGAAATCCTCAATGTTCAAGAATTTGGTTTTCAGGTCTGGAGAGGAAGACAATACCCCCTTACCTGTTAACTCACCCGTAGCAATTCCACCGAATGTTACATAATTGATATTAAGGATACTAAATACATAGTCCAAATCTATTCCTCCTAACCGAACCGTTACTACATCATCCGGATCCTTGGATATGAGACCATTTATATTGATGAACTGAGATTGGCTGGCAAGATTGAAATTATTGATTATCCCTTCGTTGCCGGTCCATTCCATATTTCCGATTCCGAGATTCCAATCTGAATCAGCAATTGATAGTACCGACGGTATAAAATCCACCCTACAATCAAGCGCATTAGTCAAGTCATTACGCTTTAAGTAGGTATTAAAAGCCATATTCCCCGCCATCAGATTTCCTTCTCCGGGACGGAAACCCAATTCGGTGAACACTGTGTTATTATGCCCACGCAAGTTCAGGTCTATATCCAAAGTACCTTTTTTTGTAGGATAATGGGTAAAGCCACTGAGACTGAATGTTCCTTCTTCTCTCGACATCTGACCCTTGAAATGGGTCTTTTCTATAAGGACATTCCGGCCTTGTTGGATATAGGGAGCGTCGATATCAAAAGAAGCCAAGCCCGTCTCCCCATCCAAGGAGAGAGCAATACTGGCTTGACCCAAAGGATAAGCAGGTAGATTCCAGAATCGGTAAACTTCAGGAGCGGCTTTCATCAATATACTTACATCCGCTTTCTCGGTTGCTGACTCTTTATTATTGGCAAGTTGCAGCACCGGGAAAGTTTCTGCGGCTAACCTCATGCCGGCATTTAGAATACCTCTGAAGTCAAATAACGATTTTGCATCCTCTCCATCGCGATCTTCGATCTTGGAATCTATATCCAGCCAAGGAGACCTTATAGTCAGATCTCTTCGATAAGCTACCCTTTTATCACTCTCACTCTCATCCTGATTCTCCGTATAATTCAAGCGACCTGTAAGATACCCAAGCTTCAATCCTTCTCCCTCTTTGTTGAGGAAAGAGAGGTTTCTCAGGTCAAGCATCAGATCAGAGGCCAACAGATCAGGTCCAATGAATCTCAGTTCGCCTTTTCCGGATACGCTATAACCCTCATACCCTTTCATTAGACCAAAAAGAGAGGGCACTAACTCATTGATATCAATATTTGCCTCCCCCATAATATCACCGGGGTACAGATCCAAGTTAGCATTAAGTCCCATATTAGCTCCAGTAGAGTCTGAGAGTAAGGAGAGATCAACATTATGTTCTGCACAGGTTACTTCCGCGGATATGTCCCTTAAAGTTATCCCATTGAACGCTATCTTATCGAGATCCAAGGCGACAAAACCTTGCGGTAGGTTGGAAAGAGAAAACTTACCTAAAGATTCCAATTGAGCCTCCGCATTAAAAGCCACTTCTCCCAATTTCCCGATTCCTAATAAAGCCCCGACGTTGAAATCTTCTGTACTTAGATTAGCGTTCAGACCTTTTCCCTTAACTACATTGAAATCCAAACGCCCTAAATGGGAGGAGACCCAACCTTCCGCATCGGCTTTTCCGGTTTCTGCGGCGTATCGACCTTTAAGGGTGATTGCGGCAGATCCTAAATTGGTTATGATCTTTTTAGGGAAACCTCCAAAGTTAGGAACACATTCTTCAAGTAGTGTTATGATTTTAGGAGTGACATTAGCTCTTAACTCGGAAAACTCTGCTTCTAAGTATTCAGGATGAAGTAATTCTCTTGCATTTCCCTTGAGGAAGAGAGAGGTCTCAGCATCCGGTATATCGAGTGCCAATTCCAAATTGTCGACCTCCTTTGGATTCCCGTGGGCAACCAATGAAAAGTCAATCGGAAAATCAAAAGATTTTAAAGACGGAACTATCGATTTAAGCTCAGAAAGCACCAAATGCCCCTGCGAGATAGAGAGTTGAAGAGGCTCTTCCATCAGCGTATGCTTGATTTGATCCGGTGAAGAATAAGCTAAAGAGAGCTGAGGGATAACTAATGAACTCTCTTCCAAACTCACCTTTAAATCATAGACATCAAGATTGGTAGGAGTATAAAGTACCTTGAAAGTAACATCTGAGACTCTTAGACCAGGATTGATATTAAAAGAGAGGCGGGAAACTTCCCCTTCTATCTCATCATTGCTGAGCTTGGGAATACGCAAATCCAAAGTAAGTGAGTTCAGGGACAGATGATTGAAATCCAACTTATCCTCAGCTTCCTTTTCCGGCATCCATAGACGTGAGAAAGAGGCAGACCCATTACGGATTGCTACCTTCCGCAGCCTCAGGTTAAAGCGGGTCGGAGGCTTATTCTTATCCTTGGGAGCGAAAGCCTTGATTATAAAATCTATGTTCAAAGGCCCATCTTTCTTAGCTTGAGATATATCAGCCCTCATTCCGGATATTTCCGCGTAAGATATGGTTATCCTCCGAGAAAAGATCAAGTCAGCCAATTCTACAGCAGCTCCAACTCTTGCCACTTGCAGACAGGGTTGACTGGAGATTGAGTCGCTAACTATTAAATCGAAGACCCTTATTTCCGAGAAAGGAACGATATCGAGGCGACCAATCTCAACGTTCCCCTTGAGATAGGAAGAGAGTTCCCTTTCCGCAATCCCTTTTACATAATTCTGGACTCCGGGGATTGCCAAGGCAACATATAAAAATAGGTATAGGCTGATTACCGTGATAATCAGAGCCAGCAGGATGCTGCGAGCGACCCTATAAATATTTCTAACCGAACTCATTCTTGCCTTGCTTTAATCTTACCTCCCCACTGACAACCCCACGTACTTAAGATTTTCTGTTTAGGGGGTCTAATTCAAACTGCAAATTTAGCAAAAATAAATGATTGCATTTGGCAGGGTGGAGTAAAAGGAGTATTTTTGTAGCTTAAAAATGCGATAAAGTCAGTAATGAGTTCAGGACAACACTTTATATTAGCTATAGAATCGAGTTGCGACGATACCAGTGCGGCTGTTTTGCGGGATGGCTTATTGGTCAGCAATGTCATCTCCTCCCAAGCGATCCATTCGGAATATGGAGGTGTAGTACCGGAGTTGGCTTCGCGAGCTCACCAGCAGAACATAGTCCCAACCGTGGCTACGGCTTTAAACCGAGCCGGTGTCAAGCCGGAGGAGTTGTCGGCCATAGCCTATACTCGAGGACCGGGGCTTTTAGGCTCTCTTTTAGTTGGCACCTCTTTCGCGAAAGGTATGACTGTAGCGTTAGGGATACCCCTGATAGATGTCAATCATCTCCATGGACACGTTCTTTCCCATTTCATTAAGGAAAAAGAAGAGGATGAAGTGCCGGAGTTTCCTTATATTTGCCTTTTGATATCGGGGGGAAATTCCCAGATTATAATGGTAAAGAGTCCCGAGGAGATGGAAGTGTTGGGCCAGACGATCGATGATGCTGCCGGAGAGGCTTTCGACAAATGCGCCAAAGTCATGGGACTCCCCTATCCGGGAGGTCCTCATATTGACCGTTTGGCAGCTGAAGGGAATCCCAAGGCTTTCCATTTCGCAAGACCCAGGATTCCGGACTTGGACTATTCCTTCTCAGGACTCAAGACATCCTTCCTTTATACCCTGAGGGATGGTCTGAAAGAGAATCCCTCGTTTATAGAAGAGAATCAAGCAGACTTAGCGGCCTCCTTACAGCAGGCCATCATAGATATTCTTTTAGGAAAATTAGGGAAGGCTTTTGATCGTTATCCTGAAGTCAGACAAGTGGCCATTGGAGGTGGTGTATCAGCCAATTCGGGAGTCAGGGAAGCCGTATCGGATTTCGCTAAAAGAAGAGGGCTGAAAGCTTGGATTCCCGAACGCAAGTTCACTACCGACAACGCAGCTATGGTAGGTATGGCTGGATATTTCAAATATCTGAAAAAGGATTTCAGCGGGATAGATTTGCCACCTTTCGCACGTACAGAGATATGAAGCAAGATAAAGATTATACAGAAGTAAGACACCTTGTCATCTACGGTTATACCCGTAAGGAATTGGGTACTATTATGAGGCATTTCGAGGAACACCTTCCCGAATATGTTAAAATATCTATTGACAATTCCAATCTGGTTACCCGAGTGACCCTAACCGGAGTTCATTCCGGTGTGGAGCTGCTCCGTTTCAAGATGAACAAGTATCATAGTGATCTGAGGGAAATATTCTCGGAGGAGACTATCAGCACCAATGACAGATCAATCGCTCAGGTGTTGGGAGACCTTCTTATGGAAAGGGAGTTGACGGTAGCTTGCGCCGAGAGTTGCACAGGTGGCAACATCGCCCATCGTATAACTCAGGTACCCGGATCGAGTGCTTACTTCATGGGGAGTGTGGTTAGTTATAGTAATGATGTAAAGGCGGATGTCCTAAAAGTACCTCGCGCGGATATATCAGCTCATGGAGCAGTAAGCCGACAGGTTGTGGAGGCAATGGCAAACGGAGTATCTCAGTTGATGCGGACAGATTGCGCGATCTCAACCAGCGGTATCGCCGGACCTGACGGAGGGACACGCATGAAACCGGTCGGAACAGTATGGTTCGCCGCCAAATATAAGGAAAAGGTGGTTACGGAATGTATCCACTTTAAAGGCACCCGTAACGAGGTAATAGAAAGCGCTTCAAACCATGCGATGAACATGCTGATCAACCTCTTAAGACACACTTACGTTGAACAGGAAGACATTTCAGACGAATAAAACAGATAATGAAATATCGGCCTAAGACCCCGTCTCACACGGCTCTTTCATTTAAGACAGAATTAATCGTATAAGTCCCTTACCCGATTCC
>CAZKJP010000057.1:0-17998 GCA_964553075.1 uncultured Sangeribacter sp. | reverse complement strand
TATATTTGCCACGCTGGTGCTGTTTCTCGATTGCTGCTTCGCCACCGCCGAGACGGGCTTTGGCGCGCTTTTCGATAAGCTCTTTAATCTTTTCTTCTTGCTTGCTCATGATGTATATGAGTATATGAAGACCTTCTTATGGAATTGGAAAAGAGGTCTTCTTCAGTTAATTTATTTACTTGTTTGGATCTTCGCAGAGTTCAGTCAGTACGGCTTCTGTGCATTTGGGGTGGAGGAAGGCGATCTGAAGGCCGTCGGCACCTTTGCGGGGAGCCTTGTCAATAGTCTTGACACCCTTTTCCTCACATTCAGCAAGAGCGTTGGCTACACCATCTTCAACAGCGAATGCCATATGGTGCATACCGCCCTTACCGCCGTTCTTTTCGATGAACTTGGCGATAGTGCTGTCCGGAGAAGTTGCTTCGAGAAGTTCGATCTTGGTATCACCTACCTTAAAGAAAGCGGTAGTTACCTTCTGGTCCTCTACTACTTCCTGCTTATAGCATTTCAGACCGAGAACGTTCTCGTAATACTTGATTGCCTCTTCGAGGTTGGGCACTGCGATGCCGATGTGCTCAATGTGTGAGATTTCCATTGATACTAAATTCTTTTTTATGTTGGTTAGAAATTATCCTAAGCGAGACGGTAAGCCAACCCTAAGTCAGCAGGTATAAGGGAGGAGAACTCCCTATTCCAGCCTGATTTTTGAGAGGGCATACTGAATCGTTTGGCAAATGTAGGAATTTTCTACGGCAAAACAAGCATATAAAGGCCGAAATTTACGATTGTTTAAGTCAAAACCTAATTTGTAGCTCCTAATTACGGTCTATTCCAAAAATAATTCCGATATTTGCAGATAAAATAGTTGTAGAGCATATCCTTAACCCATCGGACATGCAGGAATCTACATCAACAGATTGAACTATTACCTAAATGGAAATAACAGTAGGACTGATAGCTTCTCTTGCCGGGGGGACAGTAGAAGGAAACAAGGACGCCTTGATCACTGGGTTTGCCAAGATCGAGGAGGCGCGTCCCGGTTCGTTGACTTTCATAGCAAATCCCAAGTATGCACATTGCATACACACTACAAAGGCCACGGCAGTACTGGTATCGAAAGATTTCGATCCTGAAGGAGAGTGTACTCCCTCTTTAATACGTGTTGATGATCCTTACGCTACTTTAGCTAAGCTATTGAACGCGATGGAACAGCAACCGCAGACTCCGGTTGGAATCGAACAGCCTGCGTTTGTGGCTGATGGGGTTGAAGTACCGGAAGATGCATATATAGGAGCGTTCTCTTATATATCTAAAGGTGTGAAACTCGGAGCCGGGGTAAAGATTTATCCTAATTGTTTTGTAGGAGAAGATGCCGAGATAGGAGAGGGGAGCATCCTGAGAGCCGGAGTGAAGGTTTATGAAGGTTGCAAGATCGGCAATCGATGCCGTCTTCATAGCGGTGTGGTCATTGGAGGGGATGGTTTCGGCTTCGCCCCGGGTCCGGACGGTTACGCTAAAATTCCGCAGGTAGGTAATGTCGTGATAGAAGATGACGTGGAGATCGGTGCGAATACAACCGTAGACCGCGCCACTTTCGGTTCAACTGTAGTAGGAAAGGGAACAAAACTCGATAATCTCATTATGGTAGCACATAATGTAGAGATAGGGAAACACAATGTATTCGCAGCTCAGACCGGCATAGCCGGAAGTACCAAGATTGGGGATTGGAACCGTGTCGGAGGTCAGGTAGGATTTGCAGGGCATATCTGTATCGGCAGCCAGAATGAGTTCGGGGCCCAGACGGGCGTACCCCATTCAGTAGGGGATAACCAGCGCCTGATAGGTTATCCGGCTGTGGACCTGCATACATTCGCCCGCAATATCGTATATATGAACCGTCTCCATTCGCTTTTCAGTGAGGTCAATAAACTGACTAAGGAGATGTCTGAATTAAAAAAGAAATAAAACGCAATATGAATCAACTTACACTCAACGAACCCTTTTCTGTAACGGGCAAAGGGCTTCATTCAGGACTGGAAATCACAGCAGTCTTTAATCCTGCGCCCGAAAACAGCGGCTACCGGTTCCGTCGCATCGATGTCGAGGGAGAACCTGAGATAGTAGCCGTAGCGGAAAATGTAGTTGAAACCACTCGCGGTACAGTTTTAGGTAAAAAAGATGTGTGCGTAAGCACTGTAGAGCATGCTCTGGCAGCTCTCTATGCAGCCGGGATAGACAATTGCCGGATTGACGTTAATGGACCTGAAATGCCTATCCTGGACGGAAGCGCCATGGCCTATGTGGATGCTATAGATAAGGTTGGGGTCAAGGAGCAGAACGCTGATAAGGATTTCTATATCATCAAGCAAAAAACTCAGATTAAAGACGATGAGACCGGAGCCACTATCACTATGTATCCCGATGACGGATTCAGTGTAGAGGTAATGGTAGAATACAATTCCCCGATCCTTCCTAACCAATTTGCTACATTGGATGAGTTGGCTGACTTCCGTCAGGAAGTAGCGAGTGCACGGACCTTTGTGTTTGTACGTGAGATCGAGCCCTTGCTAAGCCACGGTCTGATTAAGGGAGGCGACTTAGATAATGCAATCGTTATCTACGATCAGCCGATAGAGCAGGAGAAGATCAACGAGATTTGCGATATGGTCGGTGTACCTCACATGCACGTTGAGAATCTGGGCTACATCAACCCCACTCCCCTGAAATGGGACAACGAGCCGGCTCGCCATAAGTTGATGGATGTAATCGGAGACATCGCACTTATAGGTAGACCTTTGAAAGGTAGGGTAGTGGCAGTACGTCCTGGCCATAGGGTCAATAATATCTTTACTCGTATGCTCCGGAAGGAAGTAAAGCATACCGAGATCCAGGCTCCGGTATATGATCCTAACAAGGCTCCCGTAATCGATATCAACGGTATCAAGAAATTACTACCCCACCGTTATCCTTTCCTGCTTATCGACAAGATCATAGAAATAGATAAAAAGCATTGTGTAGCGGTCAAGAATGTAACGGTCAACGAACCTTTCTTCCCCGGTCACTTCCCGCAGGAACCTGTAATGCCGGGTGTGCTTCAAGTTGAGTCAATGGCCCAGGCAGCCGGAGTATTGGTACTCAATTACCTGGAAGATCCGGAAAAATATTCTACCTACTTCCTGAAGATAGACAATGTTAAGTTCCGTAATAAGGTAGTTCCAGGTAACACCTTGATCGAGCATGTGTCCCTTATGACAGAGATCCGCCGTGGATGTGCCGTTGTTAAAGGGTATGCATTCGTAGGGGAAAAGATCGTATGTGAGGCTGAGTTCATGGCTCAGATAATTAAAAACAAATAAGAGTCATGTATCAGTCTCAAACAAATCTTTATGTAGTAGATCCGGACGCCAAATTGGGTAATAATGTCCAGATAGGGCCTTTTACTACGATTTACGGTAATGTCGAGATCGGAGATAACTGCGAGATAGCTAATAATGTCACCATATATCCGGGTGCAAGGATTGGTTCCGGAGTAAAACTCTTTCCGGGTGCGGTCGTAGCCGGTATTCCTCAGGATCTTAAGTTCCGAGGAGAAGAGACAATTGCCCGTATCGGGGATGGTACTACCCTGAGGGAATGTGCTACCGTCAACCGCGGGACAGCTTCCAAGAAACAGACCATAGTGGGTGAGAATTGCCTGATCATGGCTTATTCTCATGTAGCCCATGACTGTAAGGTTGGAAATCGGGTAATCATCTCAAATGCCTGCCAGTTGGCTGGAGAAGTTCAGATAGATGATGCAGCCGTAATTGGAGGTGGCAGCCTGATCCATCAGTTCTGTCATCTTGGCCGCAACATAATGTTGCAGGGAGGTGCGCTTGTTAATAAGGATATACCACCTTTTGTCAAGGCTGCCCGCGAACCGATCTCCTACGTCGGATTGAATACAATAGGGCTCCATCGCAATGGATTTTCAGAAAGCGATATAAGTCTTATTGCGTCAATCTACCGCATTCTGTATCTGAGTGATCTAAACGTAAAGAATGCGGTTAATCTGATACTGGAGACAATACCTGAGTCCAGCTACCGCGATGAGATCGTAGACTTTGTAAATAATTCAGACCGTGGAGTAATTCGCTCAGCGATCTAAGTATTTCATTGGTGTCGTTTAATTTGTAAATGTCTATATCGAAAGATACTCTATATAGATAGTAACAGAAATAAGATTAAACGGCTACATTACTTTTTGTTTGAATGCTCAAGAAATCAACCCTTGAAGCAATAGTCAGCCATGACCTTGCTGAAATGTGGGACGTGCTTCTCCCGGAAGAAAAAAGAATAATCTCAGACAATTTTGAAATTTGCGATTTTCGTAAAAATCAGATTATCTATTCTGAAGGAGAGATACCGGAAAAGTTGTGGGTCCTGCTGCAAGGTAAGGTCAAGATGTATAAATCCGGAATCGGAGACAGAATCCAGATTCTGAGACTTTACCGTCCGGTCCAATATTTCGGATACCGTGCATATTTCGCCAATGAGCCGTATGTTTCATCAGCTTCCGCTTTTGAGGCTTCCAAGGTAGGGTGTGTGCCGATGCAGATTATAGAGAAATTGGTGAGATCAAACAATGATTTCGCAATGTTCTTTATCCATGAGCTTTCGCGCAATTTAGGATCATCAGATTCCAAGATGGTCAGCCTGACTCAGAAGCATCTGCGTGGTCGTTTGGCAGAAGCCCTTTTGATGTTGGCTGATAATTACGGTTTTGAAGATGATGGCTTGACTATCCGTATATATATGAGCAGGGAGGATTTAGCCAATCTCTCGAACATGACGGCATCGAATGCGATCCGCACCCTGTCGGCTTTCGTCCAAGAGAAACTTATTATCGTGGATGGTCGACGGATAAAGATAATCAACGAGGCGATGTTGAGAAAAATCTCCCGATTTGGTTAATCTTTGGGTCTGGTAATTAACATATAAAACCATAAGATCGGTTATATTTGTTTATCGGAGATGAGCGAAGCGGAGTACCTGAAGAGATTTGAAGAAGAATGGAGATTATCTTCGGATGAGATTCCCGCCTTTACCTCCGGCTCTACCGGCAGACCAAAGGAAATAAAACTCAAGAAAAATAATATGAAGGCTTCAGCCTGGAGAACAATAGGTTTCTTCGGACTGAAGTCTGATTCATTTCTTTTCAGCTGTGTCTCGACCCGATTTATCGGTGGGAAGATGATGGCAGTAAGAGCTTGGGAGCTCGGTTGCAAGTATGGTTATGAAGAACCGTCTAACCACCCTGAACTGAGGATAGCTGATAATGAGATCATAGACTTATTGTCTGTTGTACCCTCCCAGATGTTGTATTTCACCGAGAATCCGGAACTCGCTGCTAAAGTAAGAAGATTTCTTGTAGGAGGGGCTCCTCTTGATTTCAATTTAAGGAACAGGATCCTGGAGCTTGGTCTTGAAGTATGGGAAAGTTATGGAATGACCGAGACATGTTCTCACATTGCCTTGCGCAGGGTCCAAAAACACCCGACCGGATTCATCCCGCTTGAGGGCATTAAGATATCACAAGATGAAAGAGGGTGTTTGGTTATCACTATAGGAGACGAAAAATTCCAGACAAACGATATTGTTGAATTTAAAGAAGAGAATACCTTCGAAATTAAGGGTCGGATAGACAACGTCATCATTACCGGGGGGAGGAAAGCTTTTCCTGAGCAGATAGAAGAGAAACTATCAGGTTGGCTTCAGGATAACTATGCAATTTCTAAAGAACAGTTTGCTATAACTTCTCTTTCAGATAAAAAATGGGGTGAGAAAATTGTCCTGGCAATCTCTCACCCGCAAATTCAGTTTGAGGTATCCGAAATCAAGGAAGCAGATTTACTTGACTCATGGCAAATTCCGAAAGAGGTTATTTCCGTATCAGCCATTCCTTTAACCGACAATGGGAAAATCGATCGAGGGGCTTTACGTTCGTTAATTTCGGAGGCTTAGACACCGTATCATAAATGTTATGAGACGGGGTTTTAGCTTCTCCAGTCAAGGGAACTCAAAAAAGTCTGATCCCGTTGGAACTTTGGATCATATTTAAGATACTCTCCATCGAGGTAAAGAGGAGATGGTATATTGTTTTCAAACAGCTGACCGGTACCTAATCCCTGCGGCATTGTCTGATTCAAAGTGGCGACCCATTGAGCAAGAGCATTAAGCCCTACGTTGCTTTCCAAAGCCGAAGTTACCCACCATCCGACATTGCGTTCATTTGCGAAAGCTATCCACTCCTCTGAACCGGAAAAACCTCCGCATAGAGATGGCTTTAGAATGATATACGAGGGCATAATATAATCCAATAACATCTGTTTTGCACCCGTCGTATTCATTCCTATCAGGGATTCATCAAGAGCAATAGGAATAGGGGATTGACGGCAAAGCATTGCCATCATATCCGGATCGCCCGGCTTGATAGGTTGTTCGATTGAATGTATTGATAGGGGAGCCAATTGCTCTAATCGGTGTATCGCTTCCTCTTTGGGGAATCCACCGTTGGCATCCAGACGAATTTCCAGTTCAGAGACCGGATAGTCAGCTCGGATAGCTTTGATAAGATTCAACTCTGTTTCCCAATCAATAGCACCTACCTTAAGTTTAATACATCGGAAACCGGCATTGATCTTTTCTGAGACTCGGGCTTTCATCTCATCGATGCTCCCCATCCAAACAAGCCCATTTATCAAGATCTCGCCTTTACCTTGTGTAAAGGTGGAAGGGTAATAAAGACCCTTACCGCCGGAAGCAAAATCCCTTAATGCTTGCTCGAATCCGAATTTGAGAGAAGGATATCGGGTTAGATCCGTCTGTTTCCCTATAGCTACATTAGCTAACAATTCAACTATCTTGTACTCATATCGACCGTCAGCCTCTAATGATAAACCAGGGAAAACAGAAGCCTCTCCCAAACCGTAAAAATCGGGATTATGCTCATCGTAAACTTTTAGGAGATATGTAGGTTTCTCGGTAAGTACACCCCGAGAAGTTCCGGCGGGCTGCCGGAACTTCAACATATAAGGGTAATATGCTAATCTCATTGAAATTTAGATAAATGAGAGTATCGTTGAGATTAAGGAAACTTGGGGAACTGATCGAAATCCGGATCACGCTTTTCAAGGAAAGCATTTTTCCCTTCTTGAGCCTCATCCATCAGATAGTACATCAAGGTAGCATCTCCGGCGAACTCCATCAGGCCTGCCTGCCCATCCAGTTCTGCGTTAAGGGCACGTTTGATCATACGGATCGCAAATGGTGAACGTTTCAAAATGGTACGGCACCATTCCACTGTCTCTTCCTCTAACTTGTCGAAAGGAACGACCTTGTTTATCATTCCCATTTCAAGGGCCTCCTGAGCGGTATATTGCTTGCATAGGAACCAGATCTCGCGAGCCTTTTTCTGACCTACGCACCTTGCGAGGTAAGAGGATCCAAAACCGGCATCGAAGCTACCGACCTTAGGGCCGGTCTGTCCGAAGCGGGCATTTTCAGAAGCTATGGAGAGGTCGCAGACAACTTGCAACACATTTCCACCTCCGATTGAATAGCCGTTAACCATTGCTATCACCGGTTTCGGTATGGAACGTATGGCCTTATGGAGTTCCAGTACATTCAGGCGTGGCACCCCATCATCATCTATATAACCTCCGGTACCTTTAACATTCTGGTCACCTCCGGAGCAGAAAGCCTTATCTCCGGCTCCGGTCAGGATAATAACACCGATATCCTGACGCTCACGGCAAATTCGCATAGCGTCCAGCATTTCTCGGTTAGTCAGAGGTCTAAAAGCATTGTAGACCTGCGGACGATTAATAGTAATTTTAGCAATCCCCTCGCAATAGTCGAAGAGAATATCCGTATAATCTTTTATCTTAGTCCAATTCATCTCTTTATTATTAAGGCTAAATATTTAGAGCGTTATTTCTTGGTTTTCTTATCAGGGGAGAGGTAGGAAGTGAGGATTTTAGCGGAGAGGTCTCCATTAGTGCGGATTTCGAGGAGGGTGGAGGTGCGGGCTGCAAAGAATAATGGAAGTACGTATTCCAACTCCTCCTCATTGGATGCGGAAAGGGTTGCCAATCCAAAGGCTTGCGCTACTTTTTGAATATCCATTTCGGGCGGACAACAGAAGTATCGATCCAAAATCTCTTCCGGTAATTTAGAGGTAGATCCGATAAAACGGAAAATCCCACCTCCGGAATTATTCATCACAATTATCTTGAAATTTCCCGGAAGTCCGGACCATCCCAATGCCCCAATATCATAGCTGAAAGACATATCTCCGGTTATGAGGATTGTCTGGCGTTTTGTCGGATCCCAATCATGGATGGTTCCGGAATATGCTATTGCTCCTCCAATTGCTGTCGAGGTGCAACCATCGATACCAGAAACTCCACGGTTACAATAGGTAGCATGGCTTGGTATTCCGAAAAGCTGATCATATCTTACCGAGGTACCATTAGATAGAAATAGATTGGCGTTTTTTGGAAAGAGTTGGGAAATCAGATAGAAAGCTTTCAAGTCACTCCAAGGAGCCTTCCTCAAAAACTCTTCCCGATATTCTTTAGCCGCAACCCTCAATTTAGCGAACTCATCACGATAATCTCCTATCTTCCTCCAATTTGGTGTCTTTTCAACTGAAGAATTCTTCTCAACTGTGGTAAGCTGCTTAACTGCGGGATGCGAATTTTTTCTCTTCTGTAATTTTCGCATCTCAATAGCCAACTGTCTAAGGAATCTCTCCGGCCTCACTTGGATTCGGGAGGTCAGAGCCTGAAGGCAGTCAACGGTTGTATGCTGATAACCTACACTCCAGTGCATGGAAGGCTTATTTGTTCTAAGCCACTCCTTGACTTGTCTCGAAACCAAAGCTCCTCCGACAGTTATTACTAAGTCGGGAGATAATTCTTTGAGTTGATCTTTTGAAAGTGTCGACAATAAAGAGTCGACCATCGTAATATCGGAAGAACTGGATGAAGTCTCATGCTCCCAGCGTGAATTGACATTGGCCAAAGTCTCAGCCATAACAGCGACATTGGGAAATTCAGAGGTCATCATTGCGACGGCCTTTCGCATCTTATCATCAGGTAGCATGAAACCGCAAAGTAGAAGCACACGGGAAGAAGAGGCTATCTGAGCCAATTCCTTGGTCTTCTCAATAGATAAATCTCCCGATCCGGTTACAAAATTAATATAGCGACCCTCTTTCCCTTCTCCCGGAAGAGTCGACCCTAAAGGATTGTCCAATTGAATATTGATATGGACAGGCCCTGCCTTGGGTGCTAAGGCAGTAATGAACGCGTCATTATAGGAGCGATCTACAAACCACTCCAAAGCCTGACCTCTTTTGGTATCCTCCGGAGAAAAGACCGGTATATCGAAACTCTTCTTGATTACCTTCTCTAAAATCCCGAATTGATTGATGGTCTGGGAATCATCCTGATCAATCCATTCCGAAGGGCGATCCGCTGAAACCACTATTATAGGAATACCGGCATAATAGGCTTCAGCAACTGCCGGTGAATAGTTCAATAGGGCGGTTCCGGAGGTGCAGACCAACATGACCGGTCTCTTTGAGACCGTTGCTTCCCCTATAGCCATAAACGCTGCGCTACGCTCATCGATAACCACCCGTTTCTGGATGTTTTCCGCTCCGGCAGCTGCCAAAAGGAGTGGTGCGTTACGTGAGCCGGGAGAACAATAAATGCTCTCCACACCATGTTTTTGGGCAATGTTTATCAAAAGCTGGCAATAAGTATTACTGCTGGTCATGGTTTCTCTTTATTAGAGGGGGCTTAAATGAACTTGTCAGGGTGATAACCTATAAGGTATGCCGAAGTATCCATTCTCTTTTTTCCTTGAGGCTGAAGGCTCTCAATCTCCAGCCATTCATCCTGACAGGCTACTAACATTCTTTTGCCCTCTTGTTTGATATTACCGGGAAGTGCATCTTTAACAGATTCACTTGTTTTACCGCTTTTGAAGATCTTGATATCATATTCCTTTCCGGAAGTCTCTTTCATTCTTGACCAAGCAGCAGGATATGGAGAAAGACCGCGGATATGATTGTGGATTTGTTCTGCCGGTTGATTCCAATCAATTCGGCAATCCTCCTTGAATATTTTGGGAGCAGGTATGAATTCCCCATTCGGTTGAGGCTTCGACATCGCTTTACCTTCCTCTATGTCCTTTACGGTTTTCACTACCATCCTCGCACCCAATTCCATCAGCTTATCGTGGACATCTCCGACATTATCTTCAGGGAGTATCTCAATTTCCTGCTGGTCGATAATATCTCCGGTATCAATTTCATGTTTTAGAAAGAAAGTGGTAACACCAGTTACGGTATCTCCATTCATAACAGCCCGATTGATCGGAGCTGCCCCACGATAGCGTGGTAGTAAAGAGGCATGAAGATTAAAGGTCCCTTTGGGAGGCATACTCCATACTACTTCCGGCAACATCCGGAATGCAATGACTATGAAAAGATCCGCATTCAAACTACGCAGAGCTTCTACAAATTCCGGATCTTTGAGATTCTTAGGCTGAAGGACCGGCAGTGAATGTTCAAGTGCATATTTCTTTACGTCTGATTGTAACAGCTGATGACCGCGTCCAGCCGGTTTGTCCGGCATGGTTACAACGGCTGCTATGTCAAAACCATTTTTTACCAATGCATCAAGGCTTGCTACAGCAAACTCCGGGGTTCCGAAAAAAACTATCTTCATATCAGGATACTCTTTCTTTAATCATCCGTATAATGGCGCAATACGCGCCTATAGGAATTGAAAATTTTAGATTTGGAAACAAAGCCGACATATTTATCTCCATCCACCACCGGAAGATTCCAGGCTCCGGTCTTGTCAAAAGTTTCCATTACTTCTTCCATAGTGGAGTGTATATCGATTCTCGCCGGTGGCATCGCCATAAACCGAGAGACATGCATCTTCTTGTAAAGATCCGGACGGAACATGATATTACGAATATCATCTAATAATACAACCCCCTTTAGGTTACCCTCCGTATCCGTAACCGGAAACAGATTTCTATGACAGGTCTGGATAACCCCTACAACCTCTTTCAGGGTCATTTCCGGATGTACCTCACTGAAATCCTTCTCGATTACATTCTCTACTTTGAGCAGAGTCAAAACCGCCTTATCCTTATGATGGGTTAGAAGATCTCCAGCTTTGGCCAGACGCATGGTATAAATGCTATAAGGCTCGAAAACCCTGATAGTCATATAGGCCAATGTGGAGACTATAAGCAATGGAAGGAACAGATTATAACCTCCTGTCATCTCAGCAGTCAAGAAGATTGCCATCAGAGGAGCATGCATTACTCCGCTCATAACCCCGGCCATTCCCATCAAAGCGAAGTTCTTAGTAGAAATAGGTGATACGAAATCCAAGGTGTTGAAAGCGAAAGCGAAAAGGAATCCTGTCATGGCCCCGACAAAAAGTGAAGGAGCGAAAGTACCACCTACACCACCTGCTCCGTTGGTTGCGGAGGTTGCGAATCCTTTTAGCAATATGATTAGAGTTATAAAGAGAATCAGGAACCAAGTCTGATGACGGTCTACATAAAATAGAGTACCGTCAAGAATCTCCTCGGTATGCCCTTCCAAGAGTAGATTGATAGAATTATAACCCTCGCCATAAAGAGGAGGGAAGATAAAGATTAGAAGCGCCAGGATAGCTCCTCCCAATCCTATTTTCATCCACCGTTTTTTCATCCGACCGAACAATCCCTCCATAGACATCATCGTACGGGTAAAATAGAGTGATACAAATCCGCATAGGATACCCAAAGCTATCGTATAAGGTATCTGTGAAGTTGCGAAACTTTCGCTCTGGGAGAAGAAGAACTCAGCATTATAACCTTCGAGGATATATGCTACTGTAGCTCCTGTTATTGAAGCTATGAGTAAAGGCATCACCGTCGTTCCTGTCAGGTCTATCATAAGTACCTCCAAAGTGAATAGCATACCGGCAATCGGGGCACGGAAAATGCCCGCTATACCGGCGGCGGCTCCGCATCCTACCAATAGCATCAGAATTCTTGGAGACATACGGAAGGCCTGTCCAATGTTGGAGCCAATAGCTGCGCCAGTGAATACTATAGGTCCCTCGGCTCCTACCGATCCTCCGAATCCAATGGTGATGGAGGAGGCTATCAAGGAAGCGTAAGTATTCTTTTTCTTCAATCTCGATTTCCGTCGCGATATTGCAAACAGTACTCTGGTAACACCATGGGAAATATTATCCTTGACCACATAACGGATAAAAATCGTCACTATCATAATACCAACCAATGGGTTGATCAGATAGACATAGTTGCCTGTGGTGACATCGATATGCGAAGTCAGGAAATGGGCGATAACATGGATAAGGGTCTTCAGTAATTGAGCCGCGAACCCGCATAACACGCCTACCACCAACGCGAGCAGAATCAGGAAATTGCTCTCCTTGATATGACGCTCACGCCAGCTTACCACTCCGGCCCACCATGCGGTGAATCTGTTATGTGTTTCCTTATATGCCATACGATGCTCTTCTTGTTTATTTCCCCTTTCCTGTTATCACTGTCTTGATGGTATAAAGGAGTATCTTGATATCTACGGATAAAGATATGTTAGAAAGGTAGATGAGGTCAAAGCGGGTACGACGTACCATCTCCGGTATACTCGAAGCATAACCATATTTCACCATTCCCCAAGACGTGATGCCCGGCCTTATCTGATGTGTCAGAGTATAATAGGGAGCCTCCTTGACTATCTGCTCGATATAATATGCACGCTCAGGTCTCGGACCCACCAAGGACATTTCTCCTTTGAGAACGTTCCAGAATTGGGGTAGCTCATCAATGCGGTATTTGCGCATGAATTTACCTATTTTTGTTACCCTGGGATCATCATCTACTGAGAGACGTGGACCATTAGCCTCAGCATCTTCGCGCATACTTCGGAACTTTAAGATCTTAAAGGGAACACTATGCCGACCGATTCTTTCCTGACGGTAAATAACCTTCCCTTTCGAGTCTAATTTTATAGCTATGGCTATTCCCAGCATGAAGGGGGAGAGAATAATAAGGGCTAAAGTTGACATGACCACATCAATTACCCTTTTTATGATCAGAAAAGAGTGGGAGACCACTGGCTGGGTGATATCAATAAAAGGTTCTGCATAAATATCCTGCATGTGGATCGATGAGGTCATATAAGAGAGTGTATCCGGCTGGATTTTAATGGGAATATCAAGATCGAAAAGTCCGGAAAGTAGTTTCAGGATCGTATTATCGTCCGGATTCTCCAATGAGATGATGATATGATCGATATCTAATTCCTGACACTTCTTCTTTATATCCTCCAGTTCAAAAACCGGTTGATCATCCTCTACCTCCTTCTCACCATTCACCCTGACAAACCCGCAAACTCGGTAGCCAAGGCTGGACTTAGCAGCCGACAGGTTATGAGCTGTTTTCCTTGCCTCCTTTGAATTACCTATTATAAGGGTATTGAAGTGCCACTGGCGTTTGCTGAGACGGTTAATAGCATGTTGCGTAATCCATAATCGCCCTAAGTAAACGATTACAAATAAGGATGTCAGACAAATTAGAATCAAACCCCAGTTTAATGACCGTTTCATCAGCTGGTCATTGGTAAGAAGGGCCAAGTAGATCAGTCCGGCGTTGACCACAGACGAGCAGAACGTCGTAATTAACTCCTGAAGTCTGGATTTGCCGAAAGGAACAGCATAATAACCCGATAACCAATAAATTATCAGAGCAACGAATGGTATTATCAATTGCTCCCATAAGAGTTTGGGTTGGGAAAGGAAATTATATAACTGTTCAAGGTCGGTTGCATACTCACCATCCGGTGGAAATCCATAAATAATGAGATAGCGGAAAATATTGAAAAGGAAAAAAGCTATGTTAGTGGTGATCCAATCGACCGCCACATATTTGAATCTCTGAGCATTTACTGTCAGTGCTTTTCCTTTCATTCTGATAGATTAATTCTGCTGTTCGCCTTTCGTTTTTGAAACTGACGGAGACTTTATGCGTAAAAAACTCCTTCAGCGTATAATTTTGATAACTCCGGAGTTAGAAAGCTTGATTATTCCACTTGGGGAAGGTGAATCCAGCTCCTCGCGTCTCCAGTCTACGACATAATCCACTGCCTTAAGGATTTCTTCAGATATTTCCGAGAAATTCCTTGGAGTAGGCTGACCGGAAATATTGGCTGAAGTCGATACCAATGGTCGGCGTAGGCGTTGGCATAACCTGCAGGAGAAAGCCTCCCTGGAGATCCGGATGCCCAAGCTTCCATCAGGTGCCAGAAGATTGTTGGCTACCCCGACTGGCTCATCATAGATAACAGTCAGAGGTTTATCGGCAACTTCGGTCAATTGCCAGGCAATCTCCGGAATGTTTCTTACCGTGCGGTCCAATTCTCCCTCGGAACCTACTAATACCAACATGGATTTGGTATCCTCTCGTTGTTTAATACCATAAATTCTTTTAACCGCTTCCTCGTTTGACGCATCACATCCTATGCCCCATACCGTATCGGTAGGATAGAGTATGACTCCTCCCTTACGAAGAACCTCAAGTGCATTGCGCAGCTCGAGATTCATTTTCTGGATCTCTTCGGGTGTTTTCGGTGAATGAGTTTCAGGATTTTCTAAGATATTGGTATCCATAAAGGGGAGCAGGGTTTAAAGGTGAACTTTTTTGTTAAACAGAGGACGGACCGTTAAATTTTACCTCTCCAGATAGCTGAAGACGCATCCGAGGGCATACGCCAATCTCCACGTGGTGAGAGGCATACACTCCCGACTTTCGGACCATCAGGCATACAGGATCTCTTGAATTGCTGAGTGAAAAATCTCCTGTAGAAATTATCAAGCCATTTGCGGATAGTAGCCTCCTCATATCGATTTCGGAAGGCTATCAGGGCCATCATCTCTATTTTTTCAGGTGAGAATCCGTTACGCAGTGTATGAAATAAGAAGAAGTCATGCAATTCGTAAGGACCCACGAGATCCTCGGTCTTCTGTTCAATAGTGTCTTTATTATCAGCCGCCGGGATAAGTTCCGGAGATATCGGAGTGTCTATGATATCCCAAAGTGTCGAGGCAATCTCTTCCTTTCCGTTTGCCTTTGCTTCCTTAGCGAACCAATCTACAAGATATTTGACCAGGGTCTTAGGAATGGAGGTGTTGACACCATACATAGACATCTGGTCTCCATTGTAAGTACACCATCCTAAGGCTAATTCTGAAAGGTCACCCGTTCCGACTACAATCCCTCCGACTTTATTGGCCATATCCATCAGTATCTGGGTACGTTCGCGGGCCTGAGAGTTTTCATAGGTCGCATCATGCTTTTGCGGATCCTGGCCGATTGCCTTGAAATGGAGTTCCACTGCCTCTCCAATTGGAATCTCAAGAGGAGTGACACCTAATTGCTCCATAAGTTTCCAGGCATTCCCATGGGTGCGGGAGGTTGTACCGAACCCGGGCATTGTTATGGCTGTTATTTCCGAATGTGACTGATGTGTCATATCCAGAGCACGCACTGCTACTAAGAGAGCAAGAGTGGAATCTAAGCCGCCTGATATACCGATAACCATCTTTGGACTTCTGACAGTGGATAAGCGCCTTGCCAATCCCCATGACTGAATAGATATTATTTCTTCACAATGATCATGAAGGTGCATCGGGTCAGAAGGAACAAAAGGATGGGGGTCAATATAGCGAACTAAGAGATCGGACTGTGTTTCCGAAGTACCGGTGGAGATTGTATTGCGATTGCCATTATTTATAGCTGAGACAATACGGTAAGATTTCGCGAGTTCGGAATTGGAAGAAGCCGGATCTGCGTAACTCCCGAAACGGCGTCGGTCATTTCTCAGTTTTTCGATATCTATATCAGATATAGACATCTGTGGCTCCAACTGAAAACGTTTCCCTTCCTTCAGAATTACCCCATCCTCAGCTATTATAGCATTTCCTGAAAATACCAGATCCGTACTCGATTCGCCCCATCCGGCAGAGGCATAGATGTATCCACATCTGGAAACAGCGCTTCTGTTCTTCAGGAGATTCACTAAGTAG
This sequence comes from uncultured Sangeribacter sp., assembly GCA_964553075.1. Classification (GTDB taxonomy): domain Bacteria; phylum Bacteroidota; class Bacteroidia; order Bacteroidales; family Muribaculaceae; genus Lepagella. The sequence goes on along the minus strand of CAZKJP010000057.1, from coordinate 1,823 downwards.
TTATGTTTTCCAATCAGTTCATCGGTTGCCGAGAGGTTGCAGATTATATCAGCTCCAGCGAGCGCGAACCGTGTACCTGGGGAATCCGGTACCCACATATCCTCGCAAATCTCAACTCCGAATTTAACCCCTTCAATTTCAAAGATCTGATCGGAGCCAAAAGGAACTTCATATCCGAATATCGTTGATGAAAGCCCGGTTAGGCCAAGACCTGATGCGAACCAACGCTTTTCGTAAAATTCATTGTAATTCGGAAGGTAGGATTTGGGTACGATTCCAAGAATTGTACCTTGATAAATTACTACCGCGCAGTTAAACAGATGATTCCCATTAACAATAGGCATCCCAACTACAACGGCGCAGTCCCACTTTTGAGATTCCTCAATTAGTTTTCCGGTAGCTTGAATGGCGGAGGCGAGCAATATTTCCTGATTAAACAGGTCGGCACAAGTGTAACCGGTAACGGAAAGCTCCGGGAAAACTACCAAGCGACACTTTTGATCATTAGCCTTTCGAGCCATCTCAATGATTTGAGAAATATTAAAATCCGGGTTAGCCAGTTCTACCGAAGGTATACAGGCGCAGGCTCTGAAGAATCCGAAGTTTTCCATTGGCATGGTGTTGTTCAAATTACGAGGTTTAGACCCCGACTCACAAAATTAAGTGAAAAGAGGGTCGGGCAAAAGAAGTCCATTTTTGAGAAATGGGCTATTAGGACAAAGATACAAAAAATATAGGAAATGGCAAATAGAAAACAAAAAAGCCGGCCACAAAAGTGGTCGGCTCGATATTATTGAGGTATGCTTATTTGAGGGCAGCCTGAACTGCGTCGTTGGGCACCATTTCCTCTTTGAAAACGTAAGCACCGGTTTTGGGGCTACGTTCCATTTTGATGACTTTGCTGTAGGTGCGTCCTTCACCTTTCTGAAGAGACGCGACGGTTTTTTTTGCCATGGCTCAGTGCTTATTTTATTTCTTTATGAACAGTAACTTTTTTCAGGATGGGGTTGTACTTCTTCAACTCCATACGACCGGGGGTGTTTTTACGGTTTTTTGTGGTGATGTAACGAGACATACCGGGCATACCGCTTGCCTTGTGTTCAGTGCATTCAAGGATTACCTGAACGCGGTTTCCTTTAGCTTTCTTTGCCATTGGTTTTGCTATCTTGAGTCGGCCGGAGGCCGGACATTGATTTTATTAATAATAATGTTGAAACCGGCTTTGTCCTGAGAGGAAGGATCACCGGGAGTCTCTAAGTCCGGATTAGAGGGAAACGATAGTGAGTTTCTTGAAATCCAGGTTGCCTTCAGCTTCTGCGCGCTTCAGTGCTGCGTTCAGACCGATCTTGTTGATAGTACGCAATGCGGCTGCGCTGAGGGTGAGCTCGATCCACATGTCCTGTTCTACCCAGTAGAACTTCTTGGTGTGGAGGTTCACGTTAAATTTTCTTTTAGTGCGGCGCTTGGAGTGGGAAACGTTGTTACCAACCGACGCTTTTTTGCCTGTGATCTGACAAATTCTTGACATGGCTGTTTGTACTTTATTATTTTTAAAGTTCTGAAATCTGAGTCCGCTTATGTCCCCGGATGGTGAGAAGCTCCTTCGCAGAGAGCGGTTACTCGCGGATTTGGGCCGCCATCTCAGTTCTCATATCGTTGCCAATCGCATCTTTTTCAGCAACTTTACAGGATGTGCCACAAACCGACTGCAAAATTACTAACTTTTTACCTAACATGCAAGTTTTCAACAACCTTTTTTATGAGACGGGCACGGCTCTTTCATTTAAAACACCTTGTCTGACCAAAACGATCTGTTATTTTAT
>CAZKJP010000056.1:0-18406 GCA_964553075.1 uncultured Sangeribacter sp. | reverse complement strand
GTTGTAACTTCGATGCTCAGGGAAATATGATCAACTGGTGGACTCCCGAGGACGCAGAGGCGTTCGCAACCCTTACTCAGGGATTGGCTACCCAATTTGATGAAGTTGAGGTACTTCCCGGTTTGAAGGCTAATGGTCAGTACACTCTCGGTGAGAACATCGCAGACCAGGGCGGTCTTCGCGTAGCCATGACCGCATTCCTTGACAGCCAGAAAAAGAAAGGTGTAGACGTTACATCCGAGGAAGCCCTGATCGATGGTCTGGATCCCATGCAGGTGTTCTATATGAACTACGCTAACCTCTGGGCCCAGAATACTCGCGATGAAGAGAAGCGCTCCTTGACCTTAGGAGACGTTCACTCCTTGGGCGAGAACCGCGTGAATGTCACTCTCCGCAATATTGAGCCCTTCTTCAAGGCCTTCGATATCAAGCAAGGTGATCCCTTGTTCAGAGAGGAATCCGAACGAGTTATCATCTGGTAATAATAAAAATACGTTTTCTCATGTAGGCTGCGGAATCTGTGAAGGTTCCGCAGCTGTTTTTTGGCCATTACACCATTATTCACCGCCTTTTTGCCATTTTCAACCCTGTTCTACAACAGTTTTCTTTACCTTGAACTGGAAAATTGTTATCTTTGCCCTATCTCTCCAACAACCTTAAATCTTACTTACTATGAATCCTAACGTGTCCCTTTGCCCTAATCGGGTAGTACAGTTCCTCCAGAAGGAACCATCGGAATTTCGTAAGGCCGATATCATCCGTTTCATCAAAGAGAATGGTATACGGATGGTAAACCTGATGTATCCGGCAGACGACAACAGATTGAAGACCCTGAATTTCATCATCAATTCCGAGGCTTATCTGGAGAGCATCCTCACCTACGGTGAGCGTGTAGACGGCTCCAGCCTTTTCCCCTTTATCGAGGCCGGGAACTCTGACTTGTATGTCGTACCGCGTTTCTCGACCGCCTTCGTAGATCCTTTCTCGGAAGTGCCGGCTCTGACGATGCTCGCATCTTTCTTTGATAAGGATGGGAAGCCCCTTGAATCATCACCGGAATATACTTTAAGAAAAGCATGCGAGGCATTCCGCAAGACAACCGGGATGGAGTTCTACGCTATGGGTGAGTTAGAATACTATGTGATAGCAGAGGATTGCGGACTATTTGCAGCCCGGGATCAGAAAGGTTATCACGAGTCCACTCCTTTTGCCAAGTTCAACGGATTCCGCACCAAGTGTATGAACCTTATCGCCGAGGCCGGTTGCCAGATTAAATATGGCCACAACGAGGTTGGTAATTTCACCTTGGAAAACAGAATCTACGAGCAGAATGAGATCGAGTTCCTCCCCATTGAGGCTACCAGAGCAGCCGATGACCTGATGATCGCCAAATGGATTATCCGCACATTGGCTGCCAAGGAGGAATTGGATGTTACTTTCGCTCCTAAGATCACAGCGGGCAAAGCCGGTAGCGGACTTCATATCCACTTCAAGGTAATGAAGGATGGCCGCAACATGATGGTTGAGGATGGAAAGCTTTCAGAGGTTGCCCGCAAGGCTATCGCAGGCATTTTGGAATATGCACCGGCTATCACAGCTTTTGGCAACAAGGTTCCGACAAGTTATTTCCGCCTTGTACCTCATCAGGAGGCTCCTACTTCCGTTTGCTGGGGCGACCGCAACCGCTCCGTGCTGGTTCGCGTGCCGTTAGGTTGGTCAGCCGGCGTAGATATGTTGGCTATTGCTAACCCATTGGAAGCCGGCGAGGAAGTAGCGGACGCCCAGAAGCAGACTGCGGAGTTACGTAGCGCCGATTGCTCAGCCGATATCTATCAGCTTATAGCCGGTATGGTAGTAGCAGCCCGTATAGGGTTCGAGATGGAGAATGCACTTGAAAAAGCTGAGCAGGAGTATGTCAGCGTTAACATCCATAATGATGAGAACAAAGAGAAGTTGGCTCAGTTGGATTCTCTGCCTGACAGCTGCGTGTCCTCTGCGGATGCTCTTGAAGCAGCAAGAGCCGCTTTTGAGGCCGAAGGTGTCTTCTCTCCTCAGATGATCGACGGCATCATCAAGAAACTGCGTAAATTCGATGATGCGGATCTACGTTCGAAACTCGGCAACAATCAATCACGTATGCTCGAAGAAGTCCACAAATACTGGCACTGCGGCTAACCCCCTACAGTTTACTCAAGAAGACCCCATCTCATAAAATTTAAGAGATACTGGGGTCTAATTCAAAACCCGAAGGCATTGGCACCTCGAAGCCAATGCCTTTTTGCATCCCCTTCTGACAAGGAAGTGGGTGGGCCTACGCATCGAAACACCCGATGTACTTCTTAATAGAAACTTGGTGTTATCTCCCGTCAAGTATTAACAATAAGAATGTAAAAAATCACGGAATTTTATTAACTTTGTAAGTATGGATAACGGAGAGATAATACTTTTTCAGACTCAGGGAGGCGAGACGAAGATTGAGGTGCGGCTTGCCAATGAGTCGGTATGGCTTACAGCCGACCAAATGGCCGTGTTGTTTCAACGCAATAAATCTACCATTTCAAGGCACATAAAGAATATATACGAAAGTGGTGAATTAGAGCAAAATCGAACTGTTGCATTTTTTGCAACAGTTCAAAATGAGGGGGACCGAATGGTTGAACGAAATATAGCTCACTACAATCTTGATATGATCATCAGCGTGGGATACCGGGTTAACTCATTTCAGGGTGTTCAGTTTAGGCAATGGGCTACGAAAGTGCTAAGAGAATATCTGATAAAGGGGTTTGCTCTGAACGATGACCTATTGAAGAACGCTGGTCAAAGCAATTACTTTAATGAATTGCTGTCGAGAATCCGCGATATCCGTAGCTCGGAAAAGGTCTTCTACCGCAAAGTCCTTGAAATATATGCACTAAGTATCGACTATGATCCTCGCTCGGAAACAACTCAACGGTTCTTCAGAACCGTACAGAACAAGATGCATTTTGCTGCTCATGGTAACACCGCAGCGGAGGTCATATATAAACGAGCAAACGCTGATAAGGACTTTATGGGATTGACTTCATGGCGCGGTCCTCTTCCAACCAAACACGAGGCTGAAGTAGCTAAGAATTATCTTTCTGCTGAGGAGGTGGAAATGCTTAACCGCATAGTCAATCTGTATCTTGACTTTGCGGAACTTCAAGCAGAGAGCCATGTACCTATGTATATGAAAGATTGGATACAGAAACTGGATGACTTCCTGAAGTTGTCAGGAAAAGAATTGCTTACCCATGCCGGAAGTATCTCTTCAGAGGTAGCAAAGCTGAAAGCCAACACGGAATATGAAAAATTCCGTGAGCGCACCCAGTACCAGCTCTCACCAGTAGAAATCCATTTCATAGAGTCCTTCGAAGCCGAACAAAAGAAACTCCGCGCCAGAAACAAGTAAGTATGCGACTGTTCAATATCGGTACATTGAAAATGGAAAAAAATTATCATAAGCAGATGATGGATACGAGCAACGATACATATCGCAAGATTCATTTTGCTGTAATGGCTATTGAGAGTGGTGCTCGAAAATTGGGGATTTCCGGAAAGGAGATGCATAACCGATTGAGAAAACAAGGCTTAATCCACAATAGGTTGATAAAAAGGTATGATGAACTTCATACCCAAAGCCTTGAATGGGTTGCCGATGACATTAGTGAAACACTTCTAAACTGGGAGGCTGAATTATGATTGCAACGGGATAAAGATGATCAAGTATGAGGGATAGTGTACTGTGGCGCAAACAAAGCCGAATAATAATGCTATTGGCTGATACCTTAAAGATATCTCCTGAGAGAGCTCTTAATCTTTACTACAATACTAAGGTATATGAGCAGATGACTGATCCAAAATATGGTCTGCAACTTATGAGCGATGATTACATTCTTGAAGACTTGGTCGATGAACTAAGAGAGAACCAATAACTAAAGTCTCTATAATTAGCCCAACATAATAAAAGGAAGCCATCCTGAACTCGGGGTGGCTTCCTTTTAAATGTATTGTATGAGAGGAGAGACGGGAGTAATCTACATACGAGGGGTTAGAGGAGGAGTTTGGAGGTTTGGGTGCCTACGCGGAGGAGGTAGATGCCGGAGGGGAGCTCTATGGTTTGAGTTCCTGAGACCTCTCCTTTCTTTACCATGGCGCCCGAAACAGTATAGATCTCGAAATCCACGGGTTCTTCCGTACTTATCTCTACCATTCCTTTGTATGCCTTGATTACAGACCCGGAGATCTTTTGAACTTTCACTCCGACCACGCCGGCATCGATCTTGATATTGTCGATTGTAATCTGACCCTGGAAAGGAATCGAGATAGCATGGATAGCTATGAAATAAGTGGCAGACTCGGCAGGCACGAAATCGGCTTTCAGGTTAATGTATTCCAAAGAAGAGACATCTGTCGGTTCCATTATAACCTCGTTCAATCCCTCAACGGTGGGCAACTTGCCGGCTAATACCTCTACCCTTTCAACATCAGTTGAATACTTCGCCTTGATATCAAATGAAACCGGATACTCCAAACCAGCCATCAGTTCAACCGGGGGAAGCACCAAATAATCATCTCCACCCTTGGCAGTATAGGTAGTCAAGGAAACCGCCTTGTCTTCACTATTGAAATACCATCTTTCATTGTCGGAGTTCTCACCCTCGAAGATAGTGAACTTACCTAAATCCCAACGAGCGTTAAATCCCTCTTCAAAGGGAGGAGTCCTACTGCCGATAGTATAATACTCCGATGATGCGAAACTTCCGGTTACACCTTCATATACTACCGCTACTTCATAATGATAGGTAGCGTACTCATCTTCGTATGGCATATTGACCACGTCAGTAAACGGAGATCCATCGATGTTCTCGAACTTCTTATCTGTAGCTCCATATCTCATAACGGTATATGAAACCGCAGAAAGATCCAACCAACCGCCGTGCTGAGCAGTCACCTCAGGCCAGGAGATAATGAATTTTCCTTCTCCCTCATATTTAAGATTGACATAAGAGGGCTTGGCAGGAACATCAGGCCCGATCCAGACTTTTATCTTTGCTACAGGACCATCCCCAACTTCATTATTAACTTTAAGGAAGAAGGAATATTCTCCAGCCTCCACTTCCGAAACCTCTATTTCAAAAGAGGCTCCAGGATTACCCTTTCCGGAAGAGATGATTTCATTACCTTGATAGACAGTATAACTTAGCTCTCCATTCAAAGCGGAGCCATCGAAAGTAGTCTGAGGCAAGACAATGGAAAGAGTACCATCCAAAGATCCATCAATGAAGGACGCGGTTATCTCACCTTTGGCCGGCGCTGAAGGAAGAGCGGAGGGATCCGGGAAGTAAAGACCCGCTATCTCCATATTATCATCCAATTCTCCCATATAGGTAGCTTCGGCAGAATCCAGATCTATTTTATAGATATCCGAATTATTGTCGTTACAGGTGATGTAATAGAAAGAGCGTGTAGAGCCATCTATAGCACCTGAAGTGGTCCACCGGCTTTGGCAACCCGTCTCCCCTACCAATTCATAGGCACCTGTCTCCGTATCTATCCTATAGAGAGCACCCTGGGAACTGATAGCATAGAGTTGACCATTAGAATCGAAGCTCATGGCTCTGACAATAAAGGGAAGCTGACAAATCTCCTCTGTCTTGCCCGTATTGATATCAATGGTACCGAAATACTCATGCTCATCTTCGAAACTATGGAAGTAGCCGTAAACTATATCAGTCTGCTCATTCCATGCCATATCAAAGGCAGTGATGTTCTCGCCTCTGAAATCTGTTATCTTCTGCCATGTATCAGTGTCATAGAGGTAATTTGTAATAAAGGAGGAAATTGAGGTTGCAATTCCTTCAATTACAAAATACCGGTCTCCGACATAGACGGCTCCCAAATTTCCGGGAACAACATTACCCGCGATACGTACCGGAGTACCATCCTCCATCGGGAAAGAATACATTCCGTAGGGAGGTTCGGCGATCTGTTCCCATGACCGGGCTCCCATTACATTGGCTATTCCATGCGGAACAGCCGCGGAGGCGGATAACGCTCCCAAGAGCATTATCCCTCCCGCAACCATTAATTTATTCATTTTATTCTTACTTTATAGATGCTATCCCCTATGGTAACTACATAGATACCTGATTCTAAGGAAACTTCCAATGTCTGTTTACCCTCTTCTGACAATATCTGGAGACCGGTAACTGAATCAATTCGAATCTTCTTCAGCTCAGGGTTTGAGATTATCACCTTATCTCCATATATCTTCACATTACTGCTAATCATGGGAGCACTGACACCGGTAATCTCTATGTCAGCAGAATCCGACAATCTGGACTCACCCCTATTGAAGATCGCAGAGACATTATAGAAGTGCTTGCCCTCTGATACTTCACTATCTATATAAGCTTCTGTTACCAATGCCTCGGTATTGACTTTCTCGTTATCTCTGTAAACATTATATCCTATCAGTTCCAAACCTTCGAAGGGATGAGCAGGAACGAATGTTATATCGTCAACAAGGAAAGCGAAGGTGTTCTGAGATACGCACCTTATAGCAAAATAACGGGCACCCTCAGGTAGCTGAACTTTGTATTCAGTCCATTCATCCGGGGTCTCTTCCTCAGACATCAGTCGGGAGAAAGAAGTTATTTTGGTATCGGTAGAAGAATAATAAACCTGGAAACTTTCCAATCCGTAAAGAGGTGTCAGCGAACGGGCAAAGAAGCTGATTTCCTGGGCTGAGCCATCCAGACGCGGGGAGATCAACCAGTCATCATTGGATCCTTGCTGAACAGCGAAACTTACGAACATTTTATCCCCGCTATGGGTATTCCAGACCTCCGGAGTATTGAAGATCGAAGGATCGAGAAGCATAAAGCCGATCGGTCTTCCGGAATTGGGATAGCGTACTACTTCCCCTCCAACTGTAATATCGTATGGTGTAATTCCATCGCGATCTACAATCGCCCAGTCGCCAACATAATCATCATAAACCTGAGTTCCGGCCAGACCGGTAGAGAAGGGAGTATATTCCTCTAAGTCATCCGTTACAGCAGCCATCGGCTGAACACTGAGATCGGGGGCTAACCAACCAAGAGTAATATTGCCATTGTCGTCTGAAGTAGCAGTCAAGCCGTCTGGAGTAGGCATTTCCGGCCATACGAGTAATTGAGTGAAAGTCTCGGACATATTGTCATCAGGATTCATATCGGAGGAGAAATTCACTTTCACATAATACTGGGCGACCTCATTATCCCCGGCATTGAGAGAACGGTTAAAAATAACGTCTGTCTTGGCATTTGATTCCAAGGAAATAGGATCTGAAATCTCTGTTTCCGTGCCGTCTACAAACAGGGAAACTGTAAAGTTGTCAACCCTCTGAAGACCTGAGTTCAATACTTTAGCGGATATCTCAAAATCAGAACCCGGATTTACGCGGGCCGGTAAAGAAACTGAAAGCAGGGACAGGTCTTCAGCGAACCTGGTAGCAATCTCTATATTATCTATCACTACTACAGTCGAGTCTATAATGGTAGCTTTGATAATCAATTGGATATTCTCCCCTTTGAAATCATCAAGATTTATAGATACTCTCTTCCATCCTTCCGGCTCGGATGCGGACATGATGTACTTGCCGAGCAAGTAAGCCTCTTCAGCACCCGTTTCCATTCCATATATCTCAATGAAGTTGGAAGTAGCATAATTGTAATAGGCAAACGTCAGCACCGAATTACCATCCGCTGGGATAGCGATAGAACCTGAGATAAGACTCGCCCAAGACTGGGCCGTTAAGCCCTGCAAAATAGCCAATCCATTGTCATCGTCCTCAGAGTCGATATCGTCAATCGAGGTATCCTGTCCCAAAAGCCAACCTGCAGCCGGGTTGCTGCTGTCGAGCCCCCAATCATAAGTCACCCGTCCATTAGCAAAAGATTCATTGAACGGTAGAGTATAGGGACGTCCTAAAGGAATGAGAGCAGAAGTAACTGTTCCGGAAGTACCACCGGCTGTAACACCAGCTACTGAATAAGATACAAATTCCTGATCCTCATCAGCTCCCAAATATTGATCGGTATAGGAAGTTACGGAAAGGCCCTCAGCGATAATCCGGCTTTCGTTTCCGACATTTCTGAAAACGGTATATGTAACGTCTGATCCTTGAAGTTGCTTACCATTCAAGTCCTCAGTAGAGGGTGTCCAGGTAAGAAGTGCCTGTCCGGTATTCTCACCGATCCCTACGCTGAGACCTGAAATTGGTTTTGGAGCATCAAATCCAATAAAGACGGAGTTATGGAGGGTTATACCCTTTCCATCCTCGTTAAAGGCAGTCACGGAATAAATCACATTACGAGCCGGAGCTTCAGAATCGGTGTAAGTCAATTCCTGACCGGGAGCCGGCGAATCAAAAGTATGAATCAAAGACTCGTTCCTCTTCAATTCAATTTTTTCGATAGAAGAGAGTGTCTCCCCGTTCAAATTATTTAAAGGAGCCTTGAAAGATATTTCGGCTTTCAAAGATCCATCGGCAGCCGGGATGACAGTGAAATCCGTAACACCGGCGGGGGTGGTACCTGACGCGCCTTCACTGACCTCAATATCATCAGCGTAGAGATAATACCTATCCTTATCGCTGATACCGTGGAGTCCTAACCTATATCGACCAGTCTCAGAGGGGGTAAAGATTCCGCTAAGAGTCACATACTCATTGGTCACAATATCAGTAGAGGGAACGATCATCTCAACGACAGCCGATGCTTTGGCCGCAGTAGCTATTCCGGCTTCGATTCTCTCGGGATTGGTATTATTGTGAGCTTTAGACTTAAAAGAGAAAGTGTAACTATGGCCTGCTTCGAGTTGGAACTCGGGAGAGAACAACCAGTCATCCATAGCCTTCGATGAATTATATTGGATACGGAAAGCCTGGGAACTGGTATTGTAGCCCCATTTCTTACCATCGCCGTTAGCGTCCACAGCCGTGTAACCGGAAATATCATCTGAAGAATCAAATGAATTTGAGTAAGGAGGAACCAGATAACCGATAGATTTCTTGGAAGTAGTTACAGTCTCACCTTCTACTCCATCTGCATATACGGTTATCTTATAAGTATATCCCTTTATCTGGTTCACCGGCTCCGCAACCTCATCCGAAATCTCTGTTTCGGCAATCTGTTCGGCAACCGTAATATTATCCGGCATCCTCACAACCGTGTACCTTAAAGATTCCGGATCGAAATAACCACCGTTTTCACTTTCTTGCGGAGCAGACCATTTGACGGTAAATACACCATCCTTCCAAGAAATAGAGGTATCGGTAACACCTTTCGGAATATCAGACCCGATCCAACCGGAGATTGTTACCGGTTTGGAATTGCCATGATCATTAGAAAGGGTTACGGAGATGGTATGATTGCCGGGTTCTTCAAATGATAGAGGTATATTGACATTAGCACCCCATGAAGTTTCAGCGGTGATTGTCTCCTCTTCATCTATAACTACACTATAGGATATAGTACCCACTCCTTGTGTACCGTCATAAAATAATGTAGGCACATTAAAAGACAAGGAACCGGAAAGAGAAGCCCCTTCAAAATTCAATTCAACATCCGTAGGAAGAGCCGGTGACTGAGGATCTGTAGAGTCCGATACGACATAAAGACCTATTAACTCCTCGGTATTTGAGAGGTCATAGAGCTTCACACCCTCAGCTGTCTCTAAGTCAATAGCCCATACCGATGTTTTTGAAGATCCACATTCTATATAATAGAATATATTGTTTTCGGAATCAATAGCTCCGGAAGTACGCCAATAGGAAGCAGCTCCGGTATATCCTATCGTGGAGATGTTCTTTCCTGTTTCGGGATTAATTATTACCAGATACCCATCACTATCAATACCATAAAGGGTTCCGTTATCATGGCAAGCCAAAGCGGTCATTCGCTTGTCGGTATTCCCTATGGCGATCAAAGTGCCATCCTCAACAAGGAATGCACCGAATTTCTTTCCGGTGGCCATATCGTAGGTAACGTATGCCATCTCATCGGTAGGTGACCAGGCCGAAGTTATGAAGGAAAGATTCAGGTCTCCAACCTGCTCGTTTATCACTTCCCAAGTCTCCGGGTTATAAGTATAATAGGTCATGGAGGTAGGCTGGAAGGTAAAGGGATCCTCTTCAGCGTAAGAAGTCCAATACACAGATCCGGTATAAACCGCGTCCATCACATATAACTTGGGATCCAGGACAACAGCTTCATATTCCGGCTCTCCGACTTGGGTACTCAACTCGTAGATACCATACTGAGGTTCGGAGGTGTACCAAAGGGAGTTGTCGATCATTGCGCCGCGTAACTTCTTCTGGCTCGATGCAACTCTTCTTTGTAGATCGAGTTTCCTTTGGCTCGGTATCTCAAAAGAAGGGTTATTGCGTCTTAAGCCTTGGATAACCGACGGATGTCCTTTCCGAAGATGGAAGGCTCCCGGGCTATTCTCCGCTATTTTTCTTCGCTCAACTTTGAGACCGGGTTTGCTGGATGGATCATCCAGACTACGGAACCGGGTCTCCGCAAGACTGCTGATGCCCAGACCGGACACTAAGGTTGCAGCCGCGAGAAACAGTAGGTTTTGTTTCATGTAGGTATAAAATAGGTGAATAAATACCCTGTAATCAGTACAGGGATGAAAATTACAAGTGTACGGAAGTCATATCAAAGGTTCAGGAGAGTGAACCTCTGATTGGATAAGTCTAAATCCAGAATGGCGTTACGGTTTAATTTGCCGTGGCCACTCAAAAATTTCAAAGCCTCAGCCGCTTGTAGGGAGGCCACAACCCCGGCTGTCGGTCCTAAGACACCGGCAATGGAGCAAGGAGTCAATCCCGGATCCTGAGGCAGGTCCGCGAAAAGATCCCTATATCGTATGTCCTCCGGGAAAATAGTGATCAGTTGCCCCCTCAATGCTTCTACCCCTCCGATGCAACATGGGATTCCAAGGGATTCACTTAGCTTATCCGTCATGTATTTAGATGAGGGATTGTCGGTAGCATCGATGATAAAATCAGCATGGGATGCATATTCAGCACCATTCTTAAGGGTGATCAAATTCTGGATCACCTCTACTTCCACTTCGGGATTCAAAGCCCGAATCCTCTTGGCTAACAGGAGTACTTTCTTTTCCCCGGTCTCGGACTCCGCATAAAAGATCTGCCTCTGGAGATTAGAGAGATCTACGGTATCGAAATCAGCTAATATAAGGCGTCCTACGCCGGCAGCCGCTAAATACATGGCCACGACTGACCCCAACGCCCCGCAACCGATGATCATCACACTCCCTTTTCGGATGCGATCCTGGCCCTCCTTGCCAATTCCTTCAATGGCTATCTGTCGAGAATACCGATCCATATTTCTCAGCTTTTGAAGTCGTTTAAACTTAGACCCGTCTCATAAAAGGATTACTCCGGTTTCATGTGTACATCCAACTGCGGGAACGGGAATTCAAATCCGGCTTTCGGTAGCTCTGTAAAGAACCTCTGGTTGAAATGGAAATAAAGTCCCCAGTAATTGCTACTGTGTGTCCATGCCCTAACGGTAAGATTGATACTACTGTCGGCCAACTGACTTAAAGCCACAAATGGCGAGCGGTCCACCCTATCCGGGAGAGCATTGGTAAGGCTGGTATCAGTCTCAAGTTTGGCAGCCAATTGTTCCCTACGCTTACGGGAAGAATGGACAATACGGTTCCAAAGGGAAGGCTTCTTCGGCTGAACTTCCTCCTCTACCGCTTCTCCTTTCGCAATCATTTCTTGGCGCAGCTCCAGACCCTTCTGACGGCGTTTCTCTCGATCATCCTCGATATACTTGATCACAACCCGGTCATCTTCGAGGAGCATTTTAGCTATGTATTCGGCCGCAGCCTTATAATCGGTAGAGTAAGAAAGGGAAATGGTCCAATCTACACGACGGTATTCTTCCAGGGAGTAATTGTTGATGCTTCCTGTTGACAGGCCACCGTTCGGAATGATGATGGCTTTATTGTCTACCGTGTTTATAACGGTATGGAAAATCTGGATAGCCTTAACCGTACCGGTAAAACCACCGGCCTCGATAAAGTCGCCTACTCGGTAAGGTTTCAACAACAGGATCAGCACTCCTCCGGCAAAATTCTGCAAAGTTCCGCTCAACGCCATACCGATTGCCACGCCCGCAGAGGCGAACAGGGCAAGGAATGAACTGGTTTCGATACCTAAAATACCAATGACCGTTATAATCAAGATGAAATAGAGTACCATCTTGATCAGCGAAAGGACAAATGTAGTCAGAGAGGCATCAATCTTCCGGCTAACAAGAACCTTGTTGACAAACTTGAAAATTCGGCCAATAATGAATCGTCCTACGTAGAAAATCAGTATGGCGATCAGCAACTTGAAACCGAAATCGACGATTGAATTGGCGATCTTAGTAATCGCGTCATCAAAGGATAACCCCTCAAGGGCCTTAAGAGCGGTCTTGCCTGATTCTATTTTATCAGGTAAGTCAACGATAGGAAGGTCGTCAGATTGAAACATTAGCTATTCTGAGGTTTTAAGTTTTAAAAGATATTCATTTCTGAGTATTGGGAGTGGGATACACATCATGTGCCCAATCAGTTTGGAACCAGTATTCCTCGTTAGCCGGAACCGTCGTAGGTTGACCTGGAATATGGGTGCTGATGCCACTGTATGCCTCCTGATCAACGGTAAATCCGCGGAAATCCTTGGCTGAAATGGCCTTAAAAATAACCGCCTCATCTAAAGCTTGATTGAAAGCAGCTATGTCATTATCCGGGAACAAAACTGAATCACTGACCCTATTGATATACTGACCGAAGTCATAGAAAGGACCGTCAGGCAAACGAGCATAATTCTGCAGGAAGGTTGCATACGTGATCTCCTCAACTGTAGCAAAGGGACGGGTAGCAGCAGCCAACCCGGACATCTTTGAGAGATCGATTATGCTTATTGAGACTGCTCTGTCAACTTGATTATAAGTGTCGAAAACTATTTTAGCTGCTTCTACTAAATTAGCTGAAGAACCGGCAATTTTCTGTAACACCAGATTATACGGGACTCCTTCCCCGTCTATTTCTGTAACATACCCTACGAAATAATTAGCGGTATCACGTAGCTGGTATATAGTCTCAATCCCGGCCATGTAGCAGGCATCAAACCAGATGAAATCCAATTTTGTGTCCTTCAGCGCTTCGGCCAATTCCAGAATATCCATGCGGTCCTTGTATCCGAGGGTCTGGTCTGAGCCGAACGCGTAAGCAGTAGTACCATCCCCATTATTAGGAGTGGGGTGTTCACAGAAATATGGCGTCCAACCGGAACCATGAGATTCCAACATCATACTATAGGTAGCAGCCGGTCGGTAGGTCTTGACATCTTGCCAAACTTGCTTCATGCGGGCCGGATGAGTCGAGGGTATATCCCTCTCGTATGTTTTCATCAATTGGAAATACCCCTTATTATCCTTATCTACTTTTAGTTCGGACAAGGTCGGCACTCCCTGCTTTGGAGCAAGATAAAGTATTACCTTATAATTCTTAGCCAACCCTTCAATTTCAGGTGCGGCTTGGGTCATTTCAATTGAATCGTTGCGGAGTATGGGTTGCAGGTTGTTAGCTGCAACAGAATATATTAATAGAGTGCTTTGACACTTAGGTTCAGGAACAAGCGAGAACTGAGATGGCTCCTCTACCTGTTCGGGCTCATCTGACTTACAACCCGTAAACAGCGAAAGGAGGAGTACAAAAGAAAGAAATATACTTAGATGCTTCATAAATACAAAAGTAATAAATAATTAGGCCTTATGCAAATTATGGATAGGGATAAATCCGAAGGGGCTATTCTCCATAGTTATTTTTAACATTTTCTTAATTTAAATAAACATCCCGGGGAATTAAATGTTAGTATAGGTGTAGAGAAAGATGATATGAAGAAAAATCTGATTTGGCTCCTGACAATAGTAATGTCCATTACTTTCGGTGCATTACTTTATTTCCAGATAATGTATCTGGAAAACATGGTCAGTATGCGCAGGAGCCAGTTTTCAGAAGGAGTAATGCGCTCCCTTTATTCTACCTCGGAGTTCTTAGAACGCCAGGAGAGCATCCATTTCTTAGCAGAAGATGTGGCTGCCGTTTCCGGGGGTGAAGTGATGGAGCAGGATTTTGCTCCTTTCAATAAGGAATTGGCAAAGATCGGCTTTCCATCCGCTACCCAGAATATAGGAGACCGTTACGGTAAGATTCAGGAAACATTGCGCACCCAGTATCTTTATCAGAGAGGGCTGGTGAATGATGTAATCTTAGCCATACTTCAGGATGCTCCTTCAAGACCAGTTGTCGAGAGGGCGGATTCTACTATCATCCGCCATTATCTCTCGGATGCTTTGAAAAGGAACGGGGTTGAGTTGCCATTTGAGTTCGCCGTTACACGCGCTCACCAACAGCCTGTTTACGCTACCGCCGGTTTCAACCGTGCAGACATGGATGAGGCATATTCGATCACCCTTTTCCCAAACCTTGATAATCAGTATCAACTTTACGTAGAGTTCCCATCCGCCAATACATATATCTTCTCCTCGGTACGGTTTATCATTCCTACATTGGCCTTGACCGTTATGTTATTGGTTATCTTTATCTTCACAATAGTCTTGGCGTTCCGCCAGAAAAAGCTGACCGAGATAAAGACAGACTTCATAAATAACATGACCCATGAGCTGAAGACTCCTGTCTCGACTATATCATTGGCCGCTCAGATGTTAGGGGACCAATCGGTAATGAAATCCCCGGCCATGCTTAATCACTTGGCTGAAGTCATAGGTGATGAATCCAAGAGATTGAGATTCCAGATCGAGAAGGTGCTGCAGATGTCGGTGCTGGAAAACTCAGCCTCCGCGCTTAATCTGACTTTGGTTGATGTAAACCAGATTGCCAATACTGTAGTCAAGACTTTCAAGCTCAAGGTCGAGAAGTTCGGAGGAACTTTGGAAATGGATCTCGAGGCTGAAGAGGATACGGTGAATATAGACGAGATGCACTTTACCAATGTCATATTCAACCTTTTAGACAATGCGGTAAAATACCGAAACGAGGAGATGCCTCTTAGGCTCAGAATCCTGACTCGGAATCCGGATAAGAAACATATCCAGATAGTGGTATCTGATAATGGTATCGGAATCAAGCGCGAGGACGTGAAGAGGATCTTCGAGAAATTCTATCGCGTACCAACCGGTAACCTCCATAATGTCAAGGGATTCGGACTCGGGTTAGCATACGTTAAGAAGATGGTCAATATCTTCGGAGGCACGATAACGGTAGAAAGTGACTATGGTAAAGGAACTGCCTTCACTATCACTCTCCCACTGACAGACCGTCAATAGAGAGAGCATAATCTTTAGGGGGAAGATAAGAAAGGGAGAGAAAGGTAAGGGGGAACAAAAATAAGCTTTGTCAAAAACAATTAATAGAGAAAAAGAATTAGTTAAATATAGGATTATAGACAGTTATGGAAGACAAATTGAAAATATTACTCTGCGAGGATGATGAGAATCTCGGCATGCTTCTTAAGGAGTTCTTGCATGCGAAGGGTTTTTCAGCTGACCTCTGTGCAGACGGAGAGAAAGGCTACAAGGAGTTCCTGAAGGGGCGCTACGACCTTTGTGTTTTGGATGTGATGATGCCGAAGAAGGATGGTTTCACATTGGCTCAGGAAATCCGCAACGTAAACAGTGAGGTTCCTATCATTTTCCTGACAGCAAAAAATCTGAAGGAGGATGTGCTGGAAGGTTTCGGGATCGGAGCTGACGACTATATTACCAAACCTTTCTCAATGGAGGAACTGGTAATGCGTATATCTGCCATCATCCGCCGTATTCAAGGTAAGAGAAACAAGCAGATCACTCTCTATAAGCTTGGTAAATTTACCTTTGATACTCAGAAACAGGTGCTTATAGATGGCAACAAGACCCAGAAGCTGACTACTAAAGAAAGCGAGCTGTTGACTCTGCTTTGTCAGCACATGAATGATATCTTAGAGCGTAATTATGCGCTGAAGACAATCTGGATCGATGATAACTACTTTAATGCCCGAAGCATGGATGTATATATCACCAAGCTGCGTAAGTTGCTGAGAGATGATCCGATGATCGAAATCATCAACATCCATGGTAAAGGATATAAGCTTATCGCACCGACCTCAGATATAGAGGGTTAACCAAGACTTATAAAAATTATTGAAAACTTTTAGGAGGGTATGTTTTATGACACACCCTCCTTCGATGCTTTTTATAATAGTGCATTTATAATGGTCTCTACAGCCTTGAAAGTCTTCTGAGGGGCTTCTGTCCAGAAGTTCTTGTACTGAGAAATATTCTCGCCCTGTCCGGGAGTATCGCTAACAACCCTAAGGATATTGAAAGGTATTCCCGCTTCCATACAGACTTGCCCTATTGAGGCTGATTCCATATCGCAGGCTAATGCTTCCGGGAACTTGGACTTTATAAAATCCACCTCTTCCGGAGTGCATATAAATTTGTCACCGCTGCAAATGAGTCCGTATCTGATACCTTTCTCACCTAATAATTCACGGGCCTTATTGATTGGAGCCGGATCACATCCCAAGATAGCCGGAAAGCCATCGGCAGCTCCATATTCAGTACCGGGTCCGCACCATACGTCATGATATGCCGCTCCCTCAGCGACCAACAGATCCCCGATATGCATCGAAGCATCCGCTCCACCCGCTACTCCGGAGTTGATAATCAGATCCGGTTGAAGATATTGGATCAACCTTCGCGCGTTTAGAGCGGAATTTACCTTCCCGATTCCGCATTGCATCAGCCCTATCTCATGGTCTCCTATCTTTCCGAGCCAGACCTTCTTATTCTCCAGTTCAATCTCTTTCGCTTCCTTTAAAAGCGGGCGCAGGAGCTCTATCTCCTTCCCCATAGCAGCTAATATTCCGATTTTCATTCAAGTTCCTTTTTCTATATTTGCTTGTAATTTGCAAAATTACTATTTTTGAAGCGATAATAAAAGAAGTTCTTAATAACCTCGCCATGAAAACTATTAAGATATGGAGTGACAATCCATCGGAAAAGCAACTTCGGGAGATTACAGAGGCTCTCCAGAATGGAGAAGTGATCATCATTCCTACTGACACTCTCTATGGTATAGCGTGTGATTCCTTGAACGCTAAGGCGATCGAGCGCATTTGCCGGATAAAGAATATAAATCCTGCGAAAAACACCCTCTCGATCTTATGCGATGATATATCCATGGCTTCTGAGTACTCCCGGTATGACAATTATGCTTTCAAGATGCTGAAGGAGCTTACTCCCGGTCCCTATACATTCATTTTCAAGACCTCCTCTACCCTTCCCAAAGCCTTTAAGGACAGAAAGAATGTAGGAGTAAGGATACCGGCCAATGAGACTACGCGCCGGATAGTAGAGATGTTAGGTCGTCCGCTGATGAACGCTTCGATAGATTACGAAGATGAAGATTATGCAATCAATCCTGAGCTGATAGCTGAGAAATATGAGCATGAAGTGGATATGATTGTAGAGGGGGAAGATGGCGAAATGGAACCTTCAACTATTATAGATTGCACAGGCCGGGAGCCAGAGGTCATCCGTTACGGTAAGGGAGAGATCTGAGTCCCACCGGCCACAGAGTCTCTTACCCCTCCATAATATTGAGAAATCTTGTCAGTTGAAGGAAATAGACTTGAAATAAGTATGGAAAGACCAGGTTTATAACGCCGATTTTTATTAACTTTGTCAAGGAATTGCGGCTTCGGGAATGGGAATCCGGATTTGTGCGATTATGGTTGAGATCCGATATCACCCCGAAAGGCAATTCACCTTAAATTTAGTAACCAAAATCAATTTTTACTTAGTATAAAGTTAACTTATGTCTAAAGTAACCGTAGTTGGCGCCGGCAATGTAGGCGCTACCGCAGCCAATGTAATGGCTATCCGTGAAGTAGCCGATGAAGTTGTAATGATCGACATCAAGGAAGGCGTTTCCGAGGGAAAAGCCATGGATATGATGCAGACCGCCAATCTTCTCGACATGAACACCCGTATCAACGGTGTTACCAATGATTACGCAGCCACTGCCAACAGTGACGTTGTAGTAATCACTTCCGGTATCCCCCGCAAACCCGGCATGACCCGTGAAGAACTCATCGGAGTAAACGCCAAGATCGTAGAGCAGGTAACAAAGAGCGTGCTCGAATACAGCCCCAATGCTGTTATCGTATGCGTTTCCAACCCGATGGATACCATGACCTATCTGATCCACAAGATCTCCGGTCTCCCCAAGAACCGCATCATCG
>CAZKJP010000055.1:0-18412 GCA_964553075.1 uncultured Sangeribacter sp. | reverse complement strand
TAGTATGGCCGCTCCAAAGAGCAGCTTACAGATAGTTTTCATAAAAGAGTGATTAAAAGTTATTTAAACGCAGATTCTTTCCCTTGAATAAAGAAGTATCCTCCACCTTTGTTATCCTGTTGAAGTCCTATGAAAATGGTTTCTCCATTATTTCGTACTTGGATTGAAGTGTATTGTCCTTCTTTATCCTGATGATCAGAATATTGTGATGCTTTAGGAGTATCGGCTTTCATGGTTTCGAGGATAGCCTTTAGAACTTTAGGATTATTCTCGATAGTTAAGCTTCGATAATATGTACCATTATTTATATACACGTGTGAGGTAACACCGGTAGTTTTGTTATACCTACCATCAAAAAGTTTCTCCGCTGCCAAATTTGGTGCTTTGGCGTATACTGCAACAGCGAGGAGTGTTAATGCTAATAAGGTTACTAATTGTCTCATCTTATATCTTTTTGATGGTTCATGAATTGCTCAATCTTGTTTTGTTCCTCTTTTTCTAATTCCGAAATTCTGTTTATGAAATCTTCGGCTTTACGTGTCTCAGACTCAATCTGTGCTTTGGCAACATCACCTCTTATCTCCTGACCATTGACATAAGCTATATAATCATTAGAACCTGAGGATATGGAATTCCCAGGATGAAGAAATGCTACGCCGACGCAGAGTATCAAGGCAATGCTCGCAGCAATACCAGTCGGGATCCACCAATTAATAAACCTCTTTCTTTTAATTGGGTTTGATAAGGTAGACTTCAATGTCTGGATCCCGGTAAGTCTTCTAACCTCTTCAATTGATGTAGACGTAAGGGATGTCTTGGAAAGTATGTATTCCAGCTCTTTCTCTTCCAAGACAGTGAGTTTACAGTCCATATATAGACCGCAAAGCTTGTCCAGTTCATCTATGGTGAAGTTTATTTTTTCGGTATTCATCGATCAAGCTTTTTGATGTTTTCGGAAATCCTTTTCCGGGTACGGCTCATATTCATTCTCACTGCCTCAACAGTCATATTAAGCCTTTTGGCTACCTCATCGTAATCAAGGCAATCGTGAGTAATTAGGGTATAGATACGCAGTTGGTTTTTAGTCAATCCTTTTACAATTGATCTCTCATACTGCTCCATATCCTCAATTTCCATTTCGTATTCTCCCTTCATATCTGTTTCGACAGATTCCAGGGGTACGTAATGGTTGGTTCTTAGATGATCTATGCAAGTGTTGCGTAACACATGCACCAATTTATTGCGAGCCTCCGCATTGGATTCTATTTCCTCTTTCGACCACAATTTCTCGAAAGTATCCTGTACGGCATCCTTGGCATCCTCGTCGTTGTGAAGAAGCCTCATCGCAATCCGGTGCATTTTACTCCGGATCTCCAGGAATGATGATGTCAGTACGTCCTTTTTCATTGTGTTCTACTCTAGATACGATTGAGAACCCCCAAACGTAACAGTAGAAATAAAGTTTTCTCGATAGAGATTCTTTATGAGCAGGACTCATATAGATCTTTTTTTTGTGCAGCCCTGGCACTTTTTTATCCTCCAAGCTAGTTTTATTCTAACTCCTTATAAATGTAGGATGCTTGCTGCATGATGCTCAGGAACTGGGCCACCCCAAATTTCCCTCGTTCCATTGGTACTAATAGCAGTAAGGTATATGTGAGATTGATGCTAACTATAGTATGTTGTGAATAACGATAAACAACAGTAACTTTGCGAATTAAAATGGATAAAGAGCAAGAAATATTAATACGGTTTGGAAAGACTATTCAGAATATCCGTAAGGATAGGAATATGTCTCAGGAACAATTGGCTGAAAAAGCGGATCTTCATCGTACGTATATCGGAATGATTGAAAGAGCAGAGAAAAACATAACCTTAAAAAATATACATAAGCTTGCAACAGCCTTAGGCGTGACTATTAAAGATTTGTTTGATAAATGAAAATTCAGCTGAGGATACACGGGGATAATATTGTTGAGTGTGAGAGAACATTGTCCTTGATAGGGGAAGCCTTTCACCAAAAAGCCCTGTTGTGTGAAAGTCCTATATATAGGCCGATGTACTCCTTAGCCTATAAGGGGGATCAATATATAGTGGAACTCCTTGCAGGTCATGCAAGATGGGGAGTTGATATAACTAATGAACTGCTAAAGTATGGAGGGGTAGTGAGAGAAGGTCCGGACGCTTATATCACCTCAGTCGAAGGAGATTCTGAAAAAATTTTAATCGGCTTTGAATTTTGCTCTGCACTACCGGCGGGTAATAACTCCTGGCAAAGAAATGGAAGAGCCTTATCATCAGTTCTGAGCGGAGTTCCATACTTGTATTTTGCTGATCTTGGAGGAGTGGAGTTGGATTCTGCCACAAGAGATATACACGCACCTCGTTTTCCCAATCCTATTGTTCCTTTCTCATATTTGTCGCTTTCGGAAGACTCAATGAGGCTTTGCTTACCCATTTATCGTCCACACCCCTCTATTACGGATGCATTGTATAAGGAGTTTGAAGACATTTTCGGATATGAGGAGTCCGTGAGCTTATTGAGAAAAATTTTAACAGGAGAAGAATTCCATGAGGAAAAGAACATCTTGGAACAAAAAGCCCTTGCTCTTGTAAAGAGGTTAGCTTCACGCAGGAAAGTAAAAAATACTTTATTAGGTAACGATTGGAGGAAATATCTTCACTCAAAGAATCGGTCAAGATGGATTCGAAATCATTCCTCTCTCAAATGGTCAAAAACCATTGCAAAGAAAGTAAAAGTGCCTAAGGAAATACGCCAATTGTTAAAGAGGGTAGTGGAACTTGATTGTCTAACTATCGGATCCTCCGATATTCCCATATGCATCGTGCCAAAAGAAAAAATTGCTGAGTTAACTGAGATCTTTCGGGAGATTTATCCGAATTTTAAAATTAATTTTTCCCATAGGAAAGATTTAGCCATGATATGGATAACAGGATATAAACCGGATGGTGAAGATTCACGTCCAGATAGAGGTCTCTGTCCTTTAGCCCGTATGATCCTTCGAGATTCCGTTAATATAGTTTCTGTTGTCTATGGTCCTGCTAAGTCGAATACATGGTTAAAATTAGAGAAGTCTATAAAGGAATTAGCGGCGGAAAATGGATTATGGCAGTCGGTATTAAATCTGTCGCAATACATTTTTGCCCATAGTGTTACCCAACAGAAGCCAATTTTCCTAAAAGCTCCAAAAAACAATGGTATCCATAGTAATCCAGTAAAAATTCAAAAATCAAATGGGGTTCCGAATGATTTCACTGAGCAAGATACAGATACGGCCATACACCAAATTCTTAGCAACAGCTCTTTGAATGAGTGTTTGTGTAACCCTCCAGGAGGGGATTGGTCGGGAATAAATCTGTACGATGGCCATACTATTTTCAGGTGGACCTCGCTTCCTAGAGTATCTACTGTGGGTGGTAAGCGACCAGACCATGTATTTCAACAAGGTAAAAGTGACAGAAAACTTTTTGTTTCCATCGAGTCAAAAGGAGCAGGCAAAGACCTAGAAGAAAAAATAGGTGTGAATCTTGTGGCTTACTTAGAGGAGCTGTTTGGGCAAGTCCCAACAAGTATAAAAGAAGCCGAGATGGACTGGAGGATTTACAGAGGTAAGCGTACCTTTAATGAATTTCAGGCTATTTCAGTAGGAGCGTTTATTTATAAGAAGGATAAAGAAATGTCTATGTGTTTAAATGAAGGATCTCTGGATGCTGTTTTGGCATTTGAATTTGGTGATGAGAGCCTATTGCATTTGTTGACCAACGAGAGAGCCAGTTTCTTGATTGAAGAAATCAAAAAGGTTCAAGGATTGATTAATGGGTTCAAAGTTAAGATACACTGACTCGGAAATAACTTCTTTCTTCCTATCGATGACCTTCGAGAAGGCAGAGATTCCAGTTTGGACACTAAACCTATGTTTATAAACTTCAGAAGGAGGAGCAAAGGAATACTTGCGGTCTCCTGAGCTTCCGTCAAAAGTTAACATCCAATATGCTCCGATTGAATTTAATCTCTCCAACTCATTGTAGAACTCTGTGAGATTAAAAGGTTGTTTAGTGTATCTATCTTTGGTACCTCCATAGGGAGGATCAAGAAAAACAAAATCTCCTTTCTTAGCCGTTGAAAGACATTCTCGGTAATCAACATTCAAGAAATGTATGTTTTTAATAATGTTACTCCATTTAAGTACTATCTGACGAAAAGTTTGTGGGTTAATACCAGAACGAGAGAGATGAAATGAATTGTTAAATTCACCTGCTGCATTGTAGCGTATCATGCCATTTACGCAAGTGCGAGTTAAGAACAAAAAATCTAAACAGTTTTTTGTCTTATTGAATTCATCCCGTATTTGATAATAAACTTCAGCTCCGTTTTTCTGCAATCTATCCCATCTTAGCTCATATTCATTAGCTACTGTCTGTGGATCCTCTTTAATCATATTCCATAGAGAAATCAATTCCGGAATGATATCAGAAGCATAGCCTTTTGACGCTTTAGCAAATGGGAGCATAGAACCACCTCCGACGAAGGGCTCAAAATAAGTTGCACATGGACGAAAATATTTTGATATTTCTTCAGCAACCGGTCGTTTGCTACCAAACCATTTTATTACAGGTGATAGAGGTTTCATTAGAATAATGTGAATGCAGATTTTAGTATAACATCATCAAGTCTTCGTTTGGCAATAGAAAAGTATTCATTATCAATTTCAAAGCCTATTACATTCATTCCATATTTTATACCGGCTACCATTTCAGTTCCAGAGCCTGCAAATGGTATAAGAAGGGTGCCACCTTCAACTCCAGTTAAAGCCAGAATTCGCTCAGCCACCCTTATGGGCTTTTGAGTTGGATGGTTTCCAAATTTTAATTCTTCTTTAGACTTATTATTGGGTATATCCCATACTGTTCTCATTTGCTTACCGGGTTCTTTTAATAAGTCGTAAGGGGCTGAAAACGATTTTGAAGCTTCATAATCAAAAAAATATTTGCGTGCTTTTTCATTCCCTTTATGAACCCATAAAATAGTTTCGTGACTTGCTGTAAGTCTTCGTCCGGATAGATTAGGAAAAGAGTTGCGTTTGTACCATGCGATTTCATTAATTATTTCTAACCCTATAAGTTGACAACATACATTTACAAAGCCAGAATTATGATAGGTAGAATGAATCCATATAGAACCTGTCTCTTTTATTATTCTTTTTAATTCCGAAAGCCATATATATGTAGAAACAAAAGAGTCATTTTTAGATAATAAATCCCAAACTTCATTTGTGAGTCTCCATTCTCCACCAAATCCCTTGATTTTTTTTTCGGACTGATAATTCCAATTTTTCGTTGAAGAAGCTCCATAAGGAGGATCTACAATAATTAAATCACAAGAATCATTATGAAGATTTTTCAAACCTTCATACACATCTCCATTTATTAATTCATATGTATTATTCATCTCGATAGAGGAATTATTCCTTACAGCAAAGTTACGAAAAAGTATTGATAAAACCAAACTGAGAAACATATAGGGCGAAATGTGCTACTTTCAATTTCTTACCTAATTTTGAGTCGCATAGGGTAAAAATGGGTGCGACATCGGAGGATGGCGCACCCATGAAATCTGGAAATGTAGTTGGGATTTTACTTCTTGGAGAAGTATTAAGACCCGGTCTCATAAATTTATGAGAGGGGAGCAAGCGGGGGGAAGGGTTACTTCAGGATGACTTTTTCGGATTTGTCTCCGGTGACTTTGATGATGAGACCCGAAGCGGGATTCTCTACTCTTATTCCCTGAAGGTTATAATAAACCGGAGCTGCGTCTCCTTCTATTCCGATTGTCTCAACATTTACCGGGTCCTTTTCCGGAATCTCGAGGCGGAATTCACCCTGAAGGTTGACGCGATGCAGGAAGTCACCGATAGGAATCTGGAACACTGAGAAGGGGGAGCCGTCGTTATCGAAAGTAGTAGTCGCTGTCAAAACGCGGTTTTCATACTTACAGAGAGATTCCGGGAATAATTCAATCGCAGTCTCGAGTGTAAGCCCGTTTTGGAGTGCGGTGCAGATATTCTGTCTTACCTCGAGAAGGTTGCCGTCGGAAATCACGCCGGTGTTGAACGCGGTGAAGTAAGCGTATTGATCCTCATAAATATAGAACTCAGCCATTCCCGGGGTTACAGTATAACCCTCTACCGGCCATTGAGCATACGGATTTACAATCCGGTAGTGATTCTCATCCTCATTGTCCTGCTGGATTTCAACTTCAAAAGTAGTGATCTCTACATCATCGAGATAAGAAGCCAAGAAATCATCAGTATAAGTACCCATTCCAAGAGTAGTCCAATTACCACCTTCACCAGCTCCCGGAAGTACAAGGCGGAAGGCACCTTCCAGATTCACGCGATGCAGGAAATCCCCGATTGGAATTTGGAATACTGAGAAGGGTGAGCCATCGTTATCGAAAGTAGCAGTTGCGGTCAAGACACCATCCTCATATTTGCAAAGCGATTCCGGGAAAATGTCAATGGCAGTTTCTAAGGTCAATCCATTTTGGAGAGCCGCGCATATGTTCTGACGTACTTCCAAGAGATGTCCTTGATAGATAACACCCGTATTGAACTTTGTAAAGTATGCGTATGCATCTTCATAAACATAAAACTCAGCCACACCCGGAATTACAGCAAAATTCTCTACCGGCCACTGAGCGTACGGATTAACGATACGGTAATGGTTAGGATCTTCGGCATCCTGCTGGATCTCTACTGGGAAAGTGGTGATGTTCACACCATCGATGTATGAAGCTAAGAAGTCATCGGTGTAAGTAGCTGTTCCAAGGCTGTTCCAAGTGTAAGGATCCTCATCCTCAGTCTCTGGAATGATACTGAATTTGCTGTTTCTGTTTGCGGCATAGCTATCTCCCGCATAGTTTACTAACATGACAGGATACTGGCTCCCATCTGCATTAAACAGGTAGGGGGCGGTTATGATACCGTCGGTGTAGACGGGGAAGGCATCCGGATAGACATCATATACCTCTTCCACGCCATATTCATTTACGAATACATCAACATTGAGATGAGCATTCAGCTCTATTCCCTCATGGCTTAGGCCGGTGTTCATAGTGGTGAAATAGACATACGAGTCATCGTAAACGTAATACTCGAACAGTCCATTGCCATTATGTTCCAGATTCAAGGTGTAAGTATCATACGGCTCCTGAATACGGTAATGGGTCGGATCATTCGCATCCACTTCGATGGTAACGGTCATCGTCTGCGGCTCTACTCCTTGGAAGATTGAGGCGATGATATCATCGGTGTAGGAGGCCGTCTTGTATTCGACCCATTCCGCAGCTACCTTGGAAGGAGCCTTGGTTTGTTCATGTTTCAGATTCCGGAGTGACTCAGCCTTAAATTGGTTGGCTCCGGCGTCCCGCATCTGCTGGGCGATTGCATTTAGGTTCCGGTTAGCCGGCGAAGGAGCGGCCACCGCATTGGATATGCCCGAGGTCAGTAAGGCACATCCCAAGAGTAAGGTGAACTTTGTCATTTTTTGTTACAGATGTAAACTTAAAATATAGTTATAGATGAATATATTAGATCCTTCCTCATGAATATATGAGGTATGGGATCTCAATAGGTCTTAAGTTTAGTTGCCCATTTCGGAGATGAAACGGATGCGGGCAAGGCGGATCTCCTCTTCTGTGTAATCATCACCTAATTCGATGAAGGCTTCATTCAGGTCATCCTCCTCAGTTTCGCTGAAGTAATCCATCAAGTCCTCAATTGAGTCCTCATCCAATATCTTATTAAGGTAGTAATCTATGTTGATACGCGTTCCCGACTTCACTATCGATTCCAGTTCGGTCAGCAACTCGTCCATGTCGATACCCTTGCTTTCGGCCAGGGCATCGAGGTCGATCTTGCGGTCGATACCTTTGATCAGGTAAAGATTCAGCTTGCTATCCCCATCCGAGATTGTCCTTACCCGAATATCGGTAGGACGCAGGATCGCATATTCTATTATATAATCCCGGATGACCTTCAGGAATTCCTCGCCGAAACGGTTTGCCTTTCCGATCCCGACTCCCGGAATATTCAGCAATTCCTGATCCGTTGTCGGGTACATGATCGTCATGGCCTCCAAAGAGGGATCAGAGAATACGACGTATGGCGGAACCTCATGCTTTTTTGCCACCGATCGCCTGAGACCGGTCAGTATATTGAGCAACCTCTGATCAGCCGCTCCAACTCCAGGCTGATCCGGTACATCCGGAGAATCATCAGCAAACTCACGGTCTGAGACTACCTCGAATCCATGCGGTTCCTCCAGGAACTTACGTCCCTTCTGGGTAATCCTCAGTCCCCGGTTAGACTCCATGTCCTTTTTCAAATATCCCTCTAAGATCGCCATGCGGATGATAGTATGGAGGTCTTTCTCCATAACATCCTTGCGGCAGCCGAACATTTGGAGTGAACCGTGGCCATTGCGGATCACATCCGCAGTATGATGCCCCATCATAATAAGAGCAAGATAATTCGGAGACGCATAGTCTCCTAACTCATGTACTGTCTCGATAGCATCAGCCAATTCATCCGAAGCATCGAAACTCTCCTTAGGATTGAGGCAGTTATCGCAAGCCCCGCAGTTGTCAGACTCAAAATCCTCCCCGAAATAATGAAGGAGCATTTTGCGTCGGCAAGCTGCCGATTCGGCATACGCCTCGGTCTCGGCCAAGAGTTGCTTGCCTATCTCCTGTTCGATAGTAGACTTTGACTGGAGCAGTTTATCAAGCTTTATTATATCCCGCTTACTGTAGAAGCAGATGCAATGCCCACGCAGCCCATCGCGCCCGGCGCGTCCCGTCTCCTGATAATACCCCTCCAAGGATTTCGGGATATCGTAATGAATAACATACCTGACATCAGGCTTATCGATTCCCATCCCGAAAGCGATGGTAGCCACTATCACCTCAACCTCCTCATTCAGGAAGGCATCCTGATGGATAGCGCGGGTAGTGGCGTCCAAGCCCGCATGATAGGGAAGAGCCCGAATATCGTTAACCTTCAGTATCTCGCTGAACTCGTCGACCTTCTTACGTGAAAGGCAATATACTATCCCGGACTGCCCGGGGTGGCTCTTGATGTATTTGATAATTTCGCGGTCTACCTGTTTGGTCTTCGGACGTATCTCATAAAACAGGTTCTCGCGGTTGAAGGAAGATTTGAAAACCTTGGCCCTGATCATATTCAGGGATTTCTGAATATCATGCTGGACCTTTGGCGTAGCGGTAGCCGTCAGTGCTATCACCGGTCTCACCCCGATTTCTGAAATAAAGGAACGTATCTTCCGGTATTCAGGGCGGAAATCATGTCCCCATTCCGAGATACAATGAGCCTCGTCGACAGCATAGAAAGATACCCTCACTTTCCGCAGGAAAGCTACATTCTCCATTTTTGCCAACGACTCGGGTGCGACATACAGCAGCTTAGTGCGCCCCGCCAACACATCCGCCTTCACCTTGTTGGCTGCGCTTTTGGAGAGCGAGGAGTTAAGGAAATGAGCCGAGGCATGGGAACCCGTGTAGCTGCGCAAGGCATCTACCTGGTTTTTCATCAAGGCGATCAATGGCGATATGACTATGGCGGTCCCCTTGCTGATCAAGGCCGGTAACTGATAGCATAAGGACTTGCCACCTCCGGTCGGCATGAGTACGAATACATCGTTACCACTCAGCAGTGAGGATATTATCTCCAGCTGAGGACCTTTGAATGTATCGAATCCGAAATAAGTCCGGAGTGCTTCATGAAGTTGCTGACTGTATGGCATAAAGTATTATTATCTTCCTATTCCAAAGTTAACAAACTTTCCTATACAATCCAAAAAAATAATCCCCAAAATTCTTTTTTATTCGGAATTTTGAGGATTATTTGTCAAATTAGAGACCTCTATAACCTGATTCTGTTTTCAGAAGAGGTATTTTGGGTTATTCTTTCGAATGGGATTTGTCGAAATGTGCCGCTTCAAGACGGTCCAGGACATATTGTCCCGTAACCTCGAAGGTCTTGGTGCTAGAGGATGGAACCTCAAACATGGCATCTACCATCACCGTCTCTACAATAGACCGCAGTCCGCGTGCACCGAGCTTATATTCAATTGCCTTGTCGACTATAGTATCGAGGGCATCGTCAGTGAAGGTAAGCTTCACTCCATCCATGCCGAGGAGCTTCTCATATTGGCGTGTGATGGCGTTCTTGGGCTCTGTAAGGATCCTGCGTAAGGCCGTGCGGTCTAACGGATCGAGCGAGGTCAAAACCGGCAATCGCCCTATAATCTCCGGAATGAGTCCGAAAGATTTCAGGTCCTGGGGCATAACATAGCGCATCAGATTCTGACGTTGCTCTTTTCGCTCAGCGGAGTTTTGTCCGTAGCCGACGATGTGAGTGTTCATACGCGCGGCAATCTTGCGTTCAATACCGTCGAACGCACCCCCGCAAATGAAGAGGATATTCTTGGTATCTACCGCTATCATCTTCTGATCGGGATGCTTACGGCCTCCGTTAGGTGGTACCAGGACTGTGGATCCTTCCAGGAGTTTCAGCAGACCCTGTTGTACTCCCTCGCCGCTCACATCGCGCGTGATCGAGGGGTTGTCGCTCTTGCGGGCGATCTTGTCTATCTCATCGATAAAGACGATACCACGTTCAGCTTTCTCTACATTGTAGTCGCAATTCTGCAGAAGGCGGGTCAAAAGAGACTCGATATCTTCGCCTACGTAACCGGCCTCGGTCAGCACAGTCGCATCTACGATTGCGAAAGGTACGTTCAGGAGCTTCGCGATAGTCTTGGCCAGCAAAGTCTTTCCGGTACCGGTAGGTCCGACCATTATGATGTTGCTTTTCTCGATTTCGACATCATCCTCCTCTTTCCCTTTTTTCGCGGTACCTTTATTCTGTTCCAATTGCTGGATACGCTTGTAGTGGTTGTAAACAGCAACCGAAAGGTACTTCTTAGCCTCATCCTGGCCTATGATATATTGGTCAAGGTAAGCCTTGATTTCCCGTGGGGTAGGAATGCTCTTGAGATCTATCCCTTCAGTATCGGCCGGTTTACTGGCAAGTACCTCCTCGCGCACTGAGTTGATGAATCCCATGCAGTCCGTACAGAGATGCAGCCCGGGCAATACTTCTACTACCGGGGACTTGCTGGTGCCGCCATTTCCACAGAGCATACAGCTAAGCCCCGAATCTTTTTTCTTGGCCATTTAATTATCAGTTCCTCTTAAAGATGTGAAGCCGTATTTTTTATCGCTATATGCTTAAACGACTCCAGTAGTTTAACCTTATTTCTTTCTTGAGTTCTCAAGAATCTTATCTATCATACCATATTCCTTGGCTTCGGATGCGATCATCCAGTAATCGCGGTCTGAGTCAGCCTCGACCTTCTCAAAGGGCTGGCCGGAATGGTCTGAGATAATACGGTAAAGCTCATCCTTAAGTTTGAGGATTTCGCGGGCTGTGATCTCGATATCGGAAGCCTGACCATTGATACCACCCATCGGCTGATGAATCATCACGCGGGAATGGGGGAGGGCATAGCGCTTCCCTTTCTGGCCGGCTACCAGCAATACGGCTGCCATGGAAGCTGCCATACCGGTGCAGATGGTAGATACATCGGAATTCACATATTGCATGGTGTCATAGATACCGAGTCCGGCATACACTGATCCTCCGGGGGAGTTGATATATAGGGATATGTCCTTGTCGGGATCTACTGAGTCCAGATAAAGCAGCTGCGCCTGAATGATGTTGGCGCTCTGGTCTGATACCTGGGTACCCAAGAAGATGATACGGTCCATCATAAGGCGTGAGAACACATCCATCTGGGTTACATTGAGCTGACGCTCCTCCAGGATATAGGGGTTCATATAGTCCGAGGTCGGGGTGAATACACCGGCCGCCTTATCATTAGCCTTAAGATATGAATCGAGGGTATTGGAATTGATGCTGAGATGATTTACGGCATAGTTCCTGAAATCTTTGTTAATATCCATTAAATTATATTATTGTCTGATTGATAATTATACCGGCCCGGTCCTCCTTTTCAATGGAGACCGGGCCGGAGTATCTTGAAAGTAGATGAGACCCTTTTTATTGTGAGTCGGGGTCTATGTTTTGACTTACTTGAACAGCTCGTTGAACTCCTCTACGGTCACTTCCTTCGGGTCGATGGTTACGGCCTCGCGGATACCGTTATATAGTTTGGTATCAAGAGTCTGGTTGGCGATCTGCTGCTGAGCTGTCTTGTCGTTCAGGATCTGCTTGGCAAAGTTCTCTACGGTATCTTCATCGGGGTTAAGGATACCATATTGTGCGAACTGGGCGCGAGCTACCTGGCGGGCAAGAGCCTGGAGATCTTCCTGGGTAACCTTCAGTTCAAGTTTCTCGGCTACTCCTTCGCGGATCAGCTCCCATACCAATTCCGGACGCATCTGGAGATAAGTCTCGTCAGCGTTTTCGGCGGTCATGTTGCTGTTCTCGCTCTTAATGAGGAACTCCTTCAGTATTTCATCCGGGAGCTTTACCTCGCCGACACCCTTAACCAGGGCATCCTTGGCATCGATAGTGAAACGGAAATCGGAGTCGCGGGTCAAGGAAGCAGCGATCATCTTCTTCAGTTCCTCTACATACTCCTCATGGTTGTGTACTTTATCCTTACCGAATACATTATCGTAGAACTCCTGGTTCTCCTCAGCTGGCTTCAGGGAAATTATGTCTGTAACCTTGAAGCGGAAATCTCCATCGTGAGAAGTAGCTTCCTCCTTGGGGAGATGGAGCATAGAGCCCATCTCTACCTCATTGGCACCAGAAGCCTTCGAGGGATTGAATACGATCTCATCCTCTTTCTTCTTGCCTACGAAGAGAGCCTTCTGATCATTGTCTACGAAATGCTCTGGGGAGAGGATTCCGTTTTCTACGAATACGCCGCCTTCCTTGATGTTGCCTTGCTCATCGAGCTCGTTGATGACCCCGCGAACTACCGCGGTCTCATCGATCTCCTCGCCCGGAACCTGCTGGCCGAAACGACGGCGCAGCTGCTTATCCTGACGTTCTACCATCTCGTCAGTTACCTTGATCGTATAATAAGGTATATGGGTTTCCTTGTCGAGGTGCAGATCCAACTCAGGAGCCAGACCTAACTTGAACTTAAGAGTGTACTCCTTGCCATCCTTCAGGTCTATGTCATTTTCCTGAGACGGGACCGGATTACCTAAAACATGGAGCTTGTTCTCCTTGATATATTCGAAGATGGTATCGCCTACGAGTTTATTGATAACCTCATATTTGACAGCATCGCCATATTTTTTCTTTATTATGGCCATCGGGGTTTTTCCGGGGCGGAATCCGGGCTCCGGGCGGTTCTTGGCCACTACCTTAAGTTCTTTATCGACTTTTTCTGAATAGTCTTTTTCTTCGAGGGTTACAGTCAGTTCGCCGTTAACCTCGTCGATTTTGGCAAATTCTACGTTCATTTTTATAATCTGTTTGCGAAGGCTGTTATGTCCTGGACACATTCACAGCCCTCGGACGACCTTTCCATGTTTAATAACAAATTCCGCGCCGAAATTGCCTAAATTCTCCTCTCGGATTTAAAATATTCACTGAATTAGGCTCTTTCGGGGCTTCAAAAGTGCAAAATTAATAAAAAATTCGCTTTATTCCCAGAAAGCCCGGAATACTTTGACAGTATCGGCGTAATCTTTCAGCGAACCGGTCTCGGCCGCGGAGTGCATCGCCCATATCGCGCATCCCATATCGACGCCTTTCAGATCGATCTGGGAGGTGAGGATATTGCCGAGGGTTGACCCACCGGCCACATCGCCATGATTGACAAAATACTGACAATTCACCCCGGCCTTCTCACAAAGGGAGCGGAATATGGAGGCTCCTACGGAGTCTGTCATATATTTGCAATTGGCGTTGATCTTCACTACCGGTCCTCCTCCTACGAGCGGATGGTTGGTCGGGTCATATTTGTCAGAATAATTCGGATGCCATGCATGGGCATTGTCGGCTGAGATCATAAAAGAGTGGGCCACGGCCCTCGCGAAGCTTTCAGCCGGAAGTCCCTCCTTCTCTGCTATCCTCTTCATGAGATAGGCCAAGACGGGAGAGGCCGCACCTTGCTTGGTACCCGAGCCGGTCTCTTCGTTGTCGAAGACTGCCATGAGCAATGTCGCTTCAGGAGCGTTACCCTTGGCTTTATAGTTCGCTGAAGCTGATGTCAGGGCCTCTAAGGATGCGAAGGCCATCTCCAGGTCATCTATGCGCCCGCTTTGGAACAGGTCACCATCCATGCTAACAACCTCGGGTTTCCCTACCGGATAGAGACAGAGTTCCCAATCCAGTATCTCCTTGGGATCAACATTGAGGTAATCAGCCAGTCGGCTACGGATAATACCGCCTCTCTCTTTATAATGAGCCAGCTCTTTTTCAGTGAATCGGCCTAACACCGGCTTCATATCCTTCTGGACACTGAGTTTCACTCCATCGTTGACTTCGCGGTTGAAGTGTATGGCGAGGTTGGGGATGGTGCAGACCGCTTGCTTGAAATCCACCAGCCTTGTCTCGGGGTGGAGAGGGTCGTTCGATCGGAGCATCACTCGCCCGGCCATCGACAGAGGACGGTCAAACCAGGTGGACATGATCACGCCCCCGTATTTTTCTACATTCAGGGACACTATTCCGCCGTCGCCCGTTATTTCGGCATTCGGTTTCAGCTTGAAACAGGGGGAGTCGCTATGGGAGGAGACAATGCGGAAGCCGGATTCAGATACCGGCTTACTGCCGGCGATGAAGGCGAATACCGCGGTATCGTTCTTGGTCATATAATAACCTTTCCCGGGAGCGAGAGCCCATTTGTCTTCGGCTTCAAGGCGTTCAAAACCGGCTTTGTCGAGTACTTCGGTTATTGTCTTGACCGCATAAAAATTACATGGTGACTCAGAGAGCCAGCCCATCATCTGTTCAGTGTTTGTCATGGTCGATATAATCGTAAATTTTTTATTTTATACTTTTGTGAGGAGATTTTTTAAAGAGGAGTTTTGGGGAATAGAAAGTTAATCTGTCACGCTATGGAAGCGAAGGTTGTTAAGCGGTCGCATGACATTGCAGAGTGTCTGTGCCCAGTATTCCACGAAATTCTCGCGGCAAACCTGATATGCCCCTTCCAATTCCTCACCATCTGAATCCTTTACAACGGAGATGAAGTTGTAGAGGGGCTGGAAGATATCAGCCAAGGATTCCGAGATAGAGGCAGCGATGGGTGTGTCGCTATATTTCATATCCTCCTCGAAGGTTTCAAGGAAGACATCCTCCGGACCTAATATGACCTCGATATGGCGTCGGATGCTTTCATAGAAATCCTCATCTACGTATGAGTTGTAGAAGCGTTCTTCGGTCTCTTCTAAGTCTAACAGCTCGTCAGGATCCGGTTCATACCCCTCTTCATCCTCGTCATGTGAAGGGGTCTCTTCCAAGGCCGGGTTGAAAGTAGCGAACTCATAATAAAGGTGGGGCAGGAGTCCGGTAAGATGAACTAAAAGCTCCGGTTTCTCCAATTCCCCGGCCTGTTGGAGCAGATTGCAATAATCGTTGGCCAGAGAAGTGATCTCAAGTAGATGGGTGCGTATGTTGGTATTCATAAGTGTTTGTTTATATTTTCAGAGACCTTAACTGGGGATGAGGCGCGCCCTCGCGCCGGAAATCCTCAGAGTTCTCAGAGTTCTCAGAGTTCTCAGAGTTCTCAGAAAGGGTTACGAGTGTAAATTTAAATAAAAAAGCATGAAACTGTCATCAAATCCCGATGATTTATTTTTTCTTAACTGAAAATCCGAATTTTCCCAATTCTTTGCCCAATGAGTAGTAGTGTCCATGCGAGTAGGCCATCAATCCCGCCTTCTCCAAAGAGAATACTCCCGTTTCGGGATCCAGAAAACGTCGGTCAGCCCTGACATTCAGCACCTCAGCCAAGAACATGGAGTGCGAGCCGAGGTGAGTGATTGATTTGACCTTACATTCGATGCTCAGCGGAGATTCAGCGATGGTTGGGGATTGCACTGTCTCCCCAGGCAGTGGTGTGAGTCCGGTCTCTTTCCATTTGTCATAATCGGCTCCGGACCGCACACCAGCCCAGTCTGTGGCGCGAGCCATCTCCTCTGTAGTGAGATTGATAGTAAATTCCATATACTTCTCTATCAAGGGGTAGGAATGGCGTTCGGGACGCACTGATATATAACACATAGCAGGATTGGTACATACAGTTCCGGTCCAGGCTATGGTGAGCATATTCCATTCCTCGCGTGTGGCTCCGCATGTTACCAGCACAGCCGGCAGGGGATAGATCATAGTCCCCGGCTTCCAGGATTCCTTAGAATCAATTGCTTTTTCGATTTCTTCTTTATTCATAGTGTCAGTTTTTTCTTCTTATCTTCCTGCCCCTCCATCCCTCAAGCTCCTTTAAGTGTCCTGCTCCTCCAAAGTCAGTTGGAGGATCGGTCCGGCATCTTCCGGCACCAAAGCTAAGCAGCTTCGCCTAAGACCTGCAACCCAAAGGATATTCCCTTCACGATCTGTAACTACTGGGGTTGATTCCTTTTGGGCGCGTGTATACTTTGCGTCTTTCATCAGCTTGCTGACCAGCGCCGATTCACCCCGCGATTTCAGGATTCTATCTCCCTCCTTATAAGGTCTTATTATAAGAGCCTCCTTATATATATAAGGTATCCAAGCCCTCCTTTGGTCTTTGTTGCGCCGGATTTCTTGAAATAATTTCGGGGTCAAGTCTACGATTTCTATCTTGATTGGTTTGAGAGGCAGAGACTCCGCGGGTAACAATTCAATATATTCCCTTTCCAAGGATACCCTATGCGACGAACCTAAACGCCACCATTTACCTGATGCGCTTTTAAGATTAGGAGATGTAATGCTTAACCATATTTCCCTGGCTATGTCGGGGGTACCCTCCGCATCCTTGATGAAATAATAAATCTCGGTTACGGGATCCTCAGAGGCCCTGATTCGGTTTAGACTTAGACGATTTCCTTGATGGGTAGACTGGAGATGCTTGTTCAGAATATCTGCTTCCCCCGCAAGGATTGTAGCACTCCGCGCGATCAACCGTGAGGCCTCCGGCCATCGCTGTTCTAATAGAGGAATCACCTCCAGGCGCAGGAAGTTGCGGCGGTAATCCGTTTGGAGGTTGGTAGAATCTACGATATAATCCTGTCCAATACTTTGTAAATAACCGAGCAATTCTTTACGACTGAACTCTAAAAGTGGTCGGAAAATATGGCCGTTTATCCTCCTCATCCCCTTAAGCCCGTTGATTCCGCTGCCACGCATAAGGTTCAGAAGAAGGGTCTCCGCATTATCTTCCAAATGATGGGCCACCGCAATCATATCCCATCCTTCCGAACGTATTACCTCTTCAAAAAAATCATACCTAAGCTGCCGGCATGCGACTTCGATTGATATTTTCTGAACAGCAGCCGTTTTTTGGGCATCGAAATCGGCGATGGTCAGTGGAATACCAAGATTTTGACATAGGTTCTCGCAGAATCGCTGGTCGCGTTCGCTCTCTTCACCTCTTAGATGAAAATTGCAATGGATGCACTTCAAGTCGAGATTTCCTGACCTGAATTTCTGAGAGCCTATGAGCAGCCGGAGGAGGGCAGTGCTATCGGCACCTCCACTCAGTCCCACCAACACCCTCTTGATATTTGCGTCCGTCAATCTCTTTTCGAACTCCTTTTCCAATTTAAGGCATGTATCTTTCTCCATAGTTTTAAAACCTTAATTGCGTCAATCTTGTTATTTGGATAGAGGGTCGAGACTCCATAACGGGGTCCCGAACTTAGAAATGGAGTCCAGAAAGCGACTTCCAGTACCCCTCTCTATCGATAACCAAGAAATCAATACAAAATTAAGAAAATTTTATTATGGCAAAAGAATGGATATGCACCGTTTGCGGTTATGTAGCCCAAGGTGACGAAGCTCCCGAGAAGTGTCCTCAGTGTGGCGCTCCCCAATCCAAGTTCCGTGAGCTTGACGAAAAGGAGCTGCTTCAGTTTGTAACTGAGCATGAGATCGGAGTAGCCAAGGAGGCTGATGAGGAAATGCAGAAAGACCTCAACAACCACTTCATGGGCGAATGTACCGAAGTAGGTATGTATCTGGCCATGTCTCGTCAGGCCGACCGCGAAGGTTATCCGGAAATTGCAGAAGCTTTCAAGCGCTACGCTTACGAGGAAGCAGAACATGCTGCGAAGTTTGCAGAGCTTCTCGGCGACATGGTATGGGACACCAAGACCAACCTGGAGAAGAGAATGCACGCAGAG
>CAZKJP010000054.1:0-18532 GCA_964553075.1 uncultured Sangeribacter sp. | reverse complement strand
AAAAATCTAAAGTCCCGGTAAAGACGCGGCCGTTGTCGGCGGTGCAGGTGATGGAATATTGGCCTTCGAGTTCCGGGATTTCCATGATGGGGTCTGAGTGGGTTACAGTGCCGGTGTATTCCTCCAGATTATTATAGAGGCGAACGCTGATGTATTCGTATTCCTCCGGGAGTTCGAACTGGAGATATCCGATACCGTAATTTACCAAGAGTGCTGTCACTCGTGCTGGTGCTTCCGGCCCTGTGACGATATCTTTAGCTATCAGTACTCCTTTCTCTGGTGCAGGCAAGGGGGGTGTGCTTGGTTGTTTGTCTCCGCCCATAACTGAAGTTGAAAATAGGCTCAGACACAGGAGCGTTAAGGATAGGTATGTTCTCATATTAGGTTTACTTTATTGGGTTACCGGTAGCAAAGTTAATGTAAGGACGAGCAAATGAACAAATTTTTGGGGAGGAAATGCCAAATTTGACTGTTATTTAAAGGTATGGATATAAGCGGTTGGTTTATAATATTTTACAAGGTGTAAGGCTATTCTTGACTTATGGGTTGGGCTTGTTTATCAGTAAAAAGCAACGGTAAAATTTAACAAAAATACACGATGTTACAAAGTTATTGTCCCAAAATACTTAAGTATAGCTCTTGTTTAGATTGAGGCAACTGCTTGATTTTTTCTCTGATTCTTTTCCTTCGGCTGGAGACCTGCTGGTGGGAATTTTTCATCATTACCATTATTGCCTCTGTAGGAACTCCTAGTAAGGAATATAGGAAGAGGTGATAATTCTCTTCTTTCATTCCCGGAAGGTCATGGCGAAATTTGGCCATGATGTCATTAAATACATGGTTGACCTCAAGTTCCAATTCTCCGGGCTTATCCCGCATTTCTTTAATAAGTAAAGCCGCTTGTTCATTAAATTCTACCTCATTCTCGGTATTCTCTTCTGTAGAGGTGAGGTTCTTAAGTTGGCGGATCAATCTGACTTTGTTTTTAAACAGCTGGCTTATCAGTTGCTCATTCTCCTGAAGTTTAGAGTTATCAGAAGCGGCTAAAAGATTGGCAACCTCAGCTTCCCAATTTTTAATAATCTCTTTATATCTACGTCTTTTATAAATATAAAGGATTAGCAGCCCAGTTAATATGAGCAACAAGACAGCTGCCACCCCAATGGTAAGCATCAATTTTATTCTGGATAACTTTATTTCATAATGGTGGAGGGCAGTCTCAGCTTCATTATAATTATAAGCAGCCGTGCCAAGGTTCTGCCCCATGGCTTTGTTGAATTTTTCAGATACAAGGCTATCTGTTCTCATCACCTCCTT
Source organism: uncultured Sangeribacter sp. (assembly GCA_964553075.1). Lineage (GTDB taxonomy): Bacteria > Bacteroidota > Bacteroidia > Bacteroidales > Muribaculaceae > Lepagella. Next base: position 17,215 of record CAZKJP010000054.1, on the reverse strand, counting down.
AAAAGCAGTTTGGTAGTCTTTGTTTTCCATTGCTAATAATGCGCGTATCTGACTTTTTTGACTGTCATCTCCTCCGGTAATATTGCTAAATAAGCGGTCCGCCTCACTTAAATTGCCGGTCTGAATCAAGGTCAGACAGTATCGAAGTGAGTCAGAGGATTCCGATAATTGACTGGCGCACACTTCCCGAAGAATAGGAAGGGCCTCGAGATACTTATTCTCCCATATAAGGTTTACAGCCTCCGTGCTCATTGCATTGATCTCGAGATGGGGGTTATCATGAAGGCGAACGGAGTCTCTCAGTTGTCGGCATAATTCCATGGATTTATCAGTAGAACGCGCATTACAGAGGGCGATGGCAGCCGCCAACATGGCGTAATCCAGGTAAGGTTGCCGTCCGGCTTTGCGCATGTAACTTAATTGGCGTTCGGCAAAATCCGCAGCATCTTTTCTCATTAAGGAGAGAGAATAGATGGTAGAAATGCCCCGGCATGCCATGCCGGCGTAAAAATTATCTTTTAGGGTGTCAGCTAATTCAAGGGCTTTATAGAAATTGGTGAGTGCTCCCGGGAAGTTGCCGGTATGTTGATTGGTGACACCTAAATAATATTCAGCTTTCAGGAGGCGTTCGGGCTTATTACCATCACGGTAGTAGTTGGCGGAGATAGAGATTAGTGAATCATTTCCTGGATACTCCTTATTTTTTATTCTTGCCTGTGTGAGAAGTAAGTTATATAGAGCTAGTTCCTCCTTACCTGATATCGAGTTTTTAGGAATGGAGTCAAGAATTTCGAGTGCTTTCATAGGGGAAGTTTCTATAACGCTCTCTGCCTCAAGGAGCGACTTGTTGAGGGCATGTCTGCACCCGGCAAAAATCCCGATCATAAGTATCGGGATCATTAGTATGAGAATCCTTATCTCTCCGATAGCCCTGTTATTGGGTTGGTCGGTAGCCTGCATAAAATAGAAAGTGAGTTAAACTTGGATATGCAAATTTAGCTATTATTTTTTGATGACTGAGTAATGACATTGCGTAAATTATTTTGGCCGGCGATGGAAAGAACTGGATTCAAAAGTTTTTAAGGGATGGATAAAGGTGGGGTGGGGGGAGGGTGGAGTAGTTTTGCGGGGTATGGCTAATTATGATGATTTCGGAATGATGGATATGTTGGATGTGGAGGAGATACTGGAGGAAAACCGACGGCGCAATGAGCACCTTGATAAGGATTGGGGTTCCGGGCTCAGTATCGGCAATGACTATGACCCGAGAAAGGGTGCGGAAAACTTCGCTTACTGGGCGGAACATCGAGCCTTTATCAAGAACAAGAAGGGAGGTCCCGATATACCTTTTGTCCTGAATCCTCCGCAGAGGAAATTGGTGGAGGCGTTGGAGGAGATGCGCCGACGTGATGAGCCTATACGTCTTATCCTTCTCAAAGCTCGGCAATGGGGCGGGTCGACTTGTATCCAATTGTATATGGCATGGCTTCAGCTGATTCATAAGACCGGTCTCAACTCGTTGATATTGGCTCATCAGGGGACAGCTTCGGATGAGATCAAGGATATGGTTGACCGCCTTATAGAAAGCTATCCGCAACAAGAATTCGTTACGGAGGAGGGGGCGCAGTGGGAGGGAAAAAAGATGGAGAGAGTGGGACGCTCCGGTTCAACATGGCGTATCCCGGCCCGAAAATGCAAGATCAAGCTCGGTACCGCGGAGCGTCCCGATGCTTGCCGTGGTGGAGATTATTCGTTGGTGCATCTCTCGGAGGTGGGCCTTTGGCGCAAGACCAAGGGAAAGAGACCGGAGGATATAATTAGATCTGCGTTGTCAGGAGTATTATATGCACCCTATACCATGATCGTGCTCGAAAGCACCGCGAACGGCACCGGCAACTACTTTCACACTGAATATCTTCAGGCTATGAAAGGGAAATCCCAGTTTCGGCCTTTGTTTGTAGCCTGGTATGAAATACCGCAATACCGCATTGAGGTAGAAGACCAATATAAATATGCAGAGAAGTTGCTATTACGAAGAAGAGCGAGCAGCGCAGAAGATGAGCGGAGTGAATCCGGCAGCTATCTTTGGGAATTATGGCAAAAGGGAGCGACCTTGGAAGGTATAGCCTGGTATGAGAGGGAGAGGGCTAAGTACAGCGATCATGAACAGATGGCATCCGAATACCCCAGCGACGATGATGAGGCATTTGCCCATTCCGGAGCGAGGGTGTTCTCGAAAGAGGCTGTGAATAGGCTTAGAGAGGAATGTAGACTCCCGGTAGCAGTGGGGGGGATCCAAGGGGAGACTCCGAGCGGGCCGGAGTCGTTGGAAGAGGTGCGATTTGTTGAAGATCAAGTCGGTAGCATGAAGATTTGGGAATGGCCTGATAAGAGAACCAGCTCCGGAGACCGCTATTTGGTGGCAGTGGACGTAGGCGGCAGATGTGCCGGAGCTGACTGGAGCGTGATAGCCGTTTTTGATCGTCTTCCCTTGATTGAAGGCCGGGGTCCGGAGGTGGTAGCGCAATGGAAAGGACATATTGACATAGACCTTTTGGCATGGAAAGCGGCTCGTATCGCGAGGTATTACTGCGAGGCCTTGTTGGTGATCGAAAGTAATACAGTGGACCGGTATCAGGCGCAAGCGAATGCGATGGTGGAGGAACCGACATTCCTTTTTGAATCGTTGAAGGAGGCCTATCCGAATCTTTATATGCGTAATGCACCGGCCGATTCGGCGCGTGAGAATCCGACGATGCGGTATGGTTTCCATACCAACCGGAGCACCAAGAGCGCCGTTATCCATAACCTGATTGAAATAGTCAGGGAAGGGGGATATACCGAGAGAGATGAGGATTGCTTAGGGGAGTTCTTAACTTACGAGCAGCGGCAGAACGGAAGCTATGGTGCGATAGAAGGGAAGCATGATGATATGCTGATGACGCGGGCGATAGGGTTGTATGTGTCGCGCTTCGGTATGGATATGCCGCGAATATATCGTCAAGATAGGGATAATAATAAATGTAGAATTGGGCGGAAAAGAAGACCGGATCTTTGTTTTTAATATTTGACAATTTTTAGAATTGTCAAATATTAAAAATAGATGGCGCGGACAACGCCCCTCGGGCGTTGCACCGGGACACCAAGGGTTGTTGGAGAATGGAGAATGGAGAATGGAGAATGGAAAATGGAAAATGGAAAATGGAAAATGGAGAATGGAGAATGGAGAATGGAAAATGGAAAATTGAGAATTGAGAATGGAAAATAAAATGGAGAAAATGATTAGGGAATCGCTTTGGGAGGAGGGGATGAAGGCTTGGACAGGACTGGCGGATTTCCGGGCAGACCGGGAGCGCAACAAACGCTATACCTACGGTAGACAATGGGATGACGTAATAGAAGTAGAGGGCTCCTATATGACCGAAGCGGCCTACTTGCGCTCCCAGGGGAGCGTACCACTGAAAAATAACCTGATACGCCGCCTTGTGAGGAATGTGTTGGGTGTATGGCGGAGCGAGTTCCGCCTGCCCACACTTAAGGCCAGGGATAGTGAGGAAGCTAAATTGGGTAAACTGCTCAACAAGCTGTTGGCCTGCAATGCCCAGTCGAACCGGCTGGAGGAACTTTATGCCCGGACAATGGAGGAGTTTCTGATTAGTGGATTGGCAATTCATAGGAAAAGCTATGGATTATTGCGAGGCAGAATGGATTGTAGGACCGATTATGTGCATCCCGCCAACTTCTTCTTTACCTCAGATGGCTGTGACTTCCGCGGGTGGGATCTCTCGATGGTAGGTGAATTACATAACACCACCCTTGGTAGCGTAGAGCTGAAATTCGGCTTGGATGCGGAAGCAATGGAGAGGTTAGCTCATGCAGCCGGCGCTATCCCCGGAGCACGCGATGCCAAAGTGACTATCATGGAAATATGGCGTGAGGAGGGAGAACTCTATTATGTCTGGCATGATCGGGAGAGCGGAAAGTTGGTGAGGATGCCGGCCAATGATAATCAAGGGTCTGAAAAATTGGATATCCCGAAGGAAACGGAAGTAAGGCGAGAATGGCGTAGAGTCTGGAAATACAGTTTCTTGGGCCCGGGCGGGATAGTGCTGAAAGAAGGCATCTCCCCTTATAGCCATGGCAGCCATCCATACGTAGTGCGCTTCTACCCATATATCGATGGTGAGGTCCATTCATTCGTAGCCGATGTGATAGACCAGCAGAGATATACCAACCGTCTGATAACGATGTATGACTGGGTGATGAGGGCATCCGCTAAAGGGGTATTGTTGTTTCCGGAAGGTTCTCTGCCGGAAGATACGGACTTAGAAGAGATAGCTGATGAATGGTCCCGGTTTAATGGCGTTATCACCTACAGGGCTAAAGCAGGAATGCCGGCACCACAGCAGGTGAGTAGCACCGGTGCCCATGGCGGCATTACCGACCTCCTGAATATCCAGCTTCAGATGTTTGAGGATATAAGCGGTGTGAACTCTGCCTTACAAGGTAAACTGGAAAGCTCCTCCGTATCGGGTACATTGTTCAGCCAGCAGACCCAAAACGCCATGACCTCCTTGCGGGACCTTATAGCCAGTTACCGAGAGTTTGTTTTGGAAGGGACGATGAAGGATGCCTGTAACCTTTTGAAATTCTATTCTCGGGAGAAGATGTCGCGGATAGCAGGCGCGGAATTGAGCGATTTGCGCGATACAGACCTATCGCGGTTCTCATCGCCCGATCTTGACTTCAGTTTTTGAGGAAATCAGAAATGGCCTCCACCATAAGGCGCGGAGTCTCAGGCCGCGCGTATGGATTGGGGGCCGTTTTAGCGAACGCCTGAAAATCGGGGGAAAGGATATGCTTCAGCCCTCGGGTGATGGAATCCTTGTCCGGGGCACAATGGATGACAGAGGGACCACATTCTCGCCCTTTCTGACGCGACCCGATGTCGAGAGTAGGCACCCCGAGGGAAGGTACTTCTACCAGACCGCTGGAACTGTTGCCAACGACCCCACAACTTAGTTTGACCGCCGATAGATAGCGCAAAGCTCCCAAAGAAGGTACTACCTTGACCTGAACCGGAAAGTGAGCCTTAAAGTCCTCAAGGGCTTCGATCTGTGGGGTAGGATCAACATCATTGTTGGGCCAGGTGAGGATAATACGATTACCCGAATCCTCTTGTAGCCAATCTCCAAGTGCTGCGAGCATCGAGTGCATCGCCTGAAGCGGTTCCTCCCCCTCAACGGGTCGGGTAGCCGCATGGAGCGTCCCTACCAATAATCTTTTCCCGAGATCAAAGTCAAGGTTCTCACTTAACTCAACCCGGGTCATCAGCTTTCGGTTCAATGCATTATAAATTCCCAATCCTCCGCAGATATGCACCCGTTCCCCTGGAACTCCAATAGAATGGAGACGGCTTGCAGTGCCTTCAGTTTCCGTAAGATGGAGTGAGGCCATGCGGGTGATTGAATCCCGGATAACATTATCTACCGCCCCCTCCGAGACCGTTCCCCCGGCAATATGGATAATGGGCAGGTCACGTAGCATGGCCGCTGAAGCTACTCCCAACATCTCGATTCTGTCGCCGAGGATGATAATAGTATTGGGCTTATCCTTATCCATAGCTTTTCCGAAATCCACGATATTCGAAGCTAATATCTTGTCAGCCTCCCCTTCATATCGGCCGATCAATTGCGGTTGGAATCCATCAGCGGCAATCTCATCGAGGGAATTGCCAAAAGATGGATTGGCATGCATATTGGTAGCCCATATACGAAGCTGAAAGCCATTATTTCGTAGCTCCGTAGCTAAAGGGCTCAGCAGCCCCCAATCAGCCCGTGTCCCGGTCGCGATAGCTAATACCATACTGATTTTTCTTACGTATTAAAAATCCTTATTCTTGTTTGGAGCCGAGAGTAATGTTTCGTAGTGTCTCAAAACGATACGAGACCGGTTCCTGCTCACCCGGTAAAATCGCCTCCATAGGATCGGAGCTTTCTTCCATTTCCCATATATTCCCATCAATGGCCGGGAACCATGTGTCCGCTTGTGGGGCATCGGCATCAATGCGAGTTAAATGTAAACGCGCGGCACCCGGCAGAGCTTCCGCGTAAAGCGACGCACCCCCGATTATAAACGGGAAAGTCCCTGAATCCGCAATCATCTCCAGAGCCTCCTGAAGAGAGCCGGCAACGCAAGCTCCGGGAGCCTGATAATCTTTTTGTCGGGTTATCACTACGTTGGTACGTCCGGGCAGAGGACGCTTCGGGAGGGATTCCCAGGTCTTGCGTCCCATGATTACTGGATGTCCGGTAGTGAGGGCCTTGAAATGCTTCAGGTCCTCGCGAATGGGCCAGATAAGGCGGTTCTCGCAGCCGATCTCATTATTACGCCCTAAGGCCACTATCATTTCGTATCTCATGCTGATGAAGACTTATGTTGACCTCTATACGCTCACTTTCCCTTTAATAGCCGGCCAAGGGTCGTACCCTTCCAACTTGAAATCCTCATATTTGAAATCCTCCAGGTTCTTGATCTCCGGGTTAAGGATCATCCTCGGCAGCGGACGCGGTTCGCGGCTAAGCTGTTCCTTTACTTGCTCAAGATGATCGCGGTAAATGTGGAGGTCGCCGAAGGTATGGATAAACTCACCGGGCTGCAGCCCGCATACTTGGGCAATCATCATAGTCAGCAATGCGTATGAAGCGATATTGAAGGGCACGCCAAGGAATGAGTCTGCGCTACGTTGGTAAAGCTGGCATGACAGTTTCCCCTCATTGACATAAAACTGGAAAAAGGCATGGCATGGAGGTAGGTTCATGTTGTCGAGATCCCCGACGTTCCACGAACTTACAATAATACGTCGCGAATCTGGATTCTCGCGGATATCGCGTACGGCGCGTGCTATCTGGTCAATATGTCCACCATTGTAATCGGGCCAGGATCGCCACTGATAGCCGTAAATATGGCCGAGGCTGCCGTCGGGGTCCGCCCATTCGTTCCAGATTCGGACACCGTGGTCCTGAAGGTATTTTACGTTGGTATCACCTTTCAGGAACCAGAGCAATTCATAGATGATACTTTTGAGATGCACTTTCTTAGTAGTGAGCAACGGGAAACCCTCGGAAAGATCGAAGCGCATCTGGTAACCGAAAGTGGAGATGGTACCGGTACCGGTACGATCCTCTTTAGGATGGCCATTTTTGAGGATATGTTTCAGGAGATCTTGGTATGCTTTCATATTGTTTATTTTTTGACAAAGCCCCTTGGGCTTTGCACTGGAACACCAGCTTTTTAACAAAGCCCCTTGGGCTTTGCACTGGAACACCTGCCACGAGTGGGAGGTCAGGTTGGGTCGGATACCTTTTTGAGGAGGGGGGAGGCGGGGCGATGGCGGTTGGTGGTGAAACTGATCGCCTTTTCGGGGCATACGTCGAGGCAGTCGAAGCAACGTACGCAACGCGAATTATCGACATAGCGGCTTACTACCTTGATACAGCGGCTACGGCATGCGTCCTCGCATTTCATGCAGGATATGCACCTGTCCGGGTCTATGGCGATCATGGTTGGAGAGTATCTGGTAGCTAACCCTAACGCGGTCCCGATAGGGCAGACATTGACGCAATAAGCCCGTCCCCATTTCCAGGATACCACAGCTAAGGCTACCAGGGAAACCGCTCCGCAGATGAAGCCGACCATCGCCGATGCGCCTAAATAACCCCAGGTCTTGGCTACCGATTGAGGAAAAATCATAGACATCATGTTCAGCCAGACTGCCCAAGGCTCGATAATAAAGGCGAAGAGCAACTGGGCGAAAATCAGAGTCAGGCAATATACCCGGAAGATGGAGCTGCCAAGTGAGTTGGAACGGGCGAAAGAATAAGGGCGCGGGTCTGTACGTAATGGATTTTTTCCGGATCTTACGGCAGGCCAACGACGTCCCATCCAGCTGAATATGTCGCATATTGTCCCAATCGGACAGACCGTAGAGCAATATACCCTTCCGGCAAAGAAGGTGACCATAAGCCAGAAAAGAGTGACACCGATAGTCAGGGCCAAGGCATTCCGGGCGTAACCTACTCCCGGCGAGACTTGTAGCAATTCCACTACTTTCAGCAGGGGTTGCGGAGCCAAGTGCCAATATGGGGAAAGCACAAGCAGCACCGCAGCCACCAGAAAAATGGCTGCCAGTGCTACCCGTAATGCTCTAAGCCGCTTCATCGGCAGATGGTTTTATGGTAGTCGTTTACGCGACTTCAATCAGTTTCGGCCGCGCTGTTTCTGCTGTTGGCGCAGCATTTCCTGCTGCTGGCGCTGTGCCTCCTCGAGACGTGCCATAAGTCCGGATTTCTTTTTGGGCTTCTTAGCGTTCTCAGCCATTGTCTTCCTTACATCCTCCTCCTTGACGAAGTAACGGATAGCGTAAGTCTGTATAATGGTGATAAGGAGCGATACGAAGTAATAGTAGCTAAGACCGGCGGCATAGTTGTTGAAGAACACTAAGAACATCACCGGCATAAGATACATCATCCACTTCATCGGACCGGTCTGACCCGGAGTATTGCCCATGCTGATACGGGTATAGATGATATTCACCACCGTCATCAGCAAGCAGAAGAGGGAGATATGGTTACCGAAATATTCGGTCACCAATGGTATGTGTCCGCTCCAGGAAATAATGGCATCCGGAGCCGAAAGGTCGTGAGCCCAGAGGAAAGATTGCCCGCGCAGTTCGATACAGGATGGGAAGAAGGTGAACATCGCGAACAGGATGGGCATCTGCAACAGCATCGGCAGACAACCCGACATCGGATTCGCCCCCGCACGCGAATAGAGTTCCATAGTCTTCTGTTGACGCTTCATAGCGTTCTCCTGGCCCGGATACTTTTCGTTTATAGCCTTGATATCGGGGGCCAAGATACGCATACGCGCCTGCGAACGGTAGCTCTTGTAAGTGAGCGGGAAGAGAATGAGCTTTATGAAGATGGTCAGCAACAGGATTATGATACCGTAATTGCTGATGAAGGAGCCGAGGAAATTGAATACCGGAATAATGATACCGACATTGATCCATCGGAAAAGAGTCCATCCTAAAGGAATTAGCCTGGTAAGGCTAAGATCCTCCCCATATCCGGTCTCCTCATCAAGATGTGACAGCATAGGATAGAGGTTCGGCCCGATCAGCAGCTGGAACTCAGCAGCCACCGGCGCGGACCAATCATAGTCGTTGACCTGGGCAACCGCTGAGCAGTCTTTCAGGTAGTCAGCCCCCTTAATCACCTTGGAATCAAAATCGGCGGTATTGAAGGGCTTCTTGCTGATCATTACCGAAGAGAAGAACTGGTTCTTGAAAGCGATCCACCGAACTTTGGCACGACGATCCTCGGAATCATTCTTGTTCTCCGACAGATGCTCGACCGAGCCGCCGGCGAACTTATAGTAAATGCCCGAATTGCGCTCCTCGAACATTCGTCCCTTTTCCTGACGGCGTATCTGCTGTTGCCAGTTGAAGCCGAGGTTGCGCACATTACTGCGGGCGATCTGGGCCATATTCTTCTGGATGACCTTTATACCGATCAGGTAGGAATTCCCTTTAGGGAGGGTATATTCCAATCCCCAGTAGGCATCCTCAGCCAAATCGAGGGTCATGCGGACCGTGGAGTCGTTGACAACCGTAGGTTTGAAGACCAAATCGGCGGTGTTTATTTCCTGGGGGAGCGGAAGGGTGAAGGACATGTTGTCGGTATTCTTATCGAAGATTACGACACGGTGCTTATCGTTCTTTGTCTCATCCGCATTGTATTCCGAATCATACTTCAGAAGCTCAGCGCGGGTAATTGATCCGGACTTGGAATTGAGAGTGAGAGATAGCACATCATTCTCCATCTTTATCTCCCGGTCTTCGCCCGTTAAGAATGGCGCGAAGCGGCCATAGCGCCCGATACTGTTTGAAGCCTCCCTTACCAAGGCGATGGCTTCGCGCTGTTGTTCGAGACTGATAGCGGTGGTAGCGGGATTAGATATATCGGCCCATTTGAGGGTCTGTCCTCCAACCTTAACTGTACCATAGATTGAATCGCCAGCCAGGGTCAGGTCATAATCGGCGCTGGAGATACGGCGGCCGAAACGACCGTCGGGCAGAGTCACGCTCTGACCGTTTTCCTCGATATTGCGTACCAGCCATTCCCTTTCGGTCGAGGAAAGAGAGTCCCGGCCAACAGGCGCAGCGACCTGTTCGGTTTTTTCTGAATCGGGGACTTGATCGGCCTTCGGCTCGTTCTTCTGCCCGAACCAAAGGAATCCGAAGAAGATAAGTCCCATCAGGACTATACCCCAAATTGTATTCTTATCCATTAAAATATATTCTGCTAATTATGGTTTGGCATCCCTCTGATTCAGTTCTTGGCTGCCTCTTCCTTCTCGTTATGGAATTTAATAGCCTCCTTAATAAAGGATATGAAGAGGGGATGGGGGTTGAGGACGGTGCTCTGGTATTCGGGATGGTACTGGGTGCCTACGAACCATCTCAGCTCCGGAATCTCAACGACTTCTACCAAATGGGTATCCGGATTCTCACCGACACATGCCATACCGGCCTCTTCGAAGCGCTCGCGGAAATCATCATTGAACTCAAAGCGATGGCGATGACGTTCGGAGATAGTAGTCTTCCCGTAAGCCTCGGCAGCCTTAGAGCCGGGACGCAGCGAGCACTCGTAGGAACCGAGACGCATCGTACCTCCCATATTGGAGATGGATTTCTGCTCCTCCATCAGGTCAATGACATTATATGGGGTCTTGGTATCCATTTCGGTGGAATTGGCTCCCTCCATACCTAAGACATTGCGGGCGAACTCGATCACCATGCATTGCATACCTAAGCAGATGCCGAAAGTCGGATAATTATGTTTGCGTGCCCATTTTATGGCTACGAACTTGCCCTCGATGCCACGCTGACCGAAACCAGGGGCAATGATCAGGCCATCCATCGGGGTAAGCAGTTCATCGGCATTCTTCTCGGTAAGTTTCTCGGAATGGATGTAGACAAGGCGCAACTTGCGGTCAAGGCGAGTGGCTGCCAAAGCCAAGGACTCGGAGATGGACTTGTAGGCATCCTGAAGCTCTACATATTTGCCCACCAGGCCGATTGTAACCTCCTCAGTAGAGTTTGCTAACTTGTGGAGATACTCGTTCCAGGCAGTCAGATCCGGTTCCGGGGCAGCCAGGTCAGTCTTCTCCAGTACTATGTCATCGAGATGCTGTTCGTGCATCAGCAGAGGTACCTGATAAATGGTCGGCGCGTCGATGCTTTGGATAACAGCCTCGGGAGCAACGTTGCAGAATTGTCCGACCTTGCGGCGCATGGCAGCCGGAATATCCTTTTCGGTGCGGAGCACCAACACATCGGGCTGAATGCCCACCTGCTGGAGCATCTTCACGCTATGCTGGGTAGGTTTAGTCTTCAGTTCCTTAGCAGCCTTCAGGAAAGGCACGTAAGTAAGATGAACGAACAGAGCCTTCCGTCCCAATTCCCATTTCAGCTGACGTACAGCCTCTAAGAAAGGAGTAGACTCGATATCGCCAACGGTACCTCCGATCTCGGTGATTACAAAATCATACTTGCCGGTATTGCCTAAGATCTTCACGTTGCGCTTGATCTCATCGGTAATGTGAGGGATGATCTGGACGGTCTTGCCCAGGTAATCTCCGCGGCGTTCCTTGTCAATGACACTTTGGTATATGCGTCCGGTAGTGACGTTGTTAGCCCGGGTGGTCTGGATGTTGGTGAAACGCTCGTAGTGGCCCAAGTCGAGGTCAGCCTCGTGGCCGTCGGTTGTAACGTAACACTCGCCATGCTCGTAGGGATTAAGCGTGCCGGGGTCGATATTGATATATGGGTCGAACTTCTGGATTGTCACCGAGAATCCCCTTGAAAGGAGAAGCCGGGCAAGCGAGGAGGATATAATACCCTTTCCGAGGGATGAGACAACACCGCCGGTAACGAAAATATAGCGGGTTTCTTTAGCTTTTTCGGGTGCCATGAGAGTATATGGGTGTTATTGCAGTTTTTTAAAGTGCAAAATTAGCAAAAAAAACTTATCTTCGCTCATTGAAATTATAAACGGCTTCAAAATGGACCCTATTTTCTCGCGCCAGACCCGAATCCGGAGGAGCGATAGGGCCGTATTAAGTGTAAACAGAAGATAACTATAACGGAAGATAACTATGGGAAAGACAATGATAATAGCAGAGGCAGGGGTGAACCATAACGGTGATTTCGACAGGGCATGCGAGATGGTAAGGGCCGCAGCCCGGGCCGGCGCCGATTACGTCAAGTTCCAGACTGCTGTACCGGAACTGGTGATCTCAGAAGTCGCTCCCCAGGCGCAATATCAGAAAGAGAATACCGGGATAGAGGAATCACAGTTGGAGATGTGCCGTCGTATTCATCTTCCTTTGGATGCCTATCCGAAACTTAAGGAGTTATGCCGGAAGGAAGGAATAGGATTTATGACTACTCCCTTTGACCCGGTGTCGTTGAAATATGTAGCCGAGATGGGCCAGGACTGGATGAAGATACCATCGGGGGAGATAACCAACCTTCCCTATCTTCGGGATATGGCACGCACCGGTATGCCGGTGATACTATCTACCGGGATGTCAACCCTGGCGGAGGTAAGGACCGCCATTGATATACTCACCGGCGAGCATCCTTTGGCCCGTAAGCCCGGAGAAGGGGCGGAATTCAAAAGTTTGCGGAAAGAGGATATAATCGTGTTGCACTGTACTACTCAGTACCCAGCCCCTAAAGAAGAGGTGAACCTTCGGGCGATGCAGACCCTAAGTGAACAGTTAGGAGTCCGGATTGGGTATAGTGACCATACCGAGGGGATCGAGATACCGGTAGCGGCCATGGCATTAGGAGCAGAGGTGATCGAAAAGCATTTTACCCTTGACCGGAATCTTCCGGGCCCTGATCATAAGGCCTCATTGGAACCGGCTGAATTGGCCGAGATGGTACGTCAGATCCGGAACGTCGAGAAAGCCTTAGGGGATGGCAAGAAAGAGGTAGCGGACGCCGAACGCCCCAATATCGAAGTAGCCCGCAAAAGCATCATCGCCGGCAGGGACATAGATGAAGGTGAGTTGCTTACGGAGGAAAATTTGGCCATAAAGCGTCCAGGTAATGGTGTATCCCCCATGCTTTGGGATAAGGTCATAGGAACCAAGGCAAAACGCGGATTCCGTAAAGATGAACTGATCGAATTATGAGAATCGCTGTCATAAACAGGAGTGATGAAAAAGGTGGTGCGGCGGTGGTTTCAAGCCGGCTTGCCGAGGCACTGCGGAAGCGGGGTCATCAGGTCAGTATGTTGGTTTGGGAGAAAGGAGGAAAAGATCCGGCGACCCGTCTTGTGGCGGGAAAATACCGTAAAATGGTTCCATTCCTTGCCGAGCGGCTTAAGATTTTCCTTAAAAACGGGATGGACCGCAGTACCCTGTTCAAGATTGATACTGCCAGCGATGGTTTGCCACTATGGCGACACCCGGATGTAAAATCCGCGGATCTTATATTCCTTAATTGGACCAACCAAGGGATGCTTTCCCTGAAAGGACTTGGTAAACTGTTGGAGACAGGTAAGCCTGTTATCATAACGATGCATGATATGTGGGCCTTCACCGGAATATGCCACCATTCCGGTGAGTGCCGGCATTATGAAGGGGAATGTGGAGATTGCCCGTTGCTGAAAAACAAGGCCGGCAGTCATGACCTGAGCTTCCGAATCTGGCATAAGAAAGCAAAAGCTTACGCCAAGGCAAAGGGAGGGAACCTGCGGTTTGTGGCGGTCAGTAGCTGGCTCGCCTCGCGGGCTCGCACTTCCGGCCTCTTGAAAGATAGGGAGGTGGACGTAATCCCTAATACATTCGAACTTAAGGCTCCGGATGTAGGTACAAAAGAGAGGGACAAATCCGCAGATAACGGTGAAATCCGGATATTATTCGGGGCAGCGCGGATAGATGATACAGTGAAGGATCACCCTACATTGGTGAGGATGACCCAAATTCTGCGAGACCGCTATCCGGAAGAAGCTAAGAGGATGAAACTCATTACCTTCGGAGATCTTAAAGATCCAGCAGCATTATCCGGAGTAGGCATATCCCATGAGCATCTTGGGGTAGTTCCTTCAAGCCGGTTGCCCGAATTATATAGTGAGGCTGATATAGTGATTTCCAGTTCATTATATGAAACCCTGCCCGGGACATTAGTAGAGGGACAAGCTTACGGAGCTATCCCTGTGGCCTTGGATCATGGGGGCCAGCGGGATATCATTGATCATAAGCTGACCGGGTATTTAGCTGAATGGAGCGACTCCGGCGAGCAGAGGGCCTCGCGACTTGCCGAGGGAGTGATTTGGGCAAGTGGTCTTAAGTACGACCAAGGTATGAAAGAACGTATGCGCCGGGAGGTGAAAGAGAGGTTCGGGGCCTCAAAAGTGGCAGGTCGTTATGAAGATTTATATAGTCAAGTAGTTGGAAAACTGAAAAAAAAACCTAACTTTGCAAGCTGAAATAGTTTGCCGGGCGAGTGTCTGGCCGACTGTTGTTTGTATAAAACAAAACAACTATTTGAAAATCAGAACGTTGAAACCGTATTCCGGTTGAAAGACCCAAAGGGTATGGAATCAATGGACCTAAAAGAATTAAAACAAACAAAATAATCTAACTCAAGAAATGCAGAACAAAGGGTTTATCAGCACCATTGCCGTCCTGTTGATCCTGATTTGTGGCTTTTACATCTCTTTCTCGATCGTAACCTCTCACTATGAGAAGAAAGCGAAGGAATACGCCACGATGATGGCCAAGACCGATGACGTAACCAATGATGTCTACAAACAGAGTCTGAAACAGTTCAACGACTCTCTTGACAAGGAGAAAGTCTATCTGAACTACACCTACAACCAGGTCCGCAAGATGGAAATCGGCATGGGTCTGGACCTGAAGGGTGGTATGAACGTTGTATTGGAAATCTCCATACCGGACATGCTCAGACAATATGCAGCCGGCGAGCAGCAGCTGCGCGAGATCAACTCAGCCATAAACAAGACCATAGCCTCCGGTACCAAGAGCTCGGACGCTGATTTCGTAAAGAAATTCGCTTCCTATATCCAGCCCGGCGTAATGAGCGGTCTTTTCGTCCATGAAGGAGAATACCTCGGGGCGTTGAAGAACAACTCCACCAACGCTCAGGTAGTAGAGGCTCTTGACCAGCAGCTTGACAGCCAGGTAGACGCAGCTTTCAATATCTTCCGTACCCGTATCGACCAGTTCGGTGTAGTAGCCCCCAATATCCAGAAACTTCAGGATAAGAAAGGACAGATCCTTCTGGAACTTCCGGGTGTGAAAGAACCGGAACGTGTTACAGAGCTGCTCAAATCATCGGCTAACCTTGAGTTCTTCGAAGTCTACAACTATAATGAGATTGCCAATGACCTGAACAGCTTCGCAATGGCATACGCCGCTCAGGATACGGTAGGCCATGTAAATCTCATAGAATTGCTCGGCGGACCCCAGCGCGCCGGCAGCCCGGTAATCGGTTTCGTTACCCCGGCTAACCGCGCAATGGTAGACAGCATCCTCAACTCCCCGCTTGCAGCCAAGTCGCTTCCTTCTGACTTCCACGCTGTATGGGAAGTTAAGCCGGTTGAGATCCCGGTAACTGACGCCCAGGGCAATGTCGTTAAGAAATCAAACAGCGAGAACAAGACTACTCCCTACTGGCAGCTCGTAGCCCTTAAGGGTGACGCAGTCCTGGAGGGTGACGCAGTTACCTCTGCTTCCTCAGAGTACGATAACATGCAGGGTAACATGGTAAACATGCGAATGAACGACCGCGGAGCACGCGAATGGGCAACCATCACCCGCAACAATATCGGCCGTCCGATCGCAATCGTACTTGATGAGCATGTCTACTCTTTCCCGAACGTAAACAACGAGATCAACGGCGGTTCCTCTCAGATTACCGGTAACTTCACTCCCGAAGAGGCCAATGACCTCGCAAACGTTCTGAAGAGCGGTAAGATGAGCGCCAAAGTAGATGTAGTCTCCAACAACGTAATCGGTCCGAGCCTCGGTGCTGAGGCCGTACGTCAGGGCTTCCTCTCCTTTATCGTAGCTATCGCCCTTCTGATGGTATTTATGATCATGATCTACGGTGTGATACCTGGCTTGGTTGCCAACGTAGGTCTGATACTGAACCTTTACTTCACACTTGGTATCTTGGCATCGCTCCAGGCAGTGCTGACCCTTTCCGGTATCGCCGGTATCGTGTTGGCATTAGGTATGGCAGTCGACGCTAACGTGCTTATCTTCGAGCGCACCAAGGAGGAACTTAAGAGTGGTAAGAAACTGCGTCAGGCTATCGCTGAAGGTTACAGCAACGCCTTCTCCGCTATCTTCGACTCCAACCTTACTTCGGTAATTACGGGTGTTATCCTTCTGATCTTCGGTTCAGGCCCGATCAAAGGCTTCGCTACTACTCTTATCATCGGTCTTGTCTGCTCATTCTTCACAGCAGTATTCTTGACCCGCATCGCATTCGACCTTATTACTGCAAATGGCCGCTGCGCCAACATGACTTTCGATACAAGCCTCAGCCGCAACCTCTTCACCAACACTAAGATCAACTTCCTTGGCAAGACTAAGGCTGCAATGTTGGTTTGGGGCATCCTTATCCTTATCTCTGTAGTGTCGCTCATCACTCGCGGCATGAATCAGGGTATCGACTTCTCCGGTGGCCGCAACTATGTGGTTCAGTTTGAGAAAGATGTAGTTCCTTCTGATATTCAGGAGCGTCTTCTTGGTCAACTTCAGGAAGCTGCCGACGATAAGACTGTCAGCGTAGGTGTCATCACTATCGACGACAACTCCAAGGCGCGTATCTCTACCAGCTATAAGATCAATGACGAGAGCGAAGGAGTCGAGAAGGAACTCACCGATCTTCTCTACAAGGGACTCCAGCCCGAACTCACCAACGCTCAGGGTCAGGTGATGGATAAGAACGCATTCTCAGTGTCTGACGAAAGCCACGGTATCATCTCAATCCAGAAGGTTGGTCCTTCTGTGGCTGACGACATGAAGCGCGACGCTTACTGGGCTGTGGGCATTGCAGTGCTCTGTATGTTCCTCTACATCCTTCTCCGCTTCCGCAACATCGCCT
>CAZKJP010000053.1:0-18671 GCA_964553075.1 uncultured Sangeribacter sp. | reverse complement strand
TAATGGGTTGAGTGTCCGATTGTTATAGGGATAAACTCCCAAACTCGGGAAATTAATAATTCAAAAGGAGTATGACCAAAAAATCCCCGCGAATTTCGTGATTTCGCGAGGATTTTTATTCTATGCAGAGGTATTCAGACCCCATTTCTTCCATTTTATGAGGCGGGGTCTAAGCCTCTTAGAGGATTACTTTGGTGCTTGTTCCGTTATGCTTTACAATGTAGATACCTTTCACCATGGAGGCGCGATCTACCCTCTGGCCGGCTACCGTATATATCTCCACTTCCGGGGAATTCAGGTCTATTCGCTTCTCGGAAATATTGATATCCTGGATACCTGCTCCGGTACCGATCCTGAAGGCCGGGGAGATTAGCTGTGTCTGGGTTGAGCCGCTTTCATCTTCAATGGTGATGCGGAGGTCATACCAGCCGTCGGCTGACTCCGCGGTTACACCACTCAGGTCTACCTCAAACTGATTTCCGTAGCCGGGCAATATCGGTTCCCCGATCTCTTTTACATTCAGCG
Source organism: uncultured Sangeribacter sp. (assembly GCA_964553075.1). GTDB lineage: Bacteria > Bacteroidota > Bacteroidia > Bacteroidales > Muribaculaceae > Lepagella. The sequence goes on along the minus strand of CAZKJP010000053.1, from coordinate 18,146 downwards.
GCTCGAACGAGTCCTCACCGCGCGGAGAGTATTCCGCGGAGGTGCAATTCACACTTTCCCAATCGGCGTAGACATATCTTTCCTCATAGTTATCCACGTAGAAGAAATGGCCGCCGGTGAAGATCGCTTTCGCACCTTCAGAGTCTTGTAGCCTGTCCGTAATTTCACCTTGCGCATCCTCTATCCTCAATGAGGTAAGGGTTGGAGGCATAAGATTTTCAGAGGCGCGCCCGAAGGTATGGGTCGCCTGGACGAAGCCGGGTGTCTCTGAGTCGATCAGGACGTTTGAGGTTCCTATCTCAAGAATATAATCTGTAGGGGAACCCCAGGAGGTGTCATACGGGAAATCATTGCGGTCATCGCATACCAGTACACCATCGCGGTAGAATTTCAACTCGCATAATGGCTCTCCGAATATATCCAGCCAATACTGAACAGATGGAATCGTATAGTAATTGGAAGCCTGGGAAAGGGACTCTCCGTAGCGGCCTTTGAAGGTGAACTCAAAATATTCCTCTTCCGGATACAGTATCAGGATTGGAGTGCAATTGCCGAGCTTTCCTTGCGGGATCTCTCCCGAATAGGCCTGATATTCCGGTCCGGCAAGGGGGGATTCGGCGCTGGCGAAGTATGTAAGCGGACCCGGGAGCAGGTTGAGCCCTACTTGCTGAAGTCCATCCTCTGAGCGTCTCAGGGGCAAGGCGGAGGTATCGCTGCTCCAGCCTGTGATGCTCGCCCCGGTAGGTACCGGCCATAGCTCGTATGGTCCTGAGTAATCGGCGGGTGCCCAAGTGCCTACAGTGCCGGTCGGACAACGCGGGTCAAACATTCCGAGGCCTGCCGTGCCGTTGGTACGTCCGTTGATCATCATTACCGCAGGGCAGAAACCGTAATAGTAGTCCGGCTGTCCGCAGAGGGCGTAATAATCCTGCATGGTCAGGTTCGCCGGTGTCTGGCTGAACTCTTCGGTGGCCATCTGCCAACCTTCGGTATCGGTGCCGCACTCCTCCTTGGTGAAATCTACAGGTATGACCATGGTCAGGAACCCGAATGGAGAGTGCATTATGTCCAGGCGCGTTACCGTATAGTTGGAAGAGGTATTGTTTGAGAGGATATAGTTCATGCCCGGAGAGTCGGTAGAGAGGGCGTTAAGCAATATCAGGTTCCCGTTATGCATCAAGGCCTGGATAAACTGTGCTGACGGAACATTACCGGCCGGCCGATCGTATGCCATGCGCAGTTCGCTACCATCCGGGGCTATATGGGATATGTCGGTCCGATAGATTGCCGAGGAGGCCTGCAGATTCAGATCCATATCCCGGTCTATTACCATGTTGTTTAGAGTCAGTACCATCGAGCCCTCATAATCTCCTAAAATTGCCCCTACATAGAAATCGTAGGTGCCATCAGGAAGATGGAATTCGTAAATATGGCTGTCTTCCTCTTCGGAAAGACCATAATATAGGTTGGTGTCGGCTCCGGTTGATTCTACGGCGTATAGTCCGCTTAGCTCCTGAGTGAGCGGCAGGTCATAGTCCACATCTAATACAACGGTATGAACCTCCCCTTCGGCTCGGGTAAGAGGAGTGGCCGGGGCTTCGTAATATTTGATACTCTCGCAAAGCCTCGGGGCAGCGAATACCGGGACAGCCGCAGCAAATGCCGCAGCTGTCAGGGTTATAGACAATAGGTTTTTCATAGTCGCTCTTAGAGTTTTTAGAGTGTCAGCTTGCGGGTCAGATTTTTATCCGTCCCTTCTGCTTTTACCATATAGATGCCTTTGGGAAGGCCGGCCTTTTTCACATCTTCGTAACGTCCTGAGAAGAGAGCCTTACCGCTAAGGTCATAGACTGTAACATCGTAACCACTGAGGTCGGCTGCCGGTGCGGAGATTTTCTTGGTACCGTCCGGGTCTTCGAGCTTGAAGGCGGGGCTGAGTTCCTGAATCTGATAGTTGTCGTTTACGTCATAGAGCTTGATGCGGAGGTCGTACCACCCGTTGTCGCTTTCGGCGGTAACATCGGAAAGGGGAGCGCGATAAAGGGCACCGTAAGCTACCGGGGTGAAGAGATCAGGAATCTCTTCGGGGTAGAGAGAATGCCATTCGCCGGTTCCGTAAGGAGCATATTCGAGGATGACGTCGTTCAGGATATTGTAATTGAAGAAATTATATCTTGGCCAGTCCAGTGTACCCATCTCGAAGTCGCCGGCATAGATCTCCACTGTGCCATCTTCGAAGGAGAAGAAACGGTCGGTAAGCTGGTCGCCGTCGCGGAACTGGAGTGAGCGCAGAGCGGGCGGGTTACCGGAGGTCATGTTGGTATCGTAATATATCTTGGTCTTGTTGTATCCGTCCAATCCGTCTACGATTACATTGTTATCATTGATATTGATGAGATACTCGGCTTTTGTGGATCTGAATTCACCTCCGGTTAATCTCCAATTCTGAAAATCCTCGTAAGTATAATAAGCTCTCGTTGATATTACTTCGCCATCGGCTTTCATTTCAAACTCGCAGTGCTGATTGTCGACATAGCGGTTGTCTCCCTTACGGCCGATAAAGGCGAAACGCAGTTCGGAATCGGTATTATGCTGGTATCCGATGGAAGCTACAACAATAGGAACTGAATTGCCCCATTTTTCGGTAGACCCGCTTTCGATATAATAATCAAGATAGGGGTTGAATTGGTCCATGCTGGGATAACGGTCCTCCTCAGTGGTAGTCCATGAATCCTTTTCGAAACCATTGGCAGCCGCATTATCCAGGACCTTGAAACGGCCATCGCCGTTATCAACCATGAAAGGAAGGATTATCCCGGAACCTCTACCATAGAAATTGGAATCACCCCAGGCATCGTAGGTACCGAAAAGAGGAATAACTGTGAAATCAAAGTCCGGATTCGGAGATTGCGGGGAACAGAGATAGAGCATATCCATATTGGGGAGAGACTCGGCATAAAGAGCATCCAGGAATGTATGGTCTTGCAAAAGTCCATTCCAAACAGGAAGGTATCCCATACTTTCTGATGCGACCACGGCAGGATTCTCAAAGTTTGTATTTCCGAGTTTATGGGGTGCGAATTCGTTCTTAAGACTCAGATAATTAGCCGGGTCGTTAGTTACGGTCTGGGTACCCATACCATCGGCTTGCAGCTTCATCAACTCGTAACCCTTCATAGTACGTCCGAAGCGTACCTGTACCATAGAGAGTTCAGTGTCTTCCCCAAGAGGATTAATATGAACATTACCTTCCTGAGGTCCGTAAGTAAGCTTTCCATCTTCTTCTATGGCGGCAAGGAAGAATTGATGAGTAATCACATTATTAAAGCGCTTGTGATACAAAGAAGTTTCTCCAAGTCCGGTGTAGACTGCTCCGTCACGCAATTGGACACCATTGTTCACTACTTCGCTCTCAAATGGCAGACCATCTGCCGTAAATCCTTCAAAGCTTATAAACTCGGTAGCGGTATAGGCATCAAGCATAATCGGACCCGTGTTCTCGTCTACCATTACCTTCTCTTTCACCACCATTGTAAAGGTGTCGTGATCCTTATGGTTGAAAGTTGCCACGAATAGGTATTCACCCGGGATATCACGTAGATGCATACACCCATCGGATTCCATGTCGACTTCATCCACTACAGTACACCAGTATTCGTTAATAGCCACGATACTGTTAAAATCCATTGTTGAGGAGTTGAAGTCTACCTTCAGCCGGATATCGATATCATCCGGTAAATCGGGCATCTTCGCGGGTTTGGTTCCGCTCAGGGCGGGAACCACTGTCAGCAGGGCGAGCATCAGCGCCCATACTTCTCTCAGATAATTGTGCTTCATAAATGCGGGGGTTTTATTAATTGTGCAGGGAGTTAAAAGTTCTCTATGGCGAAATTATAAACACCCCCTCATTTTGCCTAATTTCTGCCCCCAAACTATGTGCTTTATCAGAATATAGCACAAAAAAAGCCAAAAAAGCCTAATTCCTTACCCTCTATGACGCTGGGATTGGCGGATAAAGTCTGTGGTGGTTAACCCGGTCACGCTCTTGAAAGTGCGCGAGAAGTGGGAGCGCGAGCGGTATCCGACCTGCTCTGCGACCCATTCGATCGTCGGCCTGTTGTCCGGATCCGATTCCAAAAGTATCCGGCATGCTTCCCTTATACGGTAGTCGCTCAAGAAGAGACTGAAGTTCTTTCCGGAGTAGGTGTTGATCGCTTTCGAGATCTGCTTTACCGGCATATCCAGCGACTCTGCCAATGAGTCGATGGAGAAGCCGAGGTTGTAGATTTCACGCGAGGTGCGGAAGTATTCCTGAATCAAGTCGAAGAGGGGCTTTAGGTCCTCTTCCTTCTGCGTTTGATCCGCGGGGAGCACTTGTTGCTGGCTCAGTTCCTGAGTAATCAGATCGTAGCGACATTCTGTCAGCTTACGCCGCTTGTACATCAGGAACAGCAATAGGGTGATGATTATGACCGAGGCCACACCAACTATTATGAGTATCGTTTGCTGGCGCGAGTTCTTCTCCTTCAATATCTCCTGTTTGAGCTGGGCCTCGCGCAGTTCGGTATTGAAGCGCGAGGTGATTAGGTCCTGCTCCAGATCGGAGATGGTGGTCATATTACGCGCGTTATATAAGGAGTCGCGCAAGACCAATGACTTTATCTGGCACTGGTAGGCCAAATCGGGGCGTCCTGTCTGCCGATAATAGCGTCCCTGGATACGGTTGAGGAAATCATTGCCGTTTAGCTCTCGGTAGCCCGCAAGGTGATTGGCCGCGGAGTCTATCAGCTGTTTTGCTTTCCGGTTGTCGGGAATCCGGAGAGCCGCATCGGCGCTCATCAGCATGGTCATCGAGGTGTAGATCTGCGGATCATACTCGGCGTCAATATGAGTAAGGGCATGTTCTATCTGCGCGGCTGCGGCCGCATAGTTGCCGGCCGTGTAGTTCTCGATCCCTTCTGTGAGATCCAGATTATAATCATAAAGGAACCCATCTTTGAGAATGGGGCTGGATTTGAAGGTCCGGATCTCGTTCTGAATCTCAGGGATGCGGTTAAACTCCCAGGCCATCAGCAGCAATTGGGCATAGATGTATCCGGCTCGCTTGGGAGTGGTGCTTTTGAGTGCGTTATGGAAGCCGGTCTTCAGGTGATCCAGGGCCTTGACCGTGTCATTGAAGTTGGCGTAGATATGGGCCATGTTGGTGTAGGCACCCACTACCAGCAACCCATCCTTCTTGTACTTTTCCAATAATTCCAATGAGCGTCTCAGCAAGGGATAAGCCTGAACGGGGTTGTTCTTCTCGAAGATCAGATAGGTGGCGTAATTGGAATATCCTGCCGCCATGATCTTCTCTTCCTCCGGGGAGAGAGGGCGAGTGCCGCGCAGCATCAGCAGGCGGTATATCGGTTCCGAGGCGGAACGTGGGAAAGTGCGGAGGTCAGTGCGGAAATAGATGGAATCAGCCCATTGCTTAAGCTCCAATACCGACATTCGGGAAGCCCGGTCCTCAATCTCCTTCTGAGACATACCCAAGGTAGTCTCCGCATCCGGAGCCTTACCCGCATACGCCCCCATCCCGAACCCTGCCGACAGTATAGCCGTAAGGATTAAGATCCCAATGTAGAAGGGTGTCTGAGGCTTCTTTGGCCTTTTAATTGGACGATTCCTTTTCATTATTGCAAAGTTAACGAAAAAATCGCAATTTTTTATGTAATTTTGTACCGATGACTGACTCAGAGAAGAAAGCGTTGACCCTTGGCAAAAGCAGCAAGCTGCGCCATCGTTCGCTCGTGGAGCCTCTCTTTTCCAAAGGAAAGGGGGTCTACGAGTTCCCTCTGCGTGCCGTCTGGCGTGTGATGACTGAGGAGGAATTGGACGCTGCTTTCTGTAATCATCGGCCGGACCGAATCGGGAAGGTGCAGATGCTGATAACAGTGCCGAAGAAGAAAAGGCGTCACGCGGTGGACCGCGTCTATGTGCGTCGCCGTATCCGCGAGGCGTTCCGCCTGCATCGCCGTGACTTGGAGGCTTTCCTGTCTGAGCAGATTCCCGAGGTGCGCACCCTCTCTATCGCTTTTATATACCAGTCCACCGAAAACATGGATTTCTCCTCTATTGAGAAAGCCATGCTTAAGGTGTTCGCCAAGATAGAACGTAAGTTGACTAAGGAGACTGCTCCAAAAGATATTCCCGCTGATGAAGGATAAGTCTTTGTCTAAAGTTGCGGGAGGTCTCCTTATCGGGATGGTTAAGTTCTATCAAGGAGCGATCTCTCCGCATTTCGGCCCTTGTTGCCGTTATACACCAACATGCAGTCAATATGCCGTCGAGGCCTTGCGCAAGTATGGACCTCTGAAGGGCTCCTGGCTTGCCACTAAACGTATTTGCCGATGCCATCCCTGGGGTGGCTCGGGTTATGATCCTGTGCCATGATCGATCTCCATTCCCACGCCCCATTACCCTATCCGCAAGGTATAGTGGCCTATGAGCCGGCCGATCTTCCGGCTCCCAATGCTTTTCCGCACCAATGTTACAGTGTCGGTTTCCACCCGTGGAGTTTCCCGGAAAACGGTTTCCCGACTGATGAGGATTATGACCGTCTTAAAGAGGCCGCGTCGCGCGCTGATGTGTTGGCCATCGGGGAATGTGGGATAGACCTTCCGAAAGGAGGAATGTTGGCGATGCAGAAGATCGCTTTCCACCGCCAGGCGGAATTGGCCGAGGAGCTCGGTAAGCCGATGGTGATTCATTGTGTCAAGGCGCATGACCATGTAATTGCCATACATAAGGAGTTGAAGCCTAAGGTTAATTGGGCAATTCATGGTTTCCGCGGGAAGCCTCAGATAGCTGAGATGCTATTGAAAGAAGGATTATGGCTCTCCTTCGGACCTCAATTCAACGAGGAGACGCTTAGAACCGTGCCTTTAGACCGGATCCTTGCCGAAACGGACGCTTCCGGTCTCCCGATAGAGGAGGTTATATCCAAAATGGAATCCATCCTTGGCCAACCCCTCCAAGACCTCCTAACCACCAACCTCACCCACTTCCTCACACCCAGTACCTCATAACTTTTATGGGACAGGGTGTAGATAGGTTGAAAAAGCTACAACCGGCTGAAGCAATCCGTGCATTCTATTGTTATAATAAAAAATGAGCTATGACAAAATATCATCAGGAATCGATAGCCAAGAAAAAGGCGTCAATCGAGTGTTGGAAGAAGCAGCCGCTGAATCCCGAAGAATATCGCTTGCAATTCAAAAGATTGCGGGAACAACGTCTTGCAAGGGAGTCCAAATCCATGGATTGAAACAATGGGCGGTCAAGAATCATATTTGGATATCTGATAGAGCCACATTGGGTGAATTTTCTGACCGAGGATCAGAAAACGAGGTATATATGGACACTATTCATAAGGTAGTGAATAAACTTAACGATTTCAGGTATGCTGATGATAACTTGGAACCATTCTTTCTGAGAATAGGTATTCACAATAGATTGTTTCCTGATTGTGCGTATCTTTTAAAAGGGTTTGCAGAGAACCAGGAAGGTAAAGTATGCGCTGTCCTTGAGCAACCATTCATTCGCGCCGACCGAGAAGCCTCAATCGAGGAAATAGCTGGGGCATTGGCTCTCATGGGCTTTATTCCAATGTGTGATGGTGAATACTTTACTAATGGGGAAGTTGATATATTTGACGCTTTGCCTAACAATGTACTTCATGGAATCGATGGGAATCTATTCTTTATTGATACTATTTGCCTCCCATCTAATGATAATTACTTAGATACCTATAAATCCCTTTCACCTAATTGGAAATAATCTTATTATAGTTTTAGCGGAGTTCCCAGAAGGCGATGGCGGCTGCTGAGCCTACGTTGAGGGAGTCGACGCCGTTGTGCATCGGTATCTTGACTATCCAATCCGCTTTGTCAATAATATCAGCGGGAAGACCTTCTCCTTCCGTGCCTAACATCATGGCTAATTTCTCGGTCTTCTTCAATCTTGGGTCCGCGATATCCACCGATCTGTTACGCAGCGCCAAGGCCGCGGTTTCAAATCCGGCCTCTTTCAGCTCCTGCGGATTTTCTATCCAGCACCAAGGAACCTGGAAAACTGTTCCCATCGATACCCGGATCGAACGCCGGTTAAGCGGGTCACAACTGCTCCGACTCAGGACTACCCCGTCTAATCCTAATGCGGCTGCGGAGCGGAATATTGAACCGATATTGGTCGTATCACAGACCTCTATTATCACCCCTAAGCGCCGAGATCCGTGGCAGACTTCAGCCAATGTCCTTTCCTTTGGGCGATGCATGGCGCAAAGCACTCCCCTCGTCAATGTATAACCGGTCAGTGACGCCAACACTTCCCGCGGCGCGGTATAAACCGGACACTCCCCGATACGCTCGATAATCTCAGCCGCGTCCCCCTCGATATGCCGTCTTTCGCACAATACCGAAATGGGCCGGCAACCCGCATCGAGAGCCGTCTTAATTACCTTCGGACTCTCCACGATCATAATCCCCTGCTCAGGGCAAAGGCGGTTCCGTAGCTGCCCCTCGGTCAGCCGGCAGAAAGGAGCCAGCTCCGCCCCCTCCAACCCCTCAATCTCAACAATCCTCATAACAAAAATTACCTATTCGCTCAGGCGGGCAGCTCCTGTATTATCTCACCCGGAGGTTATAAGTTATACTTTCGGGAAAGAGTAAAGGCATTCCCTTTTTCTTGATTTTGAAACTATAAGTGTCCCCATGGCCACCGGGTCTACATAAAAGTAAATCCAATGTAATGATCCCGGTATCCAATAGAATATCGAATTGGGGTATAATAGGATTGCGGGTGTGTTCGATACTCAGATATCTGAGATATTCTTTCCCGTCATGGATTTCATTTTCCACCTCAATCCAGAAGGTCTCACGGTGTTTCTCTTTTAGACGAGAATGGAGTCGCTGAAGAGTCCATACTGCGACATCATCAATTTTTTCACCGTAATGGTTTAACTCAAGCCATTCCCTGACAAGTTCAAGGTTTAGGCCAAGACCTTGTGCGTTGGGATGGTTGCATTGAACTGTATTTTGATAGGTCAGCCGACCATCACCACAATCATATCCATAAAGTGCCACAATCTCTTTCCCTGATTTCAGTTGACTAAGTCTCCAATCAGGAGTTTGGGTAAATAGGACATTTTTCTTAGATGAGCGCTTCTCTCGGTGGCTTTTTAATTCAATACCTTTATAATCAGGAGTCTTATTGGAGTTTTGAGGAATGCCAAGCATTGTCTCAATGGTACGTCCTATTCCTGTATCCGCGAGTACTTCCGATTCAAACCATTTATCTGAATTGGATCTGAAGAAACTTAGCAATTCATCACTGGCAGAATTGGAAAAATGATATACATCGTTAATGAAATCTTTGAGATCGGAAGAATCAGGAGACATGAAAGTCGCTTCAATATCACATGAAGTAATATTGATTACATAAAACTCACCCTTATGGATACATATAGCATGGATATCGTCAGGTCTACTGAAATCTTTGATGCCATAAATCCATAATCTGGGATCTCCTTTTTTAGTTACGGGACGATATAGGGATGTGACCGTATCCTTCGCTTCATCATTAGTAAGGATCACAGTCTTGATGACCTGTTTATGTTCCGGTCCTTGTAGTTGTCCCTCATAATTATGAACACCTTTCTCAACAAAGAAAGTCCGCATAGGAGCCGTAGCATCCAATATGCACTTTCTTAGGCCTGTAGAAGTTATTTGCACAAGCGTGAACTCTACATTATGGTTAACCATAAAGGCCATATTCTTCTCCTCTAAAGGAGTGAAAGGACGCATGTTGATCATAACCCTATTTTTTGATATGGCTTAGTATCGTGTTGGCTATTGCTCTTGCCATGAGGGGAGGGACGGCATTCCCAACAAGAGTATATTGCGGGATTTCTGACTTACGCTTATTACCACCAGTCTGCCTCTTTCCTTGAAAGACAAAAGAATCATCAAAAGATTGCAGACGGGCCATTTCTCGTACGGTCATAGCTCTATGTGCCGAATAATGGATGAAGTCATCCGGCATCGTCACAACTGTAGGACTCTGGCCTCTGGGATTAAGTACTGTATAATTCCTTTTATTCGAATCCAATCCCAGTTTCGCTAATTCGGTTTTACAATCTGTGTCATAAGCCCCGTGACCTGCTATTATCTCAAGCCGTTTCTTAACATCCTCACTTTGAGTGCTGGTTTGATGGTTATACAAAACGAGATCCTCACAGAGAATATTATATTGCAAATCCTCCATGGATTTGACATAGAAGGGGTCTACTTCAAAAGTGAACCTATGATTCAATCTTCCGAGTTTTGACCATTCGGCGAAGGTATGGGAGTCATAATTCTGGGAAATATGACCTTCTGCATCGCGGTATCTAATCAAAGGCTCATATTCTTCTATGATCCTCCGGTCACCGTAACTGGTTTCTATGGCTCCATTTCCAATAAAATCCAAATCATGCAAGGCTTCATAAACGGTAACCTTTTCTTCTTCGGATACGGTAGAAGGAATTTCATCAATAAGGGGTTGATCTTTTCTGCACCCAATAAACAGAACTCGCTCTCGGTTTTGAGGTACCCCATAATTGGAGGAATTGACTACTATCGGTTTGGCTACCCGGTATAGAATTAGATCTTCTAATAATAGACCTAATTCCTTTCCCGAATTGTTGCTCTTAGCATATCCCTTAACAATTGCCAACGTTTCATCTAAAGTGGAGGAGTAAAGACGGATCATCTCTATGAACTCACTTACAGCAGATGAATCTATCTCAAAGTCTTTAAACGAATCAACCGCAGTCAGGATCATGCCAATTATCGTGGCATCATCAATCAAAGACAGAAAGTCATTGAATCTCTCCACATAATGATCGTTGTCTATATCTGTCGCTGTTTTAAGATTGATCACTGCATTGGAGATTGCGTTCCGCTCCTCAGTTTGTCGTAGGAGATTTAAGCCATGTCTAATCGTGGCAATTTGTGAATCTGATTTGCTTAGTTTATAGTCTATTTTGCGAGTTATATTGCGGAACTGATTTTCCAGATAGGTGAAATATTCGTTTCTTGCAATCTCTGCTTCCTTCTCAGACCCTATTTCCATCCGTATCTTTGTGAGGATACAGTTTTTGACAAATTGAGACGCAGTCTGAGTGAGCATACTCTCTAAATAGGTCAGAAACTGTGGTACGTTTCTATCATCAATAATAGAACGTATTTCCTTTAGGATTGCATCCTTGAAATGTCCCTTGTCTTTTGTAAGGAGGCCTTTCACATTCTCCATTACAAAGTATTTAGGGCGCAACATGCGTATTACGTTTAGATAGTGAAGAAATAAATTATCCCGTTTATCGAAACGCTTTCTACGGCCTGAGAGACTAAAACTCTGGCAACTTGGCCCTCCTGTAACAACATCGATTTCTTGCCCATTCAATTGCTCGAGCAACCGGCTTGTGAAATCCGGAGCCATTATATCGGCTGTGAGAAATTTGGTATCAAGGCCTAATTGATGATTATATCTAACCCTATGGGTAAGTTCACAATTTTCATTTATATCACTGGCCAGAATAAACTTGAAGTATTTGTTTTCAGAATAGGCTTGCAAGAACCCTTCACTGAAGCCTCCGGCTCCAGCGAACAAATCCAAGAACGTCACTCCCTTTTTCCCTTTGAGAAAATCTTTCCTCTCAGCCATTTAAATTTTTTCGATAAGTTTCCTAATATACAGACAGGCGACCAACCTTTTGCGATTATAGGAAAGTCCCTAACTATTGGAATAATAGATTACCTTGCCTTAAACGGTCTTTTGTCTGTCCTTGCGCGTATATAGAGTTACAAAGATACTAAAAATTTATATTTCTACCTCAGAATATGAAAAGATAAGAAGCTTTAGCCATTTTCGTCTTCGCTCGAAATTGGCCAAAGCTTCTTAATAATTTAGGTAAACTGGAAAGTTATTTATTCCCTTTACAGCGGGTTGCGGGAATTAGTGGGCGAGGGTGGTTTGGGTCGAGCGGATGTAGAGGCCATTGGAAGGGCGCCCGGGTAAGGGGCGGCCTTGGAGGTCGTAATACCGGCAATCTTTACTATCCAACATCAGCTCTTCTACCGAGGCGGCGGGATCCACATTCAATCGGATCGTGAAGCCATCTACATACCAATTCTCCGGATACTTGCCTACCTCAAATGCCATAGGGGGAATCTCAATCACATATTCACCCTTCTGAGTAAGCGGGGCGGCGAAATCCATCCAGATCACATGCGCCTCATTGAAGTCATCAGGGTCAGGTGTAAGCGTGAAAGAAGTATCAACGATCTCACCATCCTTTTTAACTACTATACCCTCAGCCTCCGGACCTAAGTAAAGGCTCGACAGTTTCTCAGAACAGATCGCGATTCGGCTCAGCTCCTTAACAGTCGAACCGGAAGCCGGATCCGAAGTCATAGCACCGGGATAATACACGGGTTCTTCCGCTTCTCCGGTCTTGACATGAACCGTAACAATAAAAGGTGGATTGTCTATCTCGTCCATTCCGAAGAACTCACCCTCCGGAATATAGATAGTGTAATAACCCTCCTCATTGATCGGATAGGCCAACTCCCAGGTTATCTCATTGTAGTATTCACCGCTTATATGGGTGATGGCATCTACCCTCTCGCCGTTAATCGTTATATGGCAGGTACGCGAAGAGGGAGTCAGGAAAAACTCATTCTCCGCTACTACCCCGAACTTATTCAGGAAATAACACTCGCTACCGGCCGATGGCCAGAAGGTGAAGCCCGCGGGCACCACATCCATAATCTCACCCGGACCGGGCCCTGGACCCGGATTGTCATTCTCAATCTTATATGAGAACTCGATAATCGGATTCGGGTCACCCTCCCAACCCATCAGGAAAATATCCTCCGGAATCATGATATTGCAATTCCCGGGAAGGGTATAAGGCTCGGCAAAAGTGAATTTAATCTCATCGTAACTCACCGCAGTAAGATTGGCCGTAAGCCCTAACCCATTGACCAGCACCGTAGCCGAAGAAACACCGTTCTTCAGTTCCAACCATCCCGAAGTGATGGAAAAACTCTCTAAGGATTCGATGGTGGTATCCGGGGCAGGCACTACCCCGATATCCAACGGGAGAGCCGAAGCCGTAGCGGTCGCGAACAGGGCGCATACACCCACGATCGCACGTTTCAAGAGGTCCATAGGATTACTTCGTAGTGAAATTGTAATTGATATGACGGCGGTAAGTCTCCCCTGGCTTAAGGATCTGACTCGGGAAACCGGGCTGATTGGGCGCGTCAGGGAATCCCTGAGCTTCAATCGCTATTCCCTCGTAATCTTCATAGGAACGGCCATAGCGGTTCTTGGGACTCCCCGCAAGCCAGTTACCGGTATAGATCTGCACTCCGGGCTGGTCTGTCTCTACGGTCAGGCAGCGTCCGGTCTGAGGATCATAAAGCTCCACCGCCTCTACTATCTGTCCATTCCCGAACTCATCCAAAGCCCAGCAAGCGTCATAACCTTTGCCATACTTCAAGGCCGGAAAATCTGCCTTTATATCGCGTCCGGCCTGCTTGGCCACGCGGAAATCCATCGGTGTTCCCTCTACCGGGGCCAATTCGCCCGTGGGGGTCAGGTTCTCATCCGTCGGTAGATAGCGCGAAGCGTTGATCTTTAGCTCCTGACCAAGTGCCGAGCCGAAATCTCCACCTCTCAGATTCCAGTAGGTATGGTTGGTAAGGTTTACAGCGGTTGCCTTGTCAGTCTCAGCCTCCAAGGTGATCCCCAACCGGCAATCATCATCCCAAGTATAGGTAACCTTGACGGTCATATTACCCGGGTAACCCATCTCCCCGTCTGCCGAATGTAATGTGAAGATGACCTTCTCATCTACCACCTCTACATTCCAAAGCTTGTTCTGGAAACCCTCCGGACCCCCATGAAGATGATTGGGTCCATTGTTAATCGGTAGCTCATAAACCTTGCCGTCTATCTCCAGATGACCCTTCCCGATACGGTTGGCATAACGCCCCGGAGTCTTGCCCATGCAGGGTCCGTCAGCCATATAGTCAGCCGGATCATCGTAAGACAAAGCGACATTCTTAATAAGTCCCATGCGGTCAGGCACACAGACAGCTGTGATACCGGCACCTAAGGTAGAGAGCTCTACCCAAGCGCCGATAGCATTCTCCAGTCTCACCAGCTCGATCTCACCGGCCGGCGAGGGTACTTTCATCGTCTTGATATACATAGTTGACAGGATTAAAGTTTGCGTGCTCCGTCCGATATTACTACATCATATACTTTCGGCTCATGGCCGTAACGCTCGTTGAAACGCTTCTTAGCCTCGGCGATAAACTTGTCATGCAAGTCATCCTTGACGAGGTTGATTGTGCAACCGCCGAAACCGCCACCCATGATACGTGAGCCGGTAACGCCCATCTCTTTGGCTATATCATTGAGGAAGTCGAGTTCCTCGCAGCTTACCTCATAGTCCTTGGAAAGGCCATTGTGAGTCTCATACATTTTCTGGCCAACGGTCTCATAGTCACCGCGGTTCAAGGCATCGCAGACAGCCAACACGCGGTCCTTTTCCTCGATAACGAATTTGGCGCGAGAGAAATCCTCATCGGAAATCTCACCCTTGATACCCTCCAGCATCGCCATGTCGGCATCGCGCAGGGTCTCCATCCCGAGACGCTTAGCCACGCGCTCGCAGCTTTCGCGACGCTTATTATAAGGAGAGTCGGCAAGCTCATGCTTCACTACCGAGTCAACCAACACTAACTTGTACCCTTCCGGGCGGAACGGGAAATACTCATACTCGCCGCTACGGCAGTCGAGACGCATCAGGTTTCCCTCGCGACCCATAACGGAAGCGAATTGGTCCATTATGCCGCAGTTCACGCCGCAATAGTTATGCTCGGTGCTCTGGCCGATGCGGGCCAGTTCGAAACGCTCTATGCGGTTGTCGTTGAAAAGGTCATTCAGCGCGAAAGCGAAACAGCTTTCCAAGGCAGCCGAGGAGCTGAGACCCGCTCCTAAAGGCACGTTTCCTGCGAATACAGCATCAAAGCCTTTGACTACGCCCCCTCTTTTCTGGATCTCGCGGCAAACGCCAAACACATAGCGCGCCCAAGAAGCCTTCGGCGCATCCTCTTCCTTCAGACCGAACTCGGCATAATCATCTATATCAATAGAGAATACGCGTACGGTCTCGGTTCCGTTGGGACGGATCTCAGCCATTATCACTTTGTCGATGGCTCCGGGGAACACGAATCCACCATTATAGTCGGTATGCTCGCCGATCAGATTTATACGGCCCGCAGAGGTGTAGAAAGTACCCTCTCCACCAAACTTATTTTCAAACACTTCGGCGATACGCGCCTTCATTTCCTGAGTTGTCATGATACTACGTCTTAAAGGGTTAATGTTATTATTGGGTTACGTTAATCTTTACTTCATCTGATTTGAGTCCGGGTGCCGATACCTTAAATACCAATTCTCCGGGCTTGTCGCCGGCCTGGACAATAGCCGTGGCGGCTCCGCTGAAAAGATCCATTTCCGGCAGATGGAACTGGCGCAGGGAGGTCGGGTCGCCATTCGCGGAAGCACGGTATTTGCCAGCTCCTTTTACGTTGAACTTAACTGTAGGTTCCGCGGTCGCTACCGGATTCCCATCCTTGTCCTCGACCGTGATGGTAATGTATGCCAAGTCCTGGCCATCGGCTGAGAGGGTGGTGCGGTTCGGGGTAGCCTTGAGGCGGTAAGGTTTGCCGGGAGTGCGCATGCTCTTTTCTCCGGCCACGCTGCCGTCAGCATTGTAAGCTACTACCTTGACCTCTCCCGGTTCGTAAACCGTCTCATTCCACATCAGACGGTAACGGTTGAGATTGGTCGAATCATTCTTCTCTATGACACCTTGACTCTTGCCATTGATAAACAGCTCAGCCTTCGGAGAATCCGTATATACGAATACCGGAGTCACCTCCCCTTCACGTCCCGGCCAGTTCCAATGCGGAAGGATATGAAGGGTATGGTCCTTGTCATTCCATTTCGAACGGTAGAGATAGTAACGGTCCTTCGGAATAGAGGCTAAATCTATGATACCGAACTGGGAGGAATGGGAGGGCCAACCTTCGTCGTCATACGGGGTCGGCTCGCCTAAGTAGTCAAATCCTGTCCAGACAAACTGACCCATGTAGGCATCATTGTCATCGTCATGCACGAAGTCATCCTCCGGAATATTACTCCAATAGCAATATTCGGTGTCGTAGCTGGAATTGAAATTACCAGGATGCTGCATATTCGCTCCGGTAACGACCGGGAAGAAATACTTACCGCGGGTCGATACGGTAGAGGCAGTCTCGGAGCCCAACACGAAATTCTGGGGCAGTTTCTCCAAAGCCTCAGCATAACGGTTCGGCTTGTAATTGAAGCCTGGAATATCTAAGGCGGCCGCGAAGCCATTGTTGACCACCGCATCAAACTGGTCCATACCGCAGGTTACGGGGCGAGTAGGATCCTCGCGATGTACAATATCCTGGAGCATAGTGAGTTCGGCGACTCCGTCGGGACCCCACTGGGAGGGTACCTCGTTGCCGATACTCCACATTACCACCGAAGGATTGTTGCGGTATTGGCGTACCATGTTGGTCACATCCTTCTCCGCCCAGTCAGCGAAGAGGGTACCGTAGCCATTGGCGCTCTTGGGACGGAAGCCCCAGTCATCAAACGGCTCTATCATCAGCATCAGACCCATCTCGTCGCAAAGTTCTACCAACTGTGGATCCGGCATATTATGGGAGGTCCTTACAGCATTGGCGCCCATATCCTTCAGCATCTCAAGCTGATGGCGCAATGCCGAGCGATTCACCGCCGCCCCCAATGGCCCGAGGTCATGATGGTTGCAGACCCCCTTGAAAAGTATCTTCTCGCCATTGAGGAAGAAACCCTCGCCGGCACGTGCCTCTACGGTTCGGATGCCGAAAGGAGTTGTGTAGGTATCAAGGATTTTCCCATCTTGGCTCACCTCTGTTACAGCCTTATAACGGTTCGGCGTGTCAGGAGTCCACAGCTGAGGATCCTTAACTATGAAATTCTGTTTGAGGTCTACCCCCGGGTAATATTGGTACAGATGCGTATCCGCAGCCACTTCCTTCCCTTCGGGATTATAGATGCGGGTGGTAAGGGTTACCTTCTCACCTTTGGCTACCCCTTCAAGAGAGGTCTGGAGGTGGACGTTAGCCTGGGTGGAGGAGACGTGGGGGGTGGTGATGTAGGTGCCCCACGCGGGTATATGTATCTTGGCAGTTTCTAAGAGATGCACATTGCGGTATAGACCCGCACCCGGATACCAACGAGAGCTATACGGCTCATTGGAGAGACGCACCTCTAAGTGGTTTGTCCCCGGTTTGATCGCCTTGCCGGCCTGGGCCTGGAAAGTAGCGTAACCGTAGGGCCAGTAAGCGATCTCCTCCCCATTGAGGTAGACATGAGCATGGCTCATAGCCCCATCGAAAATAAGATTGAAGTCGCGGCCCGTGGTATCTGCTACCTCAAATGTGGTAGTATAAAATCCCTTTCCCATGTAAGGGAGGCCGCCCGTGCGCCCTGTTTTCCAGGTCTTTTCGGTCTCGCCATTCTGTTCGATAGCGACCAATTGAATATCGTGCTGACGGTCAAACGGACCATATATAGCCCAGTCATGCGGAACCTGGACATTTTCCCACTTTAGTGAATCACGGCTGAAAGCCCAGTCGGTAAGAAGGCGTTCGGAGCGCGGCTCCTGAGCTCCGGCGGTCAGTCCCGCCGCCAACCCCGCTCCCGCCGCAAGGCAAAATATGAATCTTGGTGTTGTCATCATCAGTAAGTTAAAAGTAAAAAAATACGCGCTTAACTAATTCGCATTGAATAAGTTAGGCGCGTTTTAGCGGAGGGGACGGGATTCGAACCCGTGGTAGAGATTGCTCCCTACGTCGGTTTAGCAAACCGGTGGTTTCAGCCACTCACCCACCCCTCCTTGGGGTTTCGTCTTGCAAAGTTAATACATTCCCGGGCTATTTCCAAATATTTCTCCTAAAAATCACTCAAAA
>CAZKJP010000052.1:0-19033 GCA_964553075.1 uncultured Sangeribacter sp. | reverse complement strand
CGAGGATCTTATTGTAGTGGGACGTGAGGAGAACAAATCAACTTTCCATAGACTGAACGAAAAGGATTTTTCACAATGGCTTGAAGAATATACAGTCGGTGAACTATGGGAAAAGAATATAATTGGAGGTAGACCATGAGCAAAAGGTTATACATCGTAGTAGAAGGCCAAACAAGTCTATCGTTCGATTATCCAATCGGTGAGGCCGCGGGCTTCGCGGGAGAAGTTCGCTCCTATTAGAATGAGGGTTCGACTGTCAAGGGTAAAGCGACCGGCATAGTCCCGGGCGTGGATCTGTTCCAGAGCCTCGCGGGCTGAACGGTTATATTTGAATTCAAATAGATAAATGTAGTCTTTAGTACGGACCGTGAGATCCGTGCTACCAAGGTTACTATGCTCCTCCATTCGGGCATCGGTCCCCAAAAGGGTGAAGAGAAGATAGACCGCATTCTGGTATAACTGCTCGTCATGTTTTTCATAGGGAATATTCTTTAGCATCGTTTGTAAACGAAGCATAAACTTCTCCGGCTCGCCATTGCGAATGTCGAGTATAAAATGACGCAACGAGAAATCCCCATTCCAATCATAGAGGTCCGGAACATACAAGGGGCTTAAATTCCGGGCAAACCCTATTTCAACTTCTCTATTAGGGAATTTAAGCTCATACATATCTCCATCAACTTCCTTAATGGTAAGATAACCGGTCTGAAAAAGTAGAGGTATCGGGTCACTGTCGTTCAAGTTAACTGATAGAAGATCCGGTTCCTCACGCCACTGGGAATTGAGGGATGATAATTCTATACCTTTTGCTTTTATGCGTTTAGCTAAGAAGGTCGGTGTGCCGGTCTGAAACCAATAGCTACGTATCTGGCGACTCGAGAGAGCCTTTAATACACTATAGGGATTATAAAGCCTATTTCCAAGCGGGGCAAACCGATAACCATCATAATAATATCTAAGGGATTCTACCGCCTCATCATAAGTTTTTTCATTATCCTCTGCCAACTTCTCAATGCCGGCTCTGAAATTCTCTAATAATTCTTTTTCAGTCCAACCGCAGATGTCAGCGAAATCATTATCTAAGGATATGTCATTAAGGTTATTCAGATCCGAGAAGATACTGACCTTATTGAAACGGGCAACCCCCGTAAGCATAGCGAAGTCAATATACTTATCCATTGATTTCAATACTCCGAAGAACCCTTTCAGTATGGCCTGATTCTTAGAAAACAGGTCAGGATTATCCTCTATATCCAACAAAGGCTTGTCATATTCATCCACTAATATGACAACCTTCTCACCTGTCTTTTCATATACGCCTTTAATTAAGGAAGCAAACCTAACAGACAACATCATATCAGTTGGAGTAATACCATACTGCTTCTCATACTCACCAAGAATAAAATTCAAGAGCGCAGGCAGACCATCCTCCAATGTATAGTTCTGTCCATTCAGGTCAATGTGCACTACAGGTCTCCTTTTCCATTCCACATCCAACCGAGATAGATCCAAGCCTTCAAATAACTCACGCCGCCCTTCGAAATAAGCCTCCAGTGTGGAAAGTAGAAGACTCTTGCCGAACCGACGTGGCCGACTTAGAAAGATAAACCGACCTACCTGAAATAATTTTGGAATAAAGGCGGTCTTATCTACATAACTATACTCTCCCTCAATAATGTCGGAGAAGGTCTGGATGCCGATAGGATAACGTTTCTGAGTCATAGGAAGCTGGTTTAATACCCCATTGTCTCTTAAATTTTATGAGACGGGGGCTAAAGTTTCACCTACAAAGGTATAAAAATCCTGCCATATTGAAAAGTACTCAGATACTTATTCTAAATCTCCCCTTTTTCTAAATCTATACCAATCGCGTTAGGCGTAGGAGTGGAGGCCGGGGAGGAGGTAGTTGGCCCCGAAGTAAGTGAAGAGTACGCTTAGGATCGCTAACAGGAGGTAGGTATGGAGCACCTTCGGTTTGCGGAAGCAGGCCAATCTGCGGCTACCCCAATGCACAGGAATGGAATATATAAACCAGGTTATCAAGGCGCACGTCTCCTTCGGATCCCAACCCCAATATCGGCCCCATGATTGATTGGCCCAGACTGCCCCAATAAATATTCCGACACCCAATAGACACACCGCCGGAGTGAGAAGTAGACGGCAAGTAACGCTCAACGATTCTTTCCTTTCCTGCAAGCGAGAGCAAAGTCCAATTCCCGACAGCAGGGCCATCAACATGAAGAGAACGTAAGAAATCATCACTATCATCACATGCAGCGACAACAGAGGACTGGAAAGGACCGGCATCAACATTCCTACACGCGGTGTCCGTCCTCCCATGGCAGCAACCAGCAATGCCATTCCCGCAACTCCACAAAGACAACACTTCAATGTAAGATTCCGACCCGATAACAATGCACCTGCTAAAGCCACTAACCCCATAAATAGCATCGTTTCCGGTCCGTTGGATAAAGGCAAGTGTCCACTGAGCCACCATAAAAGTCCCAACACAGATCCAACATAAAGGAACAATAGAGAAGTGATTCCCGTCAGCAAATACCGCAGCTTACCCTTGCTCTTCCCCAAACGGATACTCAAACCTATAGTAATAATACTTATTAAAAGAGTCACTACCCCGGCTAACCCGGGAGAGGCCCATCTATTATAGAATCTCTCAGCCTGAAGCTTACCCTCCGAGGGCAACACGTCCTTACCGGCATACTTAATCTGACCCGCTTTCAGCGAATCCAACTCCTCGTTCACCCGTATGTTTTTCCCTTCCAACAGCAATCCCTTCATCCGCGGCATAGTAGTTTGCATAAAGGTCCATTGCTCAAGACTCATAGCGGATGGCCTTCTACCGGTCAAAGATAGCCATTCCATATTCCCGGATACAGAACGATATGGATAAATACGGAATGCCTCACCGGTTCCAAGCAATTGAATCAGACCTATCTTTTCGAGTAGTTTCTTTTCTTTTTTACCAGTTGGATTCTCGGGAACGTGCCCTACTTCCGGATACTTTTCAAGATAATCCCTGTGCCACTCGTCAAAATAAAAAAGCCAACCCGACAATACCTGTTCAGAGGTAAATCCTTGGTAATTATCGCCCCCGTAAAGACTCCGGGTTACATCCACCGCCATAGTCTGCATAGGGGCCACGCGATCATTCCAATATACATACACTTTCCCGAAATTGGCAGCCAAAGGGCGTTGCATCACCGGTAATTCAGCCGAATATCCGATATTGATGCTTAATAAAAGTATCGTCATCGCTGCCATCCCCCTTTTCTTCCGTAACAATCCTCGCCAAGGGGTATTCTTCTGGAAAAAGAACCCTATCATCCCAAGCCCTAACAATATATACCCTAAATAGGTTATTCCAATACCCCAAGGGTCATGGCTGATCGAAATAACGGAGTGATCCCCTCCAATACCTGTCTGGTAAAACCTCCAGCCCTCAACTTCACCTACATTATTCATAGAAATGTCTACTATCTTCCCGTTCACTTTTAGTCGGCTCTTGAAGTCCATCGGTGTTGTGGTCCCGGGATAATACAGGATCTCCACATCATCAAGATATAAATGGAATGGCAGTGTGCCATCACCGGGTCCCGAAGTCTGGTCGAACCTATCAGTAGGTATCCCCTCTTTTTCAAGTCTGATTGTTCCTTGGACACCAAAGAAATGAGTAACGATTGCCCCGGCCAGAATAATGACCAGGGCAATGTGCAAAAGTATGGTAAAAGGCTGTTTCTTCATACGTTCAAGCTAAGACACCAATCATATATTTAGACTGAGGCATCATCCATTAAATAGCATCCACGAATTTGATCAACGCTTCCCGATCTGACTTAGACAGATTTCGGAACTTCTCTACCGAATAACGCGCATCGCTCCGGGGGGAGAAACCATGCCACATTATAGCTTCCATGGTAGTGCGGGCACGGCAGTCATGCAAGCGATCGGCTGTAGGACTCCCGGTAACTTTCTGATGCAAACCGCGGCCCCAGAGAGGAGTCGTGCGACACCATCCACCGCGAATATCATTGGCCATCATCAATTTATGCTGAACCATATCAGTATAAGGCCAGATCTTCTGATAGGGGAAACGGGGCAATTCGTTACCATGGAAGAATTTGGCAGGGTCTACAATGTTGTCCGGCCCTGTTGTCCAGCTGGGACGATGGCAATAGTCGCATCCTATCTCATTGAAGAGCTCGCGACCTCGGATAACATCCGGGTCATCCACATCCCGCACAGCCGGCACAGCCAATCCACGATGCCAAACCATAAGGTCAGTGTACTCATCATCACTCATCTCGACATCCAAGTTCTTGTCAGTCAGATATGCCATGATACGCTCTTCCATGCTTCCCTGCCAATAGGAGGTATGCTTGCGCTCTGGATCGATGCGGCTGATATAACTTTCGAATCCGGCTTGTACCTCCGGATCCTTTGAGGAATAAAGGGCGTAGGTACCGGCTCCGTCCAGATAATGGTAACGTCGGTCCGAACGTGTTACATTCGTGATGTTCCAGATAGCATTCGCCCCGGCTGCGTCCTGAAGTGGGCCGCGCGACAAGGCATAAGTGAATCGGCGAACAAAGGGTGTACCATCTCCTTGTAAGGAATTGACATACATCGACTGCCACTGGCCATTGTTGTAGAATGCGGGATTCAGTCCATTCTGCATATAACCTTCCCGCTCTTCAAGACGATATTGCTCCAATATATCCTCTTCTGTTATAGCATCTAACAGGCCCGTACCGTAAATTCCGATAGTAGATTCCAATTTGACTTCGTATGCTCCCGGGAGCTGATACCCTTGATTTACTACATATATAGCATCCTCGGGCATCGTTACCTGAGGGTATTGAAGGGCATAGGTCTCTCCATCGGGGAAGGTATTGTTCCAATCATCGGTGACATCTATCCAATGTACCTTGATTTTCGATTCATCTACCGGAGCCTTAAAGGGGGCCACCGCATGGCTCTGCGGCATACCGGCTAACCATGAGACGTATCCGTCGGTTGCCGGGTCATAGACTACGAGCAAGCACCCGTTTCCAATTTCATTGGTGTTGAAACTTCCTTCAGGCACACGGGTTCCATGACCATAATTGGGATGGCAATGCTGGCAGGAGATTCGGATATAGACCGGGCCCAATCCTCCACGAACGCCGTCCTTGTTAGCCATAAATGGCTTCTCGAAAAGAGCTTCACCATTTTTGAAAGACTGGTATAGCCCGGCTTGCTCTACGGCGGGAGCCGGCTGTTCGTATGCGTTGGAGGTGCGCAACAAGGTTGTACCTAACTCACCACCGGCATAAAACCAATCCGGTAATTCCTGGGCTATCGGCTTTTCCTCGTCTGTGATCTTTTCATCATCAGAGCAAGCTCCCATTGCCGGCAGCAACGCCGACAACAGGAGATACATCATATATTTCGATTTCATTATCATGCAAAACGAATGTTTTAGTCTGAGAGTAAGAAAAATTAGCGTTCTGTAACCACAGACATAGCGGCCTCTAAGGCTGACACAAGAGTAGTACCGGCGGCCTTCATGGCTGCTTCGCTATCTGCGCCGGTAGCATGTTTGGCGAATGGTTCCTGAATTTTCTCAATAGCTGCTATTGCATCGGTTATACATTGGCGCACACGGTTGTCAACTTCCGGATCAACCATCTTGATATAGTCGCTTACGGAATGGCCGCGTGTGCCGAGATAGGCATTCCTTACTGATCGGATATTATCGGCAAAGTCCTCGATAGAGTTCAAAGAATATGGAGATTCGATATAGTTCTTATCCTCGCTTGTGGATCCGAGATGGGGACGACCTATCTTGGTATTGCCGACCTCGTCCGCTATATCGATACAACCCTGTATTATCTCCTCAGCGGCCTCCTGATAAGTCTTGAAGCGTGAACCCGCGCTACCGGAATTCTTCATCTCCCAGCCATAGTTCTCATTATAGTCCAGCTCGGCTTCTTCAAGAATTGCCTGCTTACGGTCACTGATATTGTCTGTACCTGCCCAGCAAGCCTCCAGACAAACACATTGCTGACACAGGTCATCGGCGACTGCTACCAGATATTCCAGTTCCTCCGGAGTATAGTTTACGGAATGTACCAATGCTGTATTCTCGTCTGCGCTCAGCTCAAAGAGCATATATTCTACAGCATGGAAACCGATAAGGCCATAACCACCGTTGTTTTCAAGTGACCATGGATTGCCATTACGGATCTGGGAAAGAAGGTTATCCATAGCGGCCTTATCAAGAGGCCAGGAATCGATATGCGGGTCGATGTTATGGTTGGCGGCGGGTCCATAAAGGAACGCCTCACTCAATTCCCAATTCTTACGGGCCTGTTTCCATGCTTCGCCGGCTGCCTGAATATCGGCTTGGGTGAGTGTCCCGGCTGCGAAATTTTCCTGCATCTTATGCCAGAGATCACACATCTGGATGGCGGCGTCTGCCATTGCTTGATAAGTTGGTAACACGGTATAATCCACGTAATCAACAGTAGCAGCCTGCAATATGGCCTCTTTGTCAGACAATTGCCCCGTTGCCTCGGGCTCTTTGTCATCATTACTACAGCTGACGGCCATGAGTCCGGCCATAACAGCAAAAAAACAATTCTTCAATTTCATATATGTCAGTTATTTAAATTCAATTTCCCTTCTGTTCTTATGTCTCCCCCTCATTTTCCATTCTCCATTCTCCATTCTCCATTCTCCATTTCATCGGTGTCCTTTTGTTCTTCTGTCTCCACTTAACCTATTTAAACCATCCAACATAAGCAATTCCGATATTGATCGAAGGTTCGTTATTGTACTTTTTTTTTCAAGATACCCACAGAATAATCCCCTTTAACGACTATCTGTGGTATCGGCATCCAGTTGACCCCTGCCGTTACAATCTGGCGTCCACACCATTCCAAGGGAGTAGAATTTTCCATCTTAGCCATCGAATCATAGTAGTCATAGCGTCCGAAAACATAGAATTTCTGCTTTTTCTGTTTCATGCTCGGTATTAGGCCAAATATGTTGTAACCGGCCTCTATCCCGGCATTAACGGCATCTGAAGCTACCTCCTGACGTTTGGACGTGGAGTTCTTCGACATTGAGATATTGAACTTGCTGATATGAGCCGCATCGCTTAAGTGACCCCAGTCGGCGCTACCCCTTACAAGCAAGTTATATCCTTCGTATCTTATGTCAGCTGAAATAATGCTGACGGTTCCGCGTATCCCCTTGTTTTTATCTGAGGATGTCGGATAAAGCGTATTGCGGAAGGAGTTCCCTATATATCCGCTGACTCCTATCCTGAGCCCTTTGACGCTGAAATTCTCTATGCGTGCGGCGAAGGCATAGTTGTTGGCGATCTTAAATTCAAAGGGTGATGCGGATCCGTCATGGATCCAGGTCTGGTTACCGAACCTTTCGGAATCCAAACCGGGCATAAACATTGCCATATATCCCCAGTTGCCGGCGCGGCCACTCACCGAGAGGGCAATCTCATGCCATGTACAAGGTATGATTGTATTCTCTCCTTCCGGCCGGTAGACGCCAAAGAACTGGTTGGGCTCATGGTGGGCATTGGTAGCTCCTACCGGAACCACCTGCATTCCGGCCCTGAGTTTCAATTGAGGGAAAAATTCTTTCTGGAGGTAGAATTGCTCCAAGGCCACTTCACCTCCGCGTTCCACTTCGGTCTCATATTCACCGGCTTCTTCGGTTTCAATTTCTACTGCTGATTCAAGGCCGCCATGTTCAAATTCAATCTCAGAGGCCATTGACCAACCGTGGCCGAAATCATAACCTAAGTAGATCACTACGTGAGGGAGGTCAAACCGACCGTGGCTCTGACCTGTATACTTGTCCGGAGCGGTATAACGCAGGTAATTGTCGCTATAGAAGTTGCGTGACATAGCCACTTCCCCATAGCCACCTACATGCAGCTGGGCCGAACCAACAGCCATTCCCATTGACATGGCGACTGTAATCATTATTGTCCGCAGATTGCCTGCGGATTTGCTTGCGATCCCCTTTTTGGAGGTTTTAGATTTGTGGGATAAGAATATCATGGAATCGGTTAACATCTCGATTGATTTTTTCGAGTGCAAAATTACCCCCTCTGCCAAACCTCCACAATACCTCTCAAAAGGTAAAATCCATACTCCCCTACCCTCTATAAGTTACCAGAATAAACAGGATGCGGATAACGAAACTCACATACCCCCATATAACGACAAAGAGGATTGCCGCTAATGACAATCCTCTTTGATATGGGAAAGAATAATATAAGTCTTAGTATTGGTGCTTGCCGGTGGAGATGTCGCGGGGAGTGAGGCCGCCGAGGTTCATCTTGCGCCAGACTACCCAAATGTAGATCACTACTACCGGTATCAATAGGCTTACCCAACTCATTACCTTCAATGTGAAGAGCGATGAGGAGGAGTTCGCCAAGGTCAGCGAGCTTTCTATCTGCTCTGTCGATGGCAAGTAAGAGGTATGGTTATACCCCATAATTGCAAACAGTGAGAGAATTACCAATATCACTCCTATGCCACTATACCAGATTCCACAACGACATTTAGAGAAGGCCGTTACGCCGATTCCATAAAGGGCCAAGACAACTCCTAACAGGAAGGCCACGCCCCACCACCACATATCTACGAGGTTATGGAAGTACAGATAAGGCACCCGCTCGAATACGTATGTCGATTCCTGGCGCACACCGTCGGAAAGGAGAAGCACTATCGCGAACACCACAAACAAGACAGCGAACACCAAACCATTCACCAGAGCCGATGCCCTCATTCTCTTAGTAAATCCTTCGTCGCCCTTAATGTTGTTGACGAAATACATCGCACCCATAGTGCGGGCAAGGAAAAGCACTGTCAAGCCTAACAGCAGACAACGCCAATCTGTCATTACCTCGAAACCATGAGTAGGTGCCCAGATGCTGATGACGGGATTAGCTCCCATAGCCAAGTTACCGCGCTCAACTACAAAGGGTGCGCCGAAGAACATCATGCCTACCGCAGCTCCTAAGAAGATACAACCTACCACCCCGTTCAGAAGCAACAGAAGATCGTAGGTAGATCGCCCGTAAAGATTTCCCTGCTTGCGACGGAACTCGTAACCGACAGCCTGTATAACGAAACTCAACAGTATTGTCATCCAGAGCCAATAGGCCCCGCCGAAGCTCGTAGAATAATAGAGAGGGAACGAGGCGAAGAAGGCTCCGCCGAATACTACCAATGTAGTGAAACCCAATTCCCATTTGCGTCCAAGAGCATTTACCATCAGCTGACGGTCCGTATCAGACTGCTTCTCAAGCAGCATCGTCTGACCACCCTGGACAAAGAGCATGAACACTAAAGCCGCTCCCAAGACGGATATCAGCAGCCACCAATAATTCTGATATAATTCAAGTTCATTCATAATTTTCAATCATTAGAGAGTTGCTGATTTAGATAGTTGCTGACTTAAGGATATCAGTTTTAGACTCGCGGTTGATATAACGGATCATGATGCTGATCTCAGCCGCCAACATCAATGTGAAGAGGATGGCGAAAATCCAGAAAGTAGTCTGTACGCTGCCGCTCGAGATATCGGATACCGCTACCCCGGTAGGCATCAGATCCTGGATTACCCAAGGCTGACGGCCAACCTCAGCTAAGACCCAGCCGGCCTGGCTGCAAATCCATACGATTGGTATGGAGATGAGACCTAACCAATGTACCCAACGGCGTTCCAACCATTCAGTCTTCCATTTGCCCAAGAAGATAGCGAATACAAACAGTAACAGCAGATACCCACCTGCCATGACCATCACTCGGAAAGAATAGAAAGTCAGGGCTACAGGCGGCACAGCCTGCTCAGGGTTATCCAAATAACCATAACCGAAGTATTGGTAATTCTTTTCCAAATCCGCTTGCGCCTGCTTTAAGGCCGGCTCATTGCCGGTCTTCATAGCCTCATCGTAACGTGTCAGGGCCTCGCGTGCCTCGCGCCCACGTTTGATTCTCTCGGCATAACTTACATTATATATGGTATCTCCATCAGCAGTCAGCTCGATACCCTTGATCAGGTCATTGATACCCGGTACAAAGGAATTCATATCATGGTTAGCCAAGATTGAAAGTCCGTAAGGAATTGCGACCTCAGCATAGATTGCCTGCTGGTCATCCCCGGGTTTCTTATCGGTGTTCAATATGCCGAACCCAACCAATTCCTGACCTACCTTACCATCATAGAGTCCTTCCATGGCGGCTAACTTCATAGGTTGCACTCGTGCCACCTCTACTGCCGACCCGTCGCCGGTGTACATGGTAAGAACTATTCCCGCAAGACCTACCCAGGCAGCTACATTAATGGAATCGCGTGCAACCAGCAGGTTTTTCTTGCGCCATAACAGCCAGGAGCTGACACCAATTACGAATACCGCGGCCAATACCCATCCGGAAGTTACGGCGTGGAAGAATTTGTTCATCGCTACGCCATTGAAGGCCACCTCCCAGAAGTTGTCCATCACATTTCGCATCTGAGCCGGATCGAAACGCATCCCCACCGGATTCTGCATCCATGCGTTAGCTACCAAAATCCAGAGAGCCGACAGCGAAACACCTATTGCCACCAGCCATGTGGAAGCAAGATGGAACCGACGGGATACCTTATCCCAGCCGAAGAACATCACAGCTACAAAGGTAGCCTCTAAGAAGAAAGCTACGATACCCTCAATGGCGAGAGGGGCTCCGAATATATCGCCCACAAACCAACTGTAATTACTCCAGTTGGTACCGAACTCAAACTCCAGAATGATACCCGTAGCAACGCCGCAGGCAAAGTTAATTCCAAAGAGGGTCATCCAGAATTTGGTGATCTTCTTCCATTTATCATCCGAAGTGCGCACATAGATACTCTCCATAATCGCCACTATCAGTGAAAGCCCGATCGTCAGCGGTACGAAGAGCCAATGATACATTGCCGTCAATGCGAACTGGGCGCGCGACCAGTCGACGGTTTCAAGCAAGTTTGTCATGGCTATACTTTTAGATTATTATTGTTTTCGATTAATAGTTTATTCATGGCATCAAGTCAATCAGATCCCCCTCATTTCACCTTGTCAAGTTCGTGCGGACAGCCTCGGCCCTATCCTGATCATTGTCGTAGTTACTGCTCAAAAAATCCGGAAAGAAAAACACCTTCAGGATACCAAACAGTATGGCTAACTTGACCAGGATGAGGATCCACAGCTTCCGGCCGGTACGCATATTGCGGAAACCATCCGCATATAATCCAACCGCCTTGCGCCAGAAACCCGGCTGACCCTCCTTTGGGGGCAATTTTATGACATTCTCTTTTTGCATTTCCCAAATTTAGTTAAATATATTTACCCATACCAAAAATCACAGCCAATTTTTGCGCTGCTATCTACTTTTTACTAACTTTGCAATGGAAATCGACCCCAATTAGGGGCCAGATTCCCCCGAGTGGACAAATTTGGCTGCTTGCAACCACTCGCCCTGCCCGGATTTTAACCAACGTTTAAAATCAGGCTCGGCAAACCAAATGCTAAAACTGCATCATACATCCTGCCCGCATCCCACCCAGCGGCAGCGATAGGCGACGCTTACGGCATTTGGCTCCACTTCCGGATTCAGATGCTTTTTTTATATCCTATAGGCTTCCCCGTAGGATAACCACATAGAATAAAAGAAAAAAACACAGATATGACACATCTTTTTACTTCGGAGTCCGTCTCCGCAGGGCATCCCGACAAGGTTGCCGACCAGATCAGCGATACTCTCCTCGATGAATTTCTCGCCCGCGATCCCAAAAGCCATGTAGCTGTAGAAACCCTCTGCACTACCGGACAGGTAGTCATTGCAGGAGAGGTATCTTCGGAGGCTTACATAGACATCCACGGCTCAGTACGCGAGTTGATCAATAATATCGGTTATAATCGCGGTGCTTACCGTTTCGACGGCGACAGCTGCGGTATCCTCTCGACCATACATGAGCAGAGTGCAGATATCAACCGCGGCGTAGACCGTAAGGAAGAGGAAGGGAAAGGGCTTGAAGACCTTCAAGGCGCAGGCGATCAGGGAATGATGTTCGGCTATGCCGTAAACGAGACCGAGAACTACATGCCTCTCACCCTGGAGCTCTCCAACCTTCTTCTTCAGGAACTTTCCGAAATCCGCAAGGAGGGAAAAGAAATGGCCTACTATCGTAAAGGGAAGCTGACCTCCTATCTGCGCCCGGATGCCAAGAGTCAAGTAACGGTAGAATATGATGAAGATGGAAAGCCGGTACGCATCCATACTATCGTACTATCTACACAGCACGATGAGTTTGTAACGCCCGTAGAGGATACTCCTTCAGCTCAGGAGAGCGCCGACAAGGAGATGCTGGATCGTATCCGTAAGGATGTCGAGGAAGTGCTGTTACCGCGAGTTAAGGCTAAACTTCCTGAAAACATCAAGAATCTCTTTGACGATAAGCTGATACTACACGTTAACCCGACCGGTAAATTCGTATTCGGTGGTCCTCACGCCGACACCGGACTCACAGGCCGCAAGATCATAGTGGACACTTACGGTGGCCGCGGGGCTCACGGTGGAGGTGCCTTCTCTGGCAAAGACCCGTCAAAGGTAGACCGTTCTGCTGCCTACGCATGCCGTCATATCGCTAAAAACTTAGTAGCAGCCGGTGTATCAGACGAGATCCTTGTCCAGGTTGCATACGCTATAGGCATCCCGGAGCCGGTCAGCATCTTCGTAAATACTTACGGACGCAGTCATGTAAAGGAGAGCGATGCTGAGATTGCAGAGAAAGTAAAGGAGCTTTTCGACCTGCGACCTGCTTCGATCGAGAAAACCTTGAAGTTACGCGAACCGATTTATACCGAGACCGCCGCTTATGGCCACATGGGCCGTAAGAATGAAGTGGTAAAAAAAGAGTTCCGTTCCCGCTATGATGCCGAGCCTCTTGAAAAGGAAGTGGAGCTCTTCACCTGGGAAAAACTGGATCGTGTGGATGATATCCGCAAGGCTTTCGGGATTTGAGATATAAACCAATTATAGGAGGGATCATCCACCTCAATGCAAACTTTTCACGAAAAAGTTAGGCTAAAGCATTGAAAATTGTTATCTTTGCAAGCCGGGCGATGTCCCGGAGATTTCCAGAAGAGCGGGATTGACTGTCTGACCAGCGCGGGCAACTAAGCCAATTTGCATGTTTTCAGGAAATTAGCCTCAAAGAAATAAAAACAATTACAGCTATACAACAGAATCAATGGCAACATTAGAAAAGATTAGAAGCAAGTCCGTACTTCTTCTCGTCATCATTGGCGTTGCGCTCTTGGCCTTTATTGTAGGCGACGCACTGACCAACAGCCGCAACCTCTTCGGCGACCACACTACGGTAGCCAAAGTAGGAGGCACCAAGATTGACTATACCGACTACCAGCGCAAACGCGAAGAGCTGAACCGCCGTCTCGAACAGGCCCGTCAGCAGAATCCGCAGCAGTTTGCTGATTTCGACTCTCAGGTCCTTGCCCAGATGGCAATCGACGAACTGGTAGGTACAACCCTGCTCGACCAGTCAGCGAAACGCGCCGGACTGAAGGTAACCCCTTCCCAGTTGCGTTTCTATGTTCTTGAAAACCCTATCAACCAGCAGGGCCTTCAGGAAATCATCCAGTCTCTGAACCAATCCGGGGTAGCAGTTTCTACACCTGCTCAGGCCTATGAGATAATCTTCAATCCTACGCGCAATGGTCTTACTCAGGCTCAGGCTGAGCCCTATCAGCGCGCTTGGCTGGCTATGGAGGAGGAAACTAAGAAGATGATCGCCCGCAACGGCTATCAGCGTCTCCTCTTCGGGGCTGTTAAGGCAAATGAGCTCGATAAGAAAGCCCTTTATGATGATTACGTGGCTACCTCTCAGATTTCCCTCGCATTCGTTCCTTACGGCAAGATCGATGAAAAGAAATACCCGGTAAGCTCCGCTGAACTTCAGAAAGCATACGATGAGAATAAGAGTGAGTTCAAAGTAGATGAACCTACCAAATCCGTAAGCTTCATAGCAGTCAATATCGCACCTTCAGCCGCTGACCGCACTGCCGCTGCTCAGCTTGCCAAGAAGACCGTAGCTGCTATGTCTGACTCTACCGGCAACGCTCTGCCCGCTGCTATCCGCAAGGAAGGCGTGAGCAGCCAGCATCGCGAGGTTCGCGGCTCCGACCTGAAGGGTGGACCGGTTAAGAACTTCGTAGAGAACGCTACTCCGGGTGAAGTTTCCTTGGTTAGCGAGAATATGCGTGGTTTCACTGTTGTGAAGATGGGCCGCAAGAATTTTGAAGTTGACTCTATCCAGCTCAACATTGTCCAGGTTGCCGGAGCTAATCTCCCCGAGAAAGTTCTCGCCCGCCTGAACGCCGGTCTTTCTGTAGACAGCCTTGCTACCGCCTTCTCTCCTGATAGCGTTATGGCTCAGACCAAGCAATGGATTCCGCTCTTCACCGCCGATGGACGCACCAACGCCATCGAAAAGGCTCAGCTTGATTCACTCAACGCTGCCGGTGGACGTTATATATCTCTGATGACCTCTCCTCAGGGTGCCGTTATCGCTAAGGTTACAGAGCGTTCTACTCCCAAAGCTATCTATACTTTCGAGGAGGCTACTTTCGACCTCAATCCTTCTTCTAAGACTGTAAACGAGGAACGCGCCAAATTGGAAGAGTTCCTTGCCAAGAATACTACCGCTAAGGCTTTCGCTGAGAACGCAGCCAAGGCCGGTTACAATATTCAGGACTTTGAGTTCACCCAGAGCACTCCCGCCGTTCCGCGTATGAAGGGTTACAACCGTTATTATCCGGAATCACGTCAGGTGGTACGTTGGGTTATGATCGAAGGTAAGCCGGGTGAGGTGAGCCATATCTACGAGAGCAAGGATGCTACCGCCCCGATGCTCTACGCTGTTGCTGTAGATTCTGAATACGAAGACTACCAGCCGCTCGCGTCCAAGGATGTTACCGATTATCTGACTCAGAAGGTACGTCGCCAGAAAGCCGGTGATGATATGGTTAAGCAATATCAGGGCAAGAATATCAACGAGATCGCTGATAAGATGAGCGTTGAGCCGCGTCAGCTTGCTACAGTCCGTATGGGTCGCGGTGCCGGTGTAAACGATCCTGTGGTACTCGGACGTATTACCGGTTCTAAGGCTGACAAGAAAGTTGTGCTTACCAAGGGTGATGACGGTGTTTATGCTTACGTTATCGAAGGCCGCAATACCGAAGATTTCCCCTATACCGATGCTACTTATGAGCAGCAGTACTTCCAGCTTGTCAACCCCGACATGGCCGGTATGATCAAGGGAGCAGCAAAACTCCAGAACAAGGCATACAAATTTGAAGCCGGCGATTGATTAAGTTCTTCCGCCCTTCAACAATATAGGAATCCCCGGGCGACTCTACCCGGGGATTTGTTGTAATAAGGCATTATGGATTCTAAACAACCCCTCATAGGTATGACTCTCGATGAGCTGCAAGGTGTAGCCATTCAGGGAGGAATGCCCAAATTTGTCGGAAAACAGTTAGCCGACTGGCTCTATGCCAAAGGAGTAACTGATTTCTCCGAAATGGTAAATATATCAAAGAAAAACCGCGAATGGCTCGAAGCCAACTACCAAATTGGACGCGAGACACCGAGCAAGAGCCGGAAGTCGGCAGACGGTACTATAAAATACCTATTTCAGGTTGCTTCCGGCCAGGCTATTGAATCTGTATATATCCCGGATCGCGACCGAGCTACCCTTTGCGTATCATCTCAAGTTGGATGTAAGATGAACTGCTATTTCTGCGCTACGGGTAAAATGGGGTTCAAAGCCAACCTTACCGCCGCCCAGATAATAAATCAGATTCTTTCTATTCCTCCCAAGAACGCAGAAGGGCAGCCGACCGCTACGCCATTAAGCAATGTGGTATTCATGGGAATGGGAGAACCACTCGATAATTTCAAGGCTGTCGAGAAAGTCATAGAGATACTGACCGCCCCCTGGGGTTTCGGCTGGAGCCCCAAGAGGATTACAGTATCTACCGTCGGTAAATTACCTGAGCTGAAGGATCTGCTGGAGAAAACGCAAGTGCATGTCGCCCTCAGTGTCCACACCCCCGATCCGGCTGAGCGTGAGAGCATGATGCCGGCTCAGAAAGCTTTCCCGGTTGCACAGGTTATGAAGGTCTTGGGAGCCTACGATTTCTCAGGCCAACGCCGCCTATCATTGGAATATATAATGTGGCGCGGGGTCAATGATGATATGGAACATGCGCGCCAGTTGGTAAGGCTGATCGGTAATATACCGGCGCGCGTCAACCTTATACGTTATCATGCCCTTCCGGGGAGTGATCTGCATCCCTGCAGCGAGGAGCGCATGATAATGTTCCGCAATGTACTTAATTCCCATGGCATAACGGCGACAATACGCGCTTCACGCGGTGAGGATATAGAAGCCGCCTGTGGGATGTTGGCCGCCGGCCGTAAGTCGAATCCTCAGAAACAGCAATCCAAATGACTGCCGCAATAGAGAATACGAATACCATAACGACCTTGCCATCGGAAGTCTTAGTGATAGTAAACCCGATTTCGGGCACCAGGGGCAAATTCGGCATTGGGGAAACGGTCGAAGCTCGTTTCCGTCAGATGGGAATCCCCTACACTACCCTCTATACCGAAGGACCGGACGATGCCCGGAAGCTGGCTACGGAGGCTGCCGCGAAGGGGTGTCCGCTGGTGGTGGTCGCGGGTGGCGACGGGACAGTGAATGAGGTAGCGAGCGCCCTCTGTGGCAGCGAGACTGCTCTCGGGATAATTCCTTGTGGCTCCGGAAATGGCTTGGCGCGCACTCTGGAAATACCGCAGACACCTGACAAGGCTATCGACATAATACTTGGTGGCCACAGCGAGCTTTGCGATTGCGGTACTGTCAATGGTCGGAACTTCTTCTGTACTTTCGGTATCGGGTTTGATGCAGCGGTAGCTCACAAGTTTGCGGGTTCCGGGCGGCGTGGTAAGCTGACCTATATCAAGAACACCCTCTCTGAGTACCTTACTTATCGGCCTGCACCCTACGCATTGTTGATCGATGGGAAAGTGGTGGTGAAAGAGGCTTTCCTCATCGCGGTATGTAATGTGTCGCAATATGGCAACAATGTATATATAGCCCCCGGAGCTTCCGTTACTGACGGGCTTCTTGATATTACAGTAATACGCGCAGGTCGTCCCGTAGACACAATGATGGCCGGGGTCGGTATGCTGACCGGAAGTTTCGGACCTAACAAGACCATTGAATCATTCCGGGTTAAGGAGGCGCAGATAACCCGTCTTGAGCCGGGACCGGTTCAACTCGATGGAGAACCGGCTCGTATGGGCACACATCTTGACATAAAATGCCGTGAAAAGATCCTGCGTGTCATGACCCCGAAGGTCCGTCACCAGTTCAAGCCCATACTTACCCCGATCCACTCTTTCTTTAGCGACTTGGGAGATGATATCCGCTACATCCTGAGTGGCAAATAAACGCAATGGTCCAATAGACAATATAAAAGATCCCTATGGCAAAATTCAGCAGCAAACTTGGTGTGATAGCAGCGACCGCCGGTTCGGCGGTCGGACTCGGTACTATCTGGCGTTTCCCGGCCGAGGTCCAACAGAACGGTGGAGCCGCTTTCCTGTTGGTCTATATCATATGTATGTTCGTATTGGGTATACCGGTCATGTTAGCTGAATTTTCATTAGGGCGCGGTGGTCAGAGCGACTGTATCGGTGTATTCAAACGCCTTGCACCAGGTACTCACTGGAAGTATGCCGGTTGGATGGCTATACTCTCATCCTACATTATCATGGGTTTCTACATGGTGGTCGTAGGTTGGACCGCCGAATATCTATGGGAGTCCATCACCGGTGGCCTTTATCAAGGACTTTCGGGAGAATCCCTTGATTATGGATTCCACAATAAGATGATGGAATACACCGCCACTGACTGGCGTCCGTTCCTTTTCACTTGCGTTGCCATATTGATAAATTTAGCGGTTGTTATAGGTGGTGTCCAAAAAGGGATAGAGCGGCTCAGCAATATCATGATGCCATTGCTGTTTGTATTGTTGGTGGTTTTCGCTATCGTTGCTATGACCTTCAGCAATGCCTGGGAGGGACTTCAATATTTCTTTGCTCCCGACTTCTCGAAAATTACTCCTAAGGTCATACTCAACGCTTTAGGCCAGACTTTCTTTTCCATGAGTTTAGGAATGGGTATTCTGGTTACTTACGGAGCATATTATCCTAAGAATATCAATATGCCCAAATCCTCCCTGATCGTCTCTTCAATGGTCATTGTGGTAGCGATATTGATGGGAATGATCATTTTCCCGGCTGTCATGAGTTTCGGGCTCGATATGTCTAAGATAGAGGGTGCCGCATTGGTTTTCATTACCTTGCCGGAGGTCTTCGCCCAGATGCCGTGCACTCCCCTTTGGTCGATACTGTTCTTTATCCTTTTGCTCATAGCGGCTATTACTTCTACCATCTCGACAGCTGAGGTATCGATCTCGATGCTTGAGAACCGGTTCAAGATGGGACGTAAGAAAGCTGCTTTGATCGTTATGGCACCGCTGTTCCTTTTCAGTGGAGTATGCGCCCTCTCTTTCGGGGCTCTGAGCCATATTACGATTTTTGGAATGACAATCTTCAATTTCATAGACAATTTGGCTACTAATATTGTCCTTCCAATTGTCTCAATAGCCATTTGCATATTTATGGGATGGTTTGCCCCGCGGGGATTCTTCCGCAAGGAGATGACTAACGACGGCACGGTCTGCACCCGCCTCTATCCAATAGTGCTCTTCATAGTCCGCTTCATCGCCCCCCTTCTGGTACTGATGATCTTCATCTACGGACTACTGTAACCCAACCCTTCAATAATATTGAGAAAGTTTAACCAGCCCAGACAGCTCCCT
>CAZKJP010000051.1:15822-19132 GCA_964553075.1 uncultured Sangeribacter sp. | reverse complement strand
TGATTGGGTGAAAAATAAGATAGTCGGACTTCACAGCCCGACTATCTTCCACAAAGACACTCTATTACTCTATCAAACTCACTTCAGTGTCAAGTGATTTCTCAGATCGGATGAATAGCGGGATCCGGTCTGTGATTGGACATTTGATAGATAAGTCTCTCTTTAAAGGCTCTTTAATCTAAAGGGAAACTTATTTGACGAAGACCTTGTGACAGGTTCCGTCCTTTCTGACAATAATGTTCAGCTGTCCCGGTTGGAGATGTGAAACCTGGGCACCCTGGAGTGTAAAGATCTTGTCTCCATCGCTCAGTTCACCTGCTTTCAACATCTCAACTCCAACCGATACACTTTCTGCTTCTTCGAGCATCTCAGTGATCATAGTTTGGATTCCTGTAACGTCTACAATATAATTGTATGTTCCTGCGTCCTGTACATTCTCAAACTCGGCATCAGCATTGGTCTTCTCAGTGTTGATCGCATCGAGGATGCCCAGGTAACGCTCTGCATAGTTGTAATTAGGATAGGTCTCTTGAATAGTGATTCTTGCTTCTTCAAGTTCTTCGCGCAACATTTCGATCGCAGCCAGGTCAGCTGCGTATGCTTCCGCATTGGCTTCCTGACGTGCGTTCTCTGCATCATCGATCTCCTGCTGGGCTGCCTTGGCATCCGTAATCAACTGAGCAATTGAGTTCTCGATCTCGGAAACAGGAGCCATGATCTCTTCGTAGTTCTCAGCAAGGGTTCCATTCTCGTAAGCTGCGTTCACGGCATTGCGAAGCACAGTTATCTGCTGCTGGATATAAGTACCGGGGAACATGTGTTTCACATCCGGACACTCTGCATTGATCTGAGCCAAAGCATCAGCCAAAGTCTGGTCAAGAGCATTGAGGGCCACATTTGCATTCTGACGGGCAGTCTCGAGGGCCACGCCTGCATCATGGGTTTCCTGTGCCTCCTTGGCATCAGCGATCAGCTGCTCGATAGCAGCCTGAATCTCCTCAGCCGGTGCCATGATGTTCTCATAATCTTCAACGATAGTCTTGTTATCGTAAGCCTCCTGTATAGCGGCCTCAAGAGCATCGATCTGAGCAGAAATATCTTCGCCATTGAAATTATCCTTCACATCCGGACATTCCTCAGCGATAGTAGCGAGAGCCTCTTCAAGAGCGGTACGCAAGCCGGTAACAGTCTCTGTAGCGTTGGCTAAAGCCTGGTTGCTCTCTACATTATCCTGCTGAGCAGCCTTTGCATCTGAAACCAATTGCTCGATAGCAGCCTGGATACCTTCGACCGGCTCCATCAGGGTCTCGTAATCCTCAACGATAGTCTTGTTATCGTAAGCCTCCTGGATAGCGGCCTCA
This sequence comes from uncultured Sangeribacter sp., assembly GCA_964553075.1. GTDB lineage: Bacteria > Bacteroidota > Bacteroidia > Bacteroidales > Muribaculaceae > Lepagella. The sequence goes on along the minus strand of CAZKJP010000051.1, from coordinate 17,771 downwards.
AGAGCATCGATCTGAGCAGTGATCTCTTCGCCATTGAATTCATCCTTCACATCCGGACATTCCTCAGCGATAGTAGCGAGAGCTTCCTCAAGGGCGGTACGCAGCTCTGATACGGCATTCATGGCAGTTTCAAGAGCCTCATCGCGTGATCCTTGGTCCACAACCTCCTGCTGAGCAGCTTTGGCTTCCTCTACCATAGCAGCGATAGCGGAATTGATTTCGGCTACCGGAGACATGATGTCATCGTAGTCGGGAGTGAGAGAACCATCATTATAGGCAGTTTCCACTACATTCTTAAGATCCTCGATCTGCTGGGAGATCTCTTCACCGGTGAATTGCTCCATAACATCCGGACACTCCTCGGCGATAGTAGCCAAGGCATCAGTCAGAGCTGTTTCGAGAGCCTCGATCTCAGCCTGAGCTCGGTTATAGGCGATCACACCATTATTAACAGTGATGCTTACCGGATCAACATCTATAGTCTTGAAATTTACGGAAGCCTGGATATTGTTGATCACTACAACAACCTCTTCAGCCTCGAAGTCTTCCGGAGCAACTATTGAGAAGGTCATGAAATCACCCTCCCCAACCGAAAGTACCAGGTTGCTCATAATATTTACCAACCCGACGCGAGTAAGATTTCCGTTGGTCAATGGATTGATAGTGGCTCCGCCATCTAATCGGGAAGTTTGGTTGAAGATTATGCCGTTGTTGTTTTGGAAAGTGAATCCATCGGGTAGAACGATGTCCAATTGTAGACCTTCAATCGGCTTATCGTTTTCCATCGCTACAGCCACATTGAAAACGCCCGAGGGATTTACAAGTACTGTCTCAGGAGTAACGCTCAGAGTCAAGTTAACCGGCTCTTCTATGGCCTGGTCCACCATCGTAACAATAGTTGTTTCCTGTAAGCCCTGATAACTGTCGTTGGCATTAACAGTCACCAAATCAATGTTAGTGAGACTGATTGTTCCGGTCTTCACTTTTTTGCCTAAAGTACCGGGTAAAGCCTGGATCTGGAAAGTGCCAACAGACCCTTCGGTTCCCGAGAACGGGAGATTCTGCATGGACACTACCAAAAATGTATCGTTCTGGTATCCGATAGTTTGGCTCTGGTTGAAGCGGGGAGTCTTCTGGATACTCCCTTGTACAATCTCGAGGCCTTCCGGGAGCTCGATATTGAAACTGTAAGCTACGATCTCGACCTCATTGTCAAGCATGATGTCGACCGTAACAGGCTCGTAATTCTCTATCGAGAAATCCGGTATATATAGATGCGGTTCCTGGGCCATGGCGGCCGAACCCCATGCAGTCGCGATACATGCCCCTGCAAGAGCGACTGTCTTTTTCAGGTAATTGAGATTCATATCTTATAATTATAAAGGGTATCCCCGGGAGACTCATCGCGAGCTCGCCCGGGGAATGAGTAAACTGATTTATTTCTTATTATACTCTTTCTTCACTTTACCGTCTGAGGTGCGGAAGATATTGATGCCCTTCTGGATTCTGTTGAGCATCATACCGGCGGTATTGTAGATCTTGGTTCCCATCTCGCGGGCACCCTCCATGATGCTGTCGACGATCGAGTGGCTACCGCTCTCAAGAACGATAGTGTTGTAGTTGATGTCGGTCAGGATCATGTTGTCTACCTTGAAGTCACCGTTGCCTTCCACATCGATGTAGAGCACAGCTCCGGAGTTGGCCTCAAATGCGGCATTCTCCATAGAGTAGATAGCTACACGTGTCAGACGTGAAGACTGATCATAGCTCTGTACCTCATGGTTGAGGTTGCGCTCAGCGGTAGAGATACCGGCGATACGCATTCCCGAAGGCAGCTTGATATCAAGCTGGCCCGCGATGATAGCCATGCTGTTATCCAATGTAACCGCATAGCGACGGATGCCATTCTCTTCACCTACCAGCATCAGGCCCATAGAAGCATTGCTTTC
>CAZKJP010000051.1:0-15722 GCA_964553075.1 uncultured Sangeribacter sp. | reverse complement strand
GCCTTCAGATCCTCGGCTTCAGTCTTGATGCGCTCATACTCAGTGATGCAGTTGTTCAGAACAGCTACAGTCACTTTCATGACATCTACCTCCTGATTGTAGGCAGTGCGGTACGCGGTCTCAAGTGTAGAGAGTTTCTCCTGCAAGCTTTCTAATTCCTCAGGCACAATGCGTCCGGCATTAGCATTGAGGAATGAAGAAGCTTCCACAAGGGCAGAAGAAGCAGCTCTGCGGGTGTCTTGTGCGCGATGCTGAGTTACCTGAAGCTCAAGAGAAGCTATGTTGTTCTTGATGGTTGTACCATAAGGAAGAGTGCTGGACGCGGTCAGCTGAGTATTTTCATACTTGTCCTCCAGCTCGTTCTCTGCATCTTGGATATTCCATTTGATGGAATTGATTTCCCAGTTATACAAATTGGGATACCATTCATTAACGATCTCCACGACTCTCTCCAGTTCAGCCTTAAGGTCATCCAGTTCACCGGTGAGACGCTCGTATGCAGCCTGGTTAGCAGCCTTGGCGGCAGCCTCAGCCTTAGCCTGCTCATTAGCAGCCGTCATTGCAGCGAGGATATCCTCTACATTACCCTTGATGGTCTCCATCTCATCAGAGTAGGTATCAGCCATGGTGAGTACACGGTTGCCGGCAGCTTCCCAAGTTGCCTTGACAGCATCAAGCTGAGTGGTAGCGGCATCAAGAGCAGTCTTATACTCTGAGGTATCAAGACCCTCCTCGCAATTATTCAGATATTCCTCGGCTCCCTTAATAGCGGTGTCCACCTCCTCGTATTTATCCTGAAGTTGAGTGATGACAGCGTCAGCCGGATTAGCTCCATCGTGAGCAGAGCTGGTCCAAGACTGTTCCAAAGTAGCCATCAGATCAGTCAGTGCCTTTTCAAGGGCAATAGCCTGGGTCTGGAAGGTAGACTGGTTGAAGTTCGGTGCACCGGGCAGAAGCTTCAAAGCAGCAATCTGAGCAGCGTAACCATCAATGTCGTTGTTCCATCCATTGAGTTCGGCATCTCCTGTCTCGGAGTCCAAAAGTGAGGTTGTGCCCTCAGCACCATGGAAAGCAGCCTTGGCATCATTGAAAGATACCTTCACCTCTCCTATGAGAGCTGCCAATACGTCATACTCATTGTAAGCGATCTGAGAATAACCGGTCTTGATGGAATTCTTGATACCGTCTACGGTGGTATTGACATAGTTCTTGTTGGTAGCCAACGCCCCGGAGTTCTTCTCGACATACTCACTCAGCGCATCGATAGCGGCCTTAATAGAAGCGGCATCGAAGTCCTGACCACCGGCCATGGAATCAGCATATTCCAACAGAGCCTTATATGAAGCATCGAGATCCGGGATTGTAGTACCGGTCAAAGTCTCGTAGAGGTTCTTGCTTTCGAGATTGTTGGTGCTGTTGTCCTTAACGGTCTTAGCCTCGCTTTCGATCTGAGCAACCAAAGCTTCGAGTTGAGCTTTGTAGTCTGCATAGTCATTGATGAATCCATCTGTGATACCAGATACCTCAGTGTTGAGGCCCTTCATCTCAGATATCAGATCGTTGATAGCTTCGATGGCATCCTGACGTACAGTGTCGGTAGCGAATTTGTAATCCTCAGCCGGGGTGCCGAGATCCGTAAGCAGATTCTGGGCATCTTCAAGAGCATCACCATATAAGGTATCCCAAGCGTTGACAGCCAAAGCCTGAAGGTCAACCTTTGCATTAGCCTTGTCAAGATCATTGGCGATCTCATCCATAGCCAGTCCGAGAGGCTGGGTTGCGCTCTCTTTTGTAGCCTCTTTATATTTTTCGGCTGCCTGGTCCAAAGCACCTTTCACGCTCTTCAGAGCATCTTCTATCTCTTCTGAAGAGAAGCCGGCTGCGGTCAGAGCATCTTCATAACCGGTGATCTGAGTTTCAGCAGAAGCCTTTAGGTCAGCGTAATAAGCTTCAGCGGCTGCTGCAACGGTTGCGTTCAGTTCATCAACCTTCTGCTGCATACCTTTGATAAGAGCATATGCCTTATCAAGGGCTACAGTGGTAAACTCCGCTTCAGTAAAGGTTGTGGGAACGGCATTCTTTTCCGCGATATATTTGTTAACCTCGGCAATAAGCTCATTAATCTGCAACGAATAATCATAGATAGCTTCATGGCGAGCCTCGAAACCTTCTATGCCGAATACTGTTTCTTTCCAGCCCGTATTCTTAAGGCCGAAGTAGTATTCGTTGAAGGTAGAGATGGCGCTAACATATTCAGCGTTCATAGCGGCTTTAAGACCATCCCAGTTAGAGTTCTCTAAATTCTCTAATTCTGTGTTATCTACTACTGCTTGGTTAGCATCAACCACTGCCTTAGTGAAAGTATCGCGCATACTATCTACGATGGTCTCTACGGCAGCTTTGATACGGTTGTACTCGCCGGTGAGTTCAGAATCATTGGTTGAAGACTGGCCCTTACCGTAGTCAGCTGCGACAGCGACATTGTTATTGAACAGATCGTTGTCTCGGAGGCCTTCCAGCTCAGCCTTGGTGTCATCATACCATTCCTCGATGCCAGCCTGATTCTTCTGACCCTCGTAGTATTCCTCCAACTGGGTAAGAGCAGCTACTATTGCCTCCGCAACCTCCTCAGCGGTGTTCAATTGCTGAGTATGAGCGGTATTGTTGGCTGTGATATCATTGGCAGTCTTCTTGATGAGTTCCTGAAGAGCGTTGATCTGAGCCTCGAAGTTAGTCTTAAGACCGGTAACGTTCTTATCCGGATCAGCATATTCCTGAAGCGCATCACTCAAAGCCTTTTTCAAGGCATCGAGGGTAGCCTGAATGCTGTCTTCATTATCCTCACCATTGATAAGGTTAGCGAAGTAAGCCAAGCCATTGTCTCTGGATTCCTTATTGTTCTGGGCGATAAGCGCATCGATATCCTCCTGTACAGAACCGTCCAAAGTAGCGATAAAGGCATCATAATCAGCTTGATTCTGCTTGTAAGCAACTACTTTGGCTTTAATGGTGTCCAAGTCAGGTATCAGATCAAGGATAGCCTGGTCAGCATCACCGTAAGCCTCAATGGGCTTTTCTGCGGTAGCGGCATTTGCAATCGCGGTGGCGATCTTACCGGCTGCGGTGTCGATATCGGTGAAGTCGATTGTGTCCTGACCGGCGTAGGTGCCTTCCGCGGCATCATCCTTAACATTCTGGATCAGAGTGTCAAGGTTAGCCTTGTTGCTGTCAGTAACAGTCTTGGCGAACTCTACCTCGATAGTCTCAAGACCTTCCTGCCATTTGTAAGTTACATCTTCGCCTTCACCTTCAATATTGTCGTTGAATAATTTAACGGCATCATTATAGATGGTCTGCGGATTCTCCTGATGTCCGACAGTGGTCAGATCGGTATTGAATTTCTGTTGGGCAGCGAGGAACTTGCCACCTTCACCGGTAGCAGACAAGAAAGCATCCTTCAGAGCAGTAGCGGGCTTGCCATCCTTGCCGATCTCGATCTTGTCATTTACAAAAGCAGCGAGGTCATCAGCATCCTGCTGATAAACATCGGCGGCTACCTGCAACTTGGTAAATACGTCTACCAATTTGTCGGCAGTTGCTTTCGCGTCATCGATAGCAGCCTGAATATCATCCTTCTGACCCTCAACATCATTGGGTTCCAGATTATTGATGGCATTATCTATAGCTTCGAATGTGCCACCCGGCAGGTTGAAGAGTTCATACAGATTGATGTAGGTTGTACCGAGCTCGTTGCTTGCCTCTTTAACGTCTTTCTTAACTTTTTCAAGATTGGAAGCGAGTTCGTTGATAGCCTTGATCGGTTCAACGAGTGTATTAAGTTCTTCCAGAGCGTTCTGGAGAGCCTCAACCTGAGCAGTATATTCAGTGTCAGTGGTATCGAGTTCGGCAGCAGCATACTTATCGTCAACGTATGACTGCAGGTCTGCAAGTTTTGATTCGATATCGCTGACAGCATTATTATACTGCTTCTCAATCGACCCCGGAACAACCTTGCACTGCTCCTTGATTTCATCTAATTCCTCAGTGAAATCATTGATCTGGTCGGCAGCGGTAGTGTAGTTGGTGTTCTGAACATTAACAAGGACTTTCAGATCGTTAACTATCTTTTCGATGTCGGCCTTTGCGTTAGCTACAGTTTCCTGATCACCTTCGAGAAGAGCGGCAGCTCCTTCAGCTGAGGTGATATTGAGAGCCGCTTTTGCAGCGTTGTAGATCTCGGTGATATCACTCAGAGCTTTATCCTTCTGTTTCTTGAAGTTGTCAACTTTTCCTTCTACACCTTCAAGACCCTCTACAGCCTTAGTGCCTTGATCGAATGCATTTTGGAGGTCAGGGAAGACTGTGTTCATGAATGTCTGGTATGCATTCCAGTCAGCCTCGTCTGCATCCCAAGCCTCTTGAATCTCATCAATCTTAGCTTTCAAGTCAGTAGCCTGGCTTTCGAATTCGATTTCGCCAGCCAATTTGTCATCAGCGTAAGCAGCGTTGATTGCATCGGCGTATGCTTCGATCTCGGTTTGCAATGCCTTAGCACCGGCTAAGTTCTTGTTCTTGCTGTAGGCAGAACCACCTTCAATATCCTCAATCAGCTTCTCAATCTGATCAAGAAGGTCTTCCTGCTCTTCCAAAAGTGCAGCCTTAGCTGCCTTATTATCAGCTGTATTCTTGATAGCAGTGTTGAGTGCTTCAGCTTTCTCGTTCCATGCTTCGATCTGGGTGTTGATACCGGCGATAGCAGTGGTCAGCTTGTCCTGCTTATCCTCAGAAGCAATCCAAAGGTCCTGCTCGTTGTAGATCTTCATAAGATCCTCGGCAGGAGTAGCGGGATTCTTCAGTTGGTTGATAATTGCCTGCAGAGGAGTTTTGGCGTTCTCGATAGCTTCCTTCTCGTTAAGAAGCTCCTTTGCTCCCGGGAAAGTGGTATCCGTTATCTCTACAAACGGGGTAAGACCATCAAGCTGTTCCTGGAGGGCTAAGCCGGCAGCTTCAAAATCAAAAGCCAGGCTCAGCTGAGACCCGGTAAACCCATAAGCAGCTGCGGTTATACCTTTAGTTACAATGGTAACAGTACCAGCCTTTTCGAGCGAGAATTCAACGCTTGATTCCTCGTCCATATTTGCCTTGGTGAGTTCTGTACCATCAAGAAGTATTTGAACGAATAAATTGTTGGTAGTCGCGAAGGTCAGTTCATAAGTGCCAGGTTGTAATGTGCCTACGTTCCAGCGGGTTTCACCTCCGGCTAATACGTTGGAAACAGAGCCGCTTTCATTGTCTATGGTAACGTCACCGCTCGACGATGTTCCTTGCGAACTCCATTCACCCGTGCCAAGGTTGATGTTAGCCAAGGCCGGTATGGCGGTCGGCGAGGCCATCAACAATGAGAGTAAAATTTTCTTCTGCATTGTGTAAGAGTTTAGAGATTATGTTATTTGTTTTAAGTGCATTATGGACAGGTATCCGTACCTGCTTCCTCATATCGGCAGGTAGGTTGTCATAAGGACCCGGATACAAGGAGTGTGGTTGTCACCATTGCCCGAAAGACACCTGAAAAAGGCATTGGTAATGTTTTTTGCTCCTTTCAGGTGAGTTTCTACTTATTCTCACTTGCAAAATTAGTTTCACTCTTCAATAGTGGAGGTTTAGCGGTATATCTGATGTTTGGACAGATTGTGTCTGATTTTTGGACAATGAAATTTTATTCTACTTCTCCTCGGTGTTCCTATCAGCTATTCAAGGTGTTGAAGGCTATTAGGGAATAGAGGCGGTTGTCGATGCGGTTCCCGAAATCGGGTCGCGGCATGTCGAGCCATTCCCGGATCCGCTCAGTGATATTTTGGAACGTCTCAATGCCGCAGGCTCGTCCCTGATTCCTTATTTCCTTTATATGACAATCTCCATGCAAAGGATAAGTAAGTTCAAAATGATCTTTGGTCGAGTAGAGGGTGATGAAAGGGTCCTTCCCCTTTTCTCCGGAGAGAACTGAAACCGTATAGGAATCTGACGGCAGAGGAGAGTCTTCGCCCTCATTGGCGTTCAATATATATCTTAATGGAATGGTGGAATTGGATAGACGGTTGAGTTGACGGTGGAGCAATTGGCCGATTCCCTGCATCAGCTCATTGTAGATCTCGCTTTTGCTCTCATCGCTATCTTCATTACAAGATAGTTCCGAAGTCAGGTCGCGAAAGAAGTCATGGCCCAAGACACGCGAGATGTGGAACAGGAGATCGGTATCGATAGTGCTTCGGTTGAAAATATTGTAGATGTTGGAACGTTTACAATGGAGTTGGCCGGCGAACCACTCGATGTTATGGCCCTTAGGTTGCTTTTCAAAAACCTCCTTGATTTTTTCTCCGATATGGATCATCGTGTCCTGGAATTTGGCTGATGGTCATATCGTACCCTGCTGACCTGTGTAGCTTAGAAATTAGTGCAAACGAAAGCGTGGGACGATTTTTACAGTTTATCTCATCACAGGTATCGCCAAACACCTAATCTCGAAATAAACAGTCCACTCCCACGCTGTACCGGATATATCGCTCCCTACCGGGGAGTTGGACCTACTCGGCTACAACGCGTCAAACTGCTTTCACCTCCGAGATTAATGAAATTGGCGATTTCGTGATGAAGGTAAAAAGCAAAAACGCTTTCAATATGTATCTGAACCAGTCAGGTTCCTCTTAAATAGATTCGATATCCGTAAGGATGATAATACGAAACGTATTGTGAATCCTTCCTCAGTATATTTTCCAAGAGGAGTTCCGCTTTGGCTCATGGGGAGTGGATAGGAAATCACTCCCACGGATGTGTCAATGCACCTCAGGATTCAAAATTAGCCAAATCCTCCCGAATATGCAAGTCCCCTGCGAAAAATATCCGTCATATCCTGCCCTATATGCCTCACCGGAAACTTGACTCGCTGCCAAAAGTGGTTGTTTTTACCTACTTTTGGCAGCGAGTCAGATTATTTTAGTATATTTGCAAAAAAATCGGATCGCTATGAAAGGTAGTTGTATTATTGGTAGAAGTGAAGAAATTAGGATACTTCACCGAGCTTACGAGTCGGATAGATCTGAGTTCATCGCTGTGTATGGAAGGAGAAGGATAGGAAAAACATTCCTGATAAGGGAAACGTTTGAGAGTCAGTTTACTTTCCAATATACCGGCATCTTCAAGGTTTCAAGCAAGATCCAGTTACGCGAATTTTATAATAGCCTGCTAAAACAAGGATTGTCTGCTGACAGAGTGGTTCCGAAAAATTGGTTTGAGGCTTTCCATCTTCTTGAAGATCTCGTAGCAGCTTCCGAACATAAACGAAAGTTGGTTTTCTTGGATGAACTGCCTTGGATGGATTCTGTAAACTCTAAGTTCCTTCCGGCCTTTGAACATTTCTGGAACGGATGGGCCTCGGCCCGAAAAGATGTTGTGCTGATTATATGTGGAAGTGCCGCCTCCTGGATCATCAACAAGGTATTTCGCAATAAAGGAGGCCTGTATAACCGGGTGACCTATAAGATCAAGCTTAAGCAGTTTTCTTTGTCAGAGTGTGAGGAGTTAGCTGACTCGCAAGCCTTGTCGTTGAGCAGGAATATGATCTTGGAAGGATATATGGTGATGGGCGGCATACCCTATTATTGGACCAAACTAAGTCCGGAGAAAAGTATGGCAAGGAATATCAATGATCTCTTCTTGAAAGAGGATGGGGAATTGAGAGATGAGTTCCAGTATCTCTACGCCTCAATGTTTAAGAGTGCGGAAAAGTATGTTCGGGTTGTCGAAGCCTTAGCTGGCAAAAAGGGAGGACTGACCCGGGACGAGATTATCAAAAAGAGTAAACTTGAAAGCAATGGTGCCTTAACTACCGTTTTACAGGATCTCATAGAATGTGGGTTCGTACGGAAGTACTGTCATTTGGATAAGAAACTGAAAGATGCCGTCTATCAGCTTGTAGATTGCTATACTCTTTTCTATTATCAATTTGTGAGGGGAGCCTTCGGGATCGATGAAGAGTACTGGGTAAGGATAATGCATACACCAGCGTACAACACTTGGTGCGGATTGGCCTTTGAAAGGGTATGCCTGTTGCACACTCATCAGATCAAGACTGCATTGGGAATATCCGGGATATTAGCCAATCTTTTTTCATGGCATATCAAGAAAAGCGCAGAGCATCCGGGAGTCCAAATAGACTTGCTAATAGATAGAGCTGATAATGTGGTGAATGTATGCGAGATGAAATATGCGCCTAATGGTTATAGTATGACGAACTCGGAATTGGGCAAGCTAAAGACCACTCTGAGTGTGCTTCAACATTATTTGCCCACACAAAAAATCGCACAGCCGGTTCTTATTACCTCAAACGGGGTCCGTCGGAACAAATACTCGGAAGAACTCCTAATAAAAATCACCTCAGACTCCCTCTTCAACTCAAAATAACGTTCCATTAGCGTCCTAAAAATTAGTTTGACTCGCTGCCAAAAGTGGATTAAAACAACCACTTTTGGCAGCGAGTCAAACTTTTAAGGGAACTGTAGTTAGCGGACTACCAGCTTGAGGGAAGAATCGCCGACGCGGACTACGTAGGTGCCGGCTGCTACCGGAACTTCCATGGAGTCGGCTGTTACCTTTCCGCCCCAGATCTGACGGCCGTCGAGTGAGAAGATCGCTCCATCCTGTCCGGCGAAGCCCTGGATCAGAATCGAGCCAATGCCGGCGCGGATCCATCCTTCTCCTACCGGTATGTCGTAAATAGAGTTGACTCCGCCGCGAACACTGTATTCGGAGATGAGGGCGTAGTGAGACTCGCTCGGGAAGAAGGCATCGATATAGAGAGCCACCCACTTATGGTTAAGGAATGAGTCCGGGAAAGGAATCTCGATCGTCTGCCATCCATTATTGAGACGCGGAATCTTAGCTAACTCTACAAAACCGTTGGAATCGAACGTCTCGCCATAGATGGTAATCTCAGCCGCATTGGGCCCGGTCCATACATTGAATACCACACCCGGTTCAACCTCACCTTCGAGATCGAATTTAGGTAGCATCAGCATACCTTTCTGGGTAGGACCTTCGGAACGGCCATAACATGCTACTCCTGAAGGTACATCCATAGCGGGATCGATAAGTCGAGGATTAACCACTCCCCATTCCGAGTCAACGTAATCGTCATCGAGACGTACGATGCGGATAGGACCATATTTGAAGGAAGCGTTCTCGAAAGTCTCCGTAACCGGAAGTTTATGTGGCTGGCCAAGCATATCGGTGATCCAAGCGACAGTAGAGCATGTGCCGGCTACTGTAGAAGCCGCGATACCCATACGCGCCGAAGATAGCGGGGTACCGGCCGGAAGGGACATGCTGTACTCATAGATTCCCTTGCCAAGTACTTCTGCGACTACCCATCCCTCGTCATCGCTATATTCCATGAGATTGTAGACTACATCAGCCGGATTGATATAATAACCGTTCTCGCCTTCGGTTGGAGCAGTCCATTGAGCAACCATTGTCAGGTTGTCTTCCGTAACGTATCCACCGATAGAAGAAACCGGACCCGGTACATCGATACCAGTGAATACATCAGATACCGTCTCCTTGCCCTCGCTGCCGTCGATTGAGGTCAGGATCTGCACGCGGTTCCATCCCTGGACGGTAGGCAATTCGATGGTGAAATGCTGACCCGGAGCACCGGTAGCCACTGAATTGTTGTCTCCTACTGTTACTGAGGCGGTCACTTCCGTCTCGGCCGGAATATCTTCACCTGAAATGTATTTCGAGGGGAGGTCGAAGTTTATAATGGCCTTCAATTCACCCATTGCGGCTCCATGCGCTGAGAAATTAGACACTTCAGCCGGCAGAGTGTTGGCTGTGGACAGTTTCTTAACGGTGATGTTGCGCAGGCGGATGCCTCCATGATAAGCAGGAGCCTTATTGAAGAATGATACATAGTAGGTACCCGGCTCGGTAATAGCAAAACGCTGGGTATAGGTATCATACTCCTTGGTATTATTGAACTTGCGGGTTTCCTGAATGGTAGTAACGTTGGTACGCGGGTCAAGTTTGTCATGCAGGAACACGCCCACTTCCAGATCATCATACCAGCTGCTGAAATTTCCTATCTCGTAAGTTATCTCATAGGAAGCCTGAGGGTCGTCAAGATTCATCGGCGGCAGGAAGATCCAGTCGTTAGACTCGGTAGTACCGCGGGCACCATAGAACTCTCCATGACCCGGATTCTCGTCATCCTCCAAATAATCCCAGACATTGCCATCCCCGTTGAGGTCGAAAGCGGAGCAGACCGAAGCATCGGCATTGTTGGGCTCGATATTGAAATCGAGAGTCCAGGGTGCACCCCACCGTTCTGAAGAAGAATAAGCAGAGGAGGACAGCTGGCCCATGTTGTCGGCAACAACCTTCGCGCGGTATGAGCAGAAAGGAGTGTCTTCCGGAATCGCCAGTTCAAAGCGGGTATCCTTGGTAACACCTATCTCCTCATTGTTCAGGTATACGTGATATTTGAGTTCCGAGGGCTCCAGATGACCACCGTTTACGCAGCGGGTCACTTCGGTCCAAGTTATCTCATTCTCTGAGAGGGTCACATTGGTAGGAGCATTCGGTATGTCGTAACCTACGTACATAACATGATGGTTAACCGCACTCCGTTTCCCATCCTGACTTACATAGAAACCGAAGTCATGCTTGCCTTGGGGCAGACCGGTAAAGGATACAGATACTATGTCTCCGGCGGTAGTAGTCCCATCAGCGTAGGGCTCTCCATCGAGGGTAGAATACCAGGTCATGTTGCCGGATAGAGTGCCACCGGCAAAATACTCAGTAGGTATGAAGTAGGAGACAGTGCCGTTTCCTGCCGCATGGTCAAATACCGCCTCATCCAGCTCAGGCTCGCGTATAGGAGCCGGATCGGATGCTGAATCAACGAAATAGAAGAAGGCATACTGTTCCAGATTATCATATTCGCAGAGCTGTGTGATAGTCTTTGCCTCCGGATCTATCTCGGCAATGCCCTGAACATACTCCACAGTCGAAGTATTTAGGAGCAATTTCTTGGTCTCCGGCACATATATCATACCAGAAATAGAGTAGCGGGTGCGTAGCCCGGTAGGCATAACAACGGTCTGGAGACCCGTCTCAGGGGAAATGACAACCAGATCATCATCACGGTTTATGCCATATAGCTTACCTGCCTCCGGGTCGTAAGCCAGGGCGATACATATTTCAGTATATTGCGGGGTACGCACAGATACCGCCTGGGCCGGATTGTCGGCCGGAGCTGAGAAAAAGGCGTAACCCTGTCCATTCTCAGAGGGTCCATAGCCATAGATACGGTCTTTAGACTCGATATAGGCAGCGCTCCAGAATGCAGGCAGGTAGTTGGGGAACTGGGTAACGGGATCGTAAATGTCAATCTCCCGGTCTTCCAATATTTCGCCGGTATAAGGATCAAGCTCCAGGTAACGCAGGTCAACCAGATCAAAGAGTGTATAGTCAGCCAGAACGCTGAGGCGGCCATCCCTAATCCAGCCTTGGCCGAGGTTGTAGCCCTGGGAAGTATAATCGTCGATGAACATCAGCTCACATTCAGCATCGGTATTGAGACGGAACATGCCTATCTCGTTGCCGTATGAATAGCCTGATTGGTATCCCATCAGCACTTTGCCTGAAGGAGCCACGCGCCGCATGACATTATTACGTGAAGTCGGAGTACGGTGAACTTTAGCCGCCTCCTCGCTACTGAGCCGCGAGGGTCGCTCCACGGCCGGTAGCGGTACGCTGGCGGCGGCTCCTAATGCCACCGCTGCAAGCGATAGAGTAAGTATAGATTTCTTCATTTTGAGGTTAGGTATCTAAGTAATTCTTCAAGGCGCGGAGGGCAGATAGACCGCACCTTGAAAAATAACGGAATATTTCTGTTTACAGTATATATTTAGCCGAATAGTGACGGCCATCCTTATCAGTGATATGGATAATGGCCATACCCTTGATAGAGTCAAGCTCAAATTCCGAGTAGCCGGCCTTTGCCTGACGATGTATAAGAGCACGTCCATCGGCAGAATAAACATCTATCATACCCTGAGAAGGCATGTTGATCTTCAAGGTCTTGCCATCGAGTCTCATATCGACATCGCGGCTTTCGGGGAGAGTCACGGAAGAGAGATCCTTGTTATAATCCTCAGCTTCCACTTCAGTAGCGTTGATCAATGCTCCGGTAGAAGCATCGAGTAGCAGAGCGATAATAGCAGTGTGTTCCGGAACCATAACCTGAGAAGGCATTTCAAAGGTCATCTCATAGTCATTGGGTATTTCCGCCTGACACCCATCTGTAAGGAGAGTACCATAGTAGTCAGGCCATATTCCGCGAGCCACGTGGTCATAGGCTATGTCCTGATAGCTGATAGTTTCCGGGCCTTGAGCGAATCTCTTGAAGTATGGCCATAACTCGGCTCCATAGGTAGCTTTAACCGCTCCTTCGGACACTCCGGCGAGACCATTGATCTGGTTGTAGGCGCGGGTTGTGCCCTTTACTTCATTTTCAATCATCACCAAGGCCACCCGCTGATTCATATTTTTCTTACTGTAGGAATTTTCTACGGTGTATTCCACCTTGATAGGTTCCCCGGCGGTATAATTTACCCGCTTGATGCCGATGCGGGAATTTGACAACATTGGAGTCTGATCCAGGATGTATGCATCCGACGGGTCTCCGCCGATAGTGCGGTTGAAGAAAGCGGACGGGTATCCACCTACACCGGCCATATCGAAAGCCGTATTGAGATAGGAATGATCCTTCATCAGCATCGGGTCATTATCGCTATGGATTGCAATTCCGATAGTCTTGATACGCCCGTTCTGACCGGTATAATAATCCTTATAATACTCCATGAAGGCGATACCGCGCGGGCAGTTGCCGCACCATGTGCCGGTAAACTCCTCTACCAAGGCGGCAGCCGGATAAGAAGTGGAGGGCGTGCCGATCTCTCCGTTCACAACTACAGCGGAGGCATTATCCATGTTGGGAGTGATGGTCACGGTATACTCCAAGCCTCCCGCAGGCACAGTTATATCCTCGAAAGAGATGTTGATTCGGGTGCCGGATATGGAGATAGCCCCGGGAATCTGTAGTTCGCGTGTATCCCCGGCAGAGGTTGTGAGTTCGGCTTTAATGCCCTCAACATCCATCGGGGTGCGGATATTGGCCGACAATGAAATGGAGGTTTCGGTACCGGCCGGGAGTACACTTGGCGTCAGGTCATTTACCTCCATGGTATAAGGAGCGATGGTGATATCTGTAAATCCGAGCATACCGCTGTCATTGCTCTTGTTTACGAAAGCGAGACAGATATCCTTGCCCAAGTAACCATTGAGGGCTATATATGAGGACTTGCTTCTTACTTCCGTTTCCCAACCGGTGAGGGTAGTGTTTACCAATGGATTGGGACGGAAACTCTCCTTGTCTTGTCCTGATTCGGAGATAAGGACGCGGTAACGGTTGGAGGCATAGGCGCCATTAGCTACCGCTGTGAACTCGAGTACTTCGGCATCGCTGGTAATATGTATCGGCGGGGTGACGAGCCATTCGTCAGCTTGGTCAGCGTACTCGAAAGTCGAGCAGCTCCAGGCGGCGCTTGTCCCATCAATATCCCATACTCTATAATAAGGGGCAGCCCCTTGATCTCCGAAGTAGGATTGGAACTTGGCGTTAACCGCTTTTCCCACCCCATACGAGGTCCAACCTTCGGGGAGCTGGTAGCCTTGGGCAGCCGCTTGGCGGAAATCCTCGGCAAAAGAATGGGGAGGACGTACCACCTCAGCATTAGAAGCGACAGCCATAATCATGGTACTTAAAATAAGGAATGATTTGGTCATGAGTGTGAACAGGTAAGATTTGGTATAACTTGGTCTATGCTATCTTCAGCCATGTTAAACTTAGGTTAAACAGGCCTTCAGATACAAAGATAGAAAGTTCCACCTGCTCTTGCAAGTTTTTTTGAGGATTAGATTAATAAAATTTTTTAAATACCTTCTGATGTTAAACATTTTACAAGCCGATGTTTGGGAAATACCTTCTGATGTTAAACAATTCGCTGGAAGGGTATTTAAGGCCGGGTTTGTTTTTGCAGTCTTAATTATTTTTTATTAGCTTTGCCAAACCTTAAACATACATTAATATTATAGCACATGAACAATTCTTTTACTACGATGAGATTGGGACTGGGCGCGCTGGCAATCTTAGCAGGGAGCACTGCGGCTCTTGCTGAAGGCCCGATAGGCGTAGCCTCTGCCAATCCGGCTGACGGAAGTTCCGTAATCAGCCTCAAAAGCATTACTCTGACACTGGAGAACGCCGATCCGGTATTCGGTACCGAATGGAAATATGGTGTCAAGGCGTCAGTTACGAACGCTGAGGGAGAAGAGGTAACGACCGCCAAAGGCCAGGATACAGCCGGCGGTTTCAAACTCAATCTGACTCAGGAGATCACCGAACCGGGCGTTTATACCATCAACGTACCGGCCAATACCCTCTATACCATGGACTGGGATACCTTTGAGCCTATCGAATCTACCTATAACGAGGCCTTCTCCCTTACATATACTGTAGTAGACATGGAAGCCGTGGTGATCGGCGAGACAACCCCGCCCTCCGGTTCCGTTATGACGCGTCTGAAACAGATTCCGATCGAGGTAACAGGAGGGGATCCTCTGTTTGGCCTTCTCTGGAGAAATGGAGCCAAAGGCGAGATCGTGAATGAGGAAGGTGAGGTAATGGAGGCATACGCCAAAATCCAGAACTCATACGGATACCGTCTTAATCTGAGCAAGGAGATCACTACTCCCGGTACTTATACCATCACCATACCTTCCAATGCCCTCTATGCTATCAATGAGGATTGGGAGGAAATCGTAGGATCCGGCAATAAGCAGACTATCCTTAGATATACAATCGTGGACTCTCCGGCAATGGAGTTCGTAAGCGCCACCCCCTCTGTTGAGGAGCCGGTTGAGGCACTTGAGAGCGTGACCATCTATTGGGCCGGCGGCGACGAGACCGTAGGTTATGGGGTAGTAGAGGATGCTGAGATCACCGTAACTGACGCTAATGGTGAGATAGTATCATACGTAGGTGTAGCTTCACTCGATGAGAGTGCAACAGCGTATAAGTTGGAACTCGAGACACCGGTTACTGAAAATGGTACCTACACTTTGGTAGTACCCGCCGGTGCATTCTACGCATTGGATGGCGAAGGCCGACGTGTATATGGCAACAACTCACCGGCAGTAGCTCTTACTTACGAAGTGGACAATAACGTTGGGGTAGGGGCAGTAGAGGCTTCAGTAGCCGCTAAGGAGGTTTACAATCTCCAGGGCATGCGTGTAAACGCCGCCGAGCTTCCCGCCGGCCTCTATATTATCAATGGCAAGAAAGTGGTAGTGAAATAAGACCCGGTCTTATAGACTTGAGGTCTGATGAAGAGACGAAGCCGTGAGGCTTTATCTCGGCAGACCATGCTCCGGATTGCACGGCAACCCGGAGCATGTTTTTGTCGGTGCTTGCAGATGCTTGAGAAGGCTCTTTTGGCTTCTCCTCTCTACATATCCCCTAAACCCTCCGACTTTGACATAAAGCTCAGGGTTGACATTCAGGATTTATTTAGTAATTTTGTATTATGAACGACTTGACAGTATCA
>CAZKJP010000050.1:0-19337 GCA_964553075.1 uncultured Sangeribacter sp. | reverse complement strand
GATGTCAAAGATACCTCCTCAGCGCCAGCTTGCGCTCTAACGTATCCTTCAGTTGCTCCTGTGTCGTCATTATTCGTTAGTCATATTACAGAAGAGCCGGCTTTAGCGAGTCGGTTCTTCCGGGTTAATAATTTTTTATTCTTTTCTGTGATCCCTTGACCCATCTCATTAGGCCAAGCCAGGGCTATTTCTTGGCTCTTGTAGTGCGTTTCTTGGGAGCCGCATCCTGAGCCTCCATCAGTTTCTTCACCTCCTCCAACGTAAGCTGAGAGGGATCCTGTCCTTTCGGGATCTTGTAGTTCACACCCTTCTTTGCCCCTTCCGCCTTGTAGGCGATATATGGACCGAAACGTCCGTTGAGGATCTGAAGTCCGGGCATCTCCTCAAATTCCTTGATGAACTTGTTGGCATCCGCTTGGCGTTTGTTTTCTATCAGTTCAATAGCCTCCTCCAGAGATATGCTTAAGGGTGAGAGATCCTTAGGTATCGAGACGAAAGCGGAATTATGGCGGATGTAGGGTCCGAAACGCCCTACGGCAGCCACTACTTTCTTCCCTTCATATTCACCGACTGTACGCGGTAACTCAAAGAGTTTCAACGCCTCCTCCAAAGTCAGCGTAGCGATACTTTGACCCGGTTCGAGGCCTGCGAATTGTGGTTTCTCCTCATCGGTAGCAGAACCGAGCTGGACGATGGGTCCGAAACGCCCTATCTTCACCGATACCGGTTTGCCCGTCTTGGGGTCGGTGCCAAGCTGGCGTTCGCCCACCTTATGCTCCAATTTCATGGAGTTTATCTTTTCGATTTCCGGATGGAAGCCTTTGTAGAAAGACTCAATCTCCTCCTGCCAGGGAGTCTCTCCCTCCGCGATCTCATCGAACTTGCTTTCGATCTTGGCCGTAAAGTTATAATCTATGATTTCCGGGAAGTATTCGGTCAGGAAATCATTAACGATCATTCCGGTATCAGTCGGTACCAGTTTCCCCTTGTCGGAACCGGTATTTTCCGATTCAATAGACTTAGTGATCTTCCCTTTTGAAAGGGTAAAGAGAGTGTACTCTCGCGGGGTCCCCTCCTTATCTCCTTTACGGATGTAATCGCGGTCCTGAATCGTCGATATAGTGGGATTATAGGTTGACGGACGTCCTATGCCCAATTCCTCCATCTTCTTGATCAACGCGCGCTCGGTGAAACGCGGCGGAGCAAGGGTATATTTTTGTGTTGCTTGTATCTCCTTGGGGGTAACGGGCTCACCCGGTTCCACTTTGGGGAGCATCTCATCGCTCATAATAGAACGGGAATCCTCATTTTTCTCCGGCATATATGCCTTCATGAAACCCGGGAAAGTTACCACGCTCCCTTCAGCCTTGAATAGTTCAGGGGCATTGGAGATAGTAATATCAACATTAGTCTTCTCCAGCTCTGCATCCGCCATCTGGGAGGCAACCGCGCGGCTCCATATCAGTTCGTATAGTTTCTTCTCGGCCGCATCACCATCGATGGTGCGGTTTGAGACGTAAGTGGGACGGATTGCTTCGTGAGCCTCTTGCGCCCCCTTGGAATGGGTATGGTAATGGCGGGTATGCAGGTATTCCTTTCCGTAGGTAGATTCAATATTCTTAGCTATATCTGCTATCGCGAGCTCGCTGAGGTTGGTGGAGTCGGTACGGATATATGTAATGAAACCGGCCTCATACAGCTTTTGAGCCAGCGAGGTAGTACGCTTTACAGAGAATCCGAGGCGGTTAGAGGCTTCTTGAAGCAGGGTAGAGGTGGTAAAAGGAGGGAGTGGGGAACGTTTTACCGGGTGTACCTCCACATTGCTTACCTCAAATGAAGCCGAGGCGCAGGTCTTCAGGAACTCCTTTGTCTCCTGCTCATCGGCCAGGCGACGGTTGAGCTCAGCTTTAATCGGTTTCTTTGAACCTTCGGGCAGGAAAGAGCCGGTGATCCGGAAATATGGCTCGCTTTTGAATTCGTCTATCTCTTTTTCCCGTTCGCAGATCAGTCGCAAGGTCGCGCTCTGCACCCTCCCCGCCGACAGGGCAGGTTTTATCTTGCGCCATAGCACCGGCGATAGCTCAAAACCGACGATACGGTCTAAGACGCGGCGTGCTTGCTGAGCGTTCACTTTGTCAAGGTCGATATGGCGTGGGTTCTCTATGGCGTGGAGCAGGGCAGGTTTCGTTATCTCGTGAAACACTATTCGGCGCGTAGTAGCAGGATCCAAGTTCAGCACTTCCGCAAGGTGCCATGCGATAGCTTCTCCCTCGCGGTCTTCATCGGACGCAAGCCAAACTGTATCTGCCTCTTTAGCAGCTTTCTTTAGTTGGTTGACCAGATCTTTCTTCTCCGCCGGGACTTCATATTCTGGGGAAAAGTTATTGTCAAAATCTATCGAGATCCCTTTTTTCTTCAGGTCGCGGATGTGGCCTACGCTGGACATGACTTTGTAGTCAGATCCAAGGAATTTCTGGATTGTCGGCACCTTATTTGGGGACTCTACTATAACGAGGTTCTTCATCTGAATAATCGCAGTTGAACGGGTAAAAAGGTCAACAGAGGAGATATCAGAGCGCAAAATTAGCAAACTATTTTGAAAACTCCTTACCTTATTAACGGAAAAACAAGGGGAGGGTTTCAACATTGGAGGAGGATGGGTTGTTGAAAGTTTAGGGGATAAGGGGAATAAAATGGATTAAAAATATTGGATTATGAATAAAATCAACTCCTATCTGCTTGGGGCGCTTACGTTAGCTGCAGCTGCTGTTCCGGCCTTTGATGCGGATGCCTGTACTCGTGTTATATATCAAGGTGACGACAATCTCCAGATCATTGGGCGTTCTCTGGACTGGCGTACTCCGATCCCTACAAACCTATATGTATATCCGCGCGGTATGAAGAAACAGGGTGCCTCTGATGCTAAGAAGGGTATCAATTGGACATCACGTTATGGTGCTGTCTATGCCGTAGGTTATGACGGTGGCATCACTGAAGGTATGAACGAGAAAGGATTAGTGGTCAATGGACTATTCTGCAAGGATGCGGTCTATAACTCAACTGAGGATAGCGACAAGCCGTTGATCTCAATGGCTATGTTCGTGGCATGGATGTTGGATAACTGCGCTACGACCCAGGAGGTAGTGGATATGGTTGGCAGTCATAATTTCCAGATCGAGGGTGCAACTTTCGACGGAGGTACTGTCTCAGCTCTTCACTGGGGAATCACCGATAGCCGTGGTGTAACCCGTATTTTGGAGTTCGATAAGGGTAATATTAAGATATATGATCCAGGTGACATCTTGGCCATGACCAATGATCCCCAGTGGCCTTCGATGAAAGCCATTATCGAATACTGGGAGAAGATCGGTGGACGCAATATGTTGCCGGGAACGGTTTCGAGTGCGGACCGCTGCGTAAGGGCCAATTATTTTGCCCATCATGTCGAGAAGACTTCAGAGGCAGACTTAGGTGCCTCCATCGCACGTTCGGTATTGGTCAATAGCTGTGTGCCTTACACCTATAATATCGAAGGGGAACCCAATTTGAGCAGCACCCAGTGGCGTTCTTACAGTAACACCCGCGATCTGAGATATTATTTCGATATCGTAACCAATCCCGGCTATTATTACATCGACCTGAACGAATGTAACCTGAACAAAGGTGCCAAGGTAATGAAATTGGACACCAAGACCAACACGATGCTGATAGGCGATGCCACCTCCTCCTTAGTAGAGTCCGCCCCCTTCACCCCCATGTATTAATCGAAGAATAATCAATACAATACTTAGCATCCAGGGTGTCTCAAAATAAAAGTTGAGGCATCCTGGATTTTTTATAGAAGTCGTTTAAACTTATTTCTTTTTTAAGATTTCGTCAGATTTCGGAGATTGTTTTTTCACTCGAAGAAGGAGTTATGCGGGCATAACGACTGATGAGAGGGGAAAAAGAAGCCCGAAAGATGATGAAAGATTGAAAAAGAGAATTTGGTTTAACACTTCAAAGGGAAATTTTTAATTCGTAAATAAGTTTAAACGACTTCATAGGTAATTCTGATAGTTATAGATGGCATACAGGGGAATTATAGCGATCCGGGCCTCGTGATTGCCCTCTTCTCCCTCTTTATCCTTAACAGATAATGGGAGTCTCCCGAAATTTTCAAGTGAAGTGCGTACCCCAATCTGTAGCCCCTTGGCATCCATAAAAAGGCGTAAACTTTTCATTTTCCCACTTACTCCGGATTTCACTTCTATAGGAAGGACTTGTAATTGGAATGTTGCTACATAATCTACTTCTGCGGAGGTGCCTCGGCTCAGGTTTTCCCAATAATACAGGGATTGAGGCATACGTGGATTGCTGTTTTTAATAAACTCCAACCCCGCGAACATTTCCGCAAGAGATCCTTTATTTACAAGGTCAATGGCCGAGGAGGTAAGTATGAATTTCTCCATGGTGTCGTCATCTCCCATATCCAAGCCTTGAATACGGAGCATCAGTCCAGTGTCGAGAAAAATATATTTCTTGAACTTAGGGTTGATATCAGCTCCAAGTGGGAGTCCGTTGGCAAACGTCATTATTACTTCATTTATCAATCCCGCGCGGCAAAGCATTGTAAGGGCTTCCTTGATCTCATTGAGTTTATAGGATTCCATTGCCCGACTATATACGAATTTCTTTCCATTCTGGGAGATTACACTCTGCAAAGTCATTCTCAGTAGCTCTGGGTTTACTTTTTTAGAATACTTTGAAAAGTCATCGAAATATGTTTGCTGAATGTCTTCCTGGATTTGAGCGCATCTTAGGTAACTGTGGGTCTCGATCCATACAGCGACGCTGGCCGGCATACCACCTACGAGTAGAAAAGTCCGGAACGCCTCTATGAGATTGTTATGTAAGGGGGCGAATATAGGATGATCAAGGTCAGCTTTCTCTATTGCTGTGATCCATGTGGCTTTCTCAGTAGCCAATAGGAATTCCTTGAATGAAAGAGGATACATGAACAAGGAAGTAATTCGGCCTACGCCAAAAGAAGAGAGGTTTGCCAACGCAAATTCCAGCAATGAACCGGCTGCGATTAAATGGAGTTCGGGATAATCTTCTTTAAAATATCTCAGCATCCGGATAGCATCAGGTGAGAACTGAATTTCATCTATGAATAATAAGGTATCGCCCGGGATTACTGGAACTCCAGTCAATAATGAGAGTCTTTCAGCTATCTCATGGACATCGGAGATGGACTCAAAAATCTGACGTGCATCCGGCAGTTTCTCCAGATTTATCTCAAGGAAATATTTGAAGGATTTTCCTATATGTCTCACTGAAGAAGACTTGCCGACCTGTCGCGCGCCGCGCAGTAATAAAGGTTTTCGGTATGGATCTTCCTTCCATTGAAGAAGGAATTGGTCGATATGGCGAGGTATGTAATTCATGCCTGCAAAGATAGTATTTTATTCCTTGAAAACCAATAAGTAAACTGTAAAAGTGAAAAAAGTCAGAGGAATAATTAGGGCAAAACGAAAAAAAGTCAGAGGAACAATCGGGTGATTTTTGAAAAAAGTCAGAGGAATGATGCACAATTCATTTAAGAGTGTGCAATAATTTTGGTGCGAAATAATTATGGATATGAAGTTTGGTTTGGTAGTTTCGGGGGAAATGTGTAATTTCGCAGTGGTGATGGTGGACATCCTTCTTTGAGGGGGACAAGTCCGATGGGAAGCAGGTGAGAGTCCTGCGCAGAGCCGCTGCTGTAACAGCCTTCCGGGGCTGAAGCCAGAAGACCGACCATCGCCGTTAACCGCCGATGCTTTCGGACCTAAAGCCCCTCGCGACATGACATCCCCCTTAATCCGCGTTCTTACATATCCAATTCTATTTGCGGCTGCTCTTTTTCAGCCCTCTTCACCGGTTTATAGCCAATCACTTGCAATTGATACAACAGCCTTCAATGCTTCCCTGCCGGAAATAGAAGTCACCGGCG
Organism: uncultured Sangeribacter sp.; assembly: GCA_964553075.1. Lineage (GTDB taxonomy): Bacteria > Bacteroidota > Bacteroidia > Bacteroidales > Muribaculaceae > Lepagella. The sequence goes on along the minus strand of CAZKJP010000050.1, from coordinate 13,360 downwards.
GTGAAAAACAAGATGAGCCGGTTGCTCCTCAAATTCTTTCAGGCGATGAGCTGCGACGACTCAACTCACGCAGCGTAGCCGATGCCGTAAGGTTCTTCTCCGGTGTCCAGCTGAAAGACTACGGTGGAGTAGGAGGGGTCAAGACCCTCGATATACGCAGTATGGGCACCAACCACATGGCCGTTTTCTATGACGGACTCCCTATAGGAAACGCCCAGAACGGCCAAATTGACTTAGGGCGGTATTCCCTTGACAACATTGAGGAAGTCGCTCTATACAACGCTCAAAAATCAAATATTTTTCAGCCCGCAAGAGATTTTTCCGCGTCCGGCACCGTCTACCTCAAAAGCCGCAGGCCCCATTTCCTGCCTGGCCGGCGTCTCGCCGGAGCATTGACTTTTCGTACCGGTAGCTTCGGCCTCGTAAACCCCTCAGCACGCATAGACTGGAAAATCAGCGACAATGTCTCCGCGACCGCCAACGCGGAATACACATACGCAACCGGGCGCTACCGATTTAGATACAAACGCGTATATCCAAGCGGTAAGACCGCGTGGGATACGACCGCCATACGTCATAACGGCGATGTCCATGCCCTGCGGCTCGAAGCAGGACTCTTCGGTCGGCTCAACGGAGGCTCATGGATGGGTAGGGTCTATTATTATGACTCTGAGCGGGGGATACCCGGAGCAATAGTGAATAACGTGTGGAAAAACTCACAGCGCCAGTGGGACCGAAATTTCTTTGTTCAGGGGCAGTTCCGCAAAAGTGTAGGGGAGCATACTGAGATCATGGCTAACGGCAAATATGCCCGCGACAAACTCCGCTATCTGAACCCGGATACCACGCTGATATACACCGATAATACCTTCGTTCAGCAGGAGACCTACCTCTCGGTAGCCGCTCAGCAGCATCTGAATGACTGGATAGACTTGGCAGCTGCCGCCGACTGGCAATATAATAGCCTTGACAGTGACATGGCCGGATTCCTTTACCCTCACCGGCACCAGCTTCTGACAAGCCTGGCAGCTGCCCTTAATCCCGGAGATTTCCGTATGAGAGCTTCTATAGTCTACAACGGTGTATGGGATACAACCCATCCCAAAAATAAGGATCGTTCGCATAAAGATATCGATCGGTTCACACCAGCCATATTCCTTGCTTGGATCCCCTCGAAGCCCAGATTGCCGGAGATAAGGGCTTATTGGAAAAAGGCTTTCCGGATGCCTACTTTCAACGATCTCTACTATACCGACATAGGTAATTCGAGTCTTCGACCTGAGTCAGCATCACAGTTAGATTTCGGATCTACCTGGAGACTCACGGACCGTGGAGTATTAAACTCCTTTGAAATTTCAGCAGACGCTTACTATAACCGGGTTAGAGATAAGATCATAGCCGTCCCAAAGGGAAACAGCCAATACAGATGGATGATGATGAATATCGGATTAGCAGAGATTACCGGTGTAGATGTATCTTCGACTTCGCTATGGGGATTGCCATGGGAGATCAACGGACGGTTGAGACTGAGTTATACCTGGCAAAAAGCCCTGGATAAATCGGATCCTACGGACAATGAAGACGCAGCCGGTACTTACGGCAGCCAGATTGCATACATACCTAACCATTCCGGGTCTGTCTCCGGATCATTGGAATGGCACGGGGCTGAGATCTCCTATAGCTGGATATACGTAGGACGCAGATGGGACAACTCTTCCAATATCGATGTAAACCGCGTGGAACCATGGTACACTTCAGATATGTCTCTTTCTTATCCATTCAAATTTGGAGAAACGACACTTCGTATTACTTTGGAAATCAATAACCTGTTTGATCAGCAATATGAAGGGATACGAAATTACCCTATGCCGGGACGAAACTTCCGGCTAACCTTAAAATATGACTTATGAAAAGCTTTTTCCTAATTATAATTTCAGTATTGCTGACATTGATTACGGCAGGATGCCGGCATGACATAATGGTAGCGGAACCGGAGGTGGATGTGGTCGGCACGCCTCAGCAGCTCCCCTTGAAAGGGTTCTATCTCTTGAACCAAGGGAATATGGGAGCCAATAAGGCGACTTTGGATATGTACAGCTTCAGCGACGCCACCTATCACCGTAATATTTATGCTGACCGTAATCCGGATGTACCTATGGAATTAGGGGATGTAGGGAATACCATGCTCAGATATGGCAGCAAGCTCTATATAATTGTCAACTGCTCTAATAAAATAGAGGTAGTGGATGTAAAAACTTGCCGCCGCATAAGCCAGATAGATATCCCTAACTGTCGCTATATAGCATTTGATAAAGGTAATGCCTATGTAACCTCATACGCCGGACCGGTGGAAATTGCTGAGGATTACGCTCAGAAAGGGTATGTAGCTCGCATAGATACCCTGACTCTCAAGATCACAGGCCAAGTAACGGTAGGTTATCAGCCGGATGGAATAGTTGTAGCAAACGGTAAATTGTTTGTGGCGAACTCCGGGGGATACCGGGTGCCGAATTATGAGCGCACTCTTTCGGTCATCGATATCAATACCTTTAAAGTCAAAAATGAGATTGAAGTCGCCGAAAACCTTTGCTTAGTCGAAGCCGATACTCAAGGTCATATCTGGGTCTCCTCGCGTGGGGATTATTATGACGTGCCCTCACGTTTGTATTGTCTGGATCCTATATCGGAAAAAGTAATCCAGGTTTATGACCATCCCGTATCTTCTATGTGGTTGCATGGTGATAGGTTGTTTACGGTCTCCGCCGCCTTCAGTTACGATACTTATACTCTGGAGAAAGTATTCTGTATCTATGATACGGAGACTCTTGAGTGTCTTACAACCCGATTCGTAGCAGACGGCACTGAGGAAGAGATACGGGTACCTTACGGTGTGGCTGTAAATCCTGAGACAGAGGAGATATACGTCTGTGATGCCCGCAATTATGTAAATCCGGGGTATCTGTACTGCTACTCAAAGGAGGGCGTTTTCCAATGGAAGCAACGTACCGGAGATGTCCCTTCCAAGTTAGTGTTTTTCTAACCTTTTAACCCCGCAAGATACAGATTAAAGAGTTATATCTATCAAATTTTAGAGTTTAAGAAAAATTTAATTCAAAATCAATATAAGTAATGATCAGTTTATTGTTGGCGGTATCGCCATGGCTTGCGTTTGTGTATGATTACTGTCCCGCTCCTGGGCAATTTATAAATGAGGTGCCCGAGATAGCAGCCGGGACGACACGCGAGGAAGTCCTTGATATTGTCAGGGAGCAGTTGACCGGTGCCAAGATGCCCGGAACGGTTTCTTTAGGAGCTTACGGAGGGTACGTTACCGTAGGGTTTGACCATCCGGTTGTGAATGTAGAGGGTGAGCCGGATTTCAAGATATATGGAAATGCCATTCCAAACGGTGCTGAGCCCGGCATAATCATGGTCTCTCAGGATATCAACGGGAATGGTTTGCCCGATGATCCGTGGTATGAACTGAAAGGAAGCTTGGAAGATGATCCAGAGACAAAATTCGATTATACCATTACCTATCATGCACCCGTATCCGGGAAGGAGCCGGTAAAGGATGAGAATTGGAAATTCATAACTGATGCGGAATATATACGATGGGAGGATTCGTTAGGAGATACCGGTTATATCATGCAACTTAGCAGCCATCTCCAGAACTATTGGCCTGAGTGGGAGACAGCCGCGGAACTCACCTTCACCGGCACACTCCTTCCCTCATTAGGTGAATGTTCGAATACTTCCGGTACCTCATGGACTATCAAGACTCCGGAATGGGGATATGTAGACTCACAGCCAAATGCCTCGGAAGTTGGTTTCGATATAGGTAACGCAGTGAATTCGGAACGGCAGCCGGTCTATCTTCCTCAAATTGACTTTATCCGTATATATACAGCGGAAAACCAGTATCGGGGTTGGCTCGGAGAGACTTCGACGGAAGTTGCTGGTGGGGAAGACCTCCATCCGGATGCGGAACCCTCCGGGATAGATACCATGACTAAGGAATGGTCCCGTATCGAGATACACGGCAACCATCTATATATTTATTCCGATAAAGAATCATATTATAGTGTCTGCGACATGTCAGGACGCACAATTTTGGAGGGGAAAGTGGCCGTCGGCACCAATAATATAGAATTAAATCTTCCCGAACATGGCATTTATTTGGTAAAATGCGGAAAGGTTGTTAAATTTGCTCTCTGACAATGAAGGAACCCCGCACTTCCACAGACCCGGATCCTCTAAACTCGGGGTCTGAATAGTGGGAAATCCCCCTTCTACAGAACGCAATGGAATATTACATGATCATAAACGGTACTCAAGTAGGACCGTACAGCAAAGACCAGCTTCTGTCGCATGGTCTTACCCCTTCCACCCCGGTATGGAAAGCCGGGATGGGTGATTGGCGTGCAGCCGATACAATTGATGAACTGAGAGACCTGTTCTCCCAATCCGAGGAATCGGCTTATGCTGCCTCTTCTCAATCGGGACCGCAGCCGGGTCCTTACCGGGCCTATGCTCCGGGCCAACAGCGGAACCAGTATCAGGGCCCGACGGGAGTGCCCCATACCAACTGGATGCCATGGGCCATCGTAGCTACCGTCTTGAACGTTTGCAGCTGCATCGGCTTGGTATTCGGTATTATAGGAATCGTCCATGCCTCAAAGGCCAATAACTTTTATGCGGTTGGTGACGATATTCAAGGAGACGCCAATAACAATACGGCAAAAATTATGACGATAATAGGGCTGGTATTGGCCGGGCTTGGTATCATCGGCAACATCCTTTATTTTGTACTCTACGGGGCTGCTGTGAGCACCTCACTACTCAGCTCGGGTTTCTTATCGTGACGAAATACTTTGTAAGGATTGACGGTGAGCAGAAGGGCCCTTTCACCTTAGAGGAGCTCCCGGGAGCGGGTGTGACTCCCGATACCTATGTATGGTGTAAAGGAATGGCCGATTGGGAATTGGCTTCCAAAGATGCGGAGATATGCCGTTATTATCGTCAGCGTTTGGCCGGAACATTGCCTCAGAAAGAGGAGAACGCAGAGGAGCCGGCCCCGAAGGTTATCGATCTGACACGCATAGGGGACGGTGAATCGCTGAAAATGCGGGATGTAATCCGCGAGATCAACCGGGTCTACGAGGAACAGTTAGAAGCAGAAGGGAGGGAGCCTTATTCGGATCCTCCCCGCATACCTTATGCCTTGGCAATCTTGGCGACTCTCTTCTGCTTTCCACCTACAGGCATCTTGGCCATCTACTATTGTATGAAGGCTAAAAAGATGTGGAGTTCGGCTACCCCCTCTCCGGAAGATAGGGATAAGAGGAGAGAAGCCTACGACCTGGCGCGCCGCGCAACGATGATAACCGGTATAACCCTCTTCTTAGGCCTCATCCTCTGGGCAGCCATAGTGAACTTCTGGTAACCTTTTAATCATTATTAGTGATAGGATGTTGAGGTCCTTGAGAAAAAATTAGTAAATTTGTGTAACACAAAGAATAAGAATTATGGCCACCGCGATAGCATCTATACCTGTATTAACAGGAGAAGTGGCTGAGCGCTTTGAAGCAGAGGCTCAGGCCACTTATGAACATAGCTTACATAGATCGGAGTCCGAGAAACGTGAATTATCTGAACGAAATAGGCGCGGCATAGAAATGGTGCGCAAGATCCTTGCTAAATCAAACATCGGATTGAAATGAGCTTCTTGCAGGACAATTGTACCTTGTGCATACCCAAGGATCCCTCAGAAATGGATGGTTTTTCTTGCGGAGATGAGGATCTTGACGGATTCTTTTCTTCCGATTGTTTTGCTTATGCAAAGCAATTGCTTGGCAAGACTTACTGTTATAAATTAGACTCCGATCGAAAAACGATAGTATGTGCATTCACACTTGCCAATGCCGGGATTAGAGTTTCTGATTTGCCCAACTCCCGTAAGAAAAAGATTGAAGCGGACATTCCTCATGTTAAGTCATTGAAAGATTATCCTGCTGTCTTGATAGGAAGATTAGGAGTCTCTGAAGAGTTTCATTCTAAGCACATTGGCAGTGATGCATTGGAATATATTAAATATTGGTTCTTTGATTCTAATAATAAAACCGGTTGTCGGTTTGTCATTGTAGATGCTTATAATGAACCCTCCACAAGGGCTTTCTATGAAAGGAATGGCTTTAAGACAGTTTTCAGTTCCGATGAGCAAGAGAAAGAATACCGCCATATCAGAACAGATGTTCACCTTGGTACTCGACTAATGTATTTCGACTTGATGTCTTTAGAAGAGGAGTAATAAGTATCCATAGATCTGTAACAACGAATACTCTGATATAAAAAGGGATGGCTTTGGAGCCATCCCTTTTTATTAGTGGGTTATTATGCATTGCGGCCGTGGCAGTTCTTGTATTTTTTGCCGGAACCGCAAGGGCAGGGATCATTGCGGCCTACTTTGGGCTGGGCCTTGATGGGCTGGTTGGAACGCTGGGCTGCACGTCCGGCGTTCTGTGCCGCTTGTCTCTGAGCCGATTCTCCTTCGTAGGTATCCCTTGTAGTGGAATAGTTAGCGTAAGGGTTCGGCATCTGCCTTCTCGGTCCATCATTGCTGATCTGTCCGCTCGGTTGACCCGAATAAGAAACAGTAGTGCTACGGTTGCCGGAAGTAGAGGCCTGTCTTGCCTGTTCGACTTGCTTCTCTAACTGAGCCTGACGCTGGGCTTCCATCGCCTGACGCTGCGCCTCCGCGGCTGCCTTGGCCTCCTCATAATCCGGAACAGCCAAGCGTCCGCGCATCAAGGTAGCTACAGCTTTGGAATTCATTTCCCAAAGCATCTTCTTCCATAACTCGAAAGCCTCGAGCTTGTAGATTACCAACGGGTCTTTCTGCTCGTAAGAGGCGTTCTGCACAGACTTGCGCAACTCATCCATCTCACGCAACTGTTCCTGCCAAGCCTTGTCTATGGAAGAGAGAAGCACAGCCTTTTCCCAAGCCTTTGTAAGAGGTGCGCAATCGTTGGAATAACACTCCTCAACATCAGCGCGGATCTGGAACATACGGCGTCCATCCGTAACCGGAACGCCGATATCACCTTTGGCACCGCGCTCTTCTACGAACTCCTTGATATAAGGAGCGGCGCCCTGGGCGATCTTCTCCTTCTTGCGCTTCATGGCAGCCATAGTCTGCTCGGCAAGACGCTCTGTAAGCTGACCCTGATCGAGCTTGGAGAACTCCTCAGGAGTGATATCAGGCTCGATTGCGAGATTTTTTCTTACCTCCTCATCGAAGGCCTGGTAATTGTCGCGATAACGGCTTGCCAAATCCTCGCAAACCTCGTAAATCATATTAGCGATATCGGTACCGATACGCTCACCCTTAAGGGCATTCTGACGGCGTCCATAGACACCCTTACGCTGGGCGTTCATTACGTCATCATATTCAACCAAACGCTTACGGATACCGAAATTGTTCTCCTCTACGCGCTTCTGGGCATTCTCGATGGATTTGGCTACCATCTTCGACTCTATCATGTCCCCCTCCTCGAAGCCGAGACGATCCAGAGTTTTTACTACTCGTTCATTAGCGAACAGACGCATAACCGTATCCTCGAAAGATACGAAGAATACAGAAGATCCCGGGTCTCCCTGACGGCCTGCACGACCGCGCAGCTGGCGGTCAACGCGGCGCGACTCGTGGCGCTCGGTGCCTATGATAGCCAAGCCACCGGCATCCTTCACCTCCTGCGGCAGCTTGATGTCGGTACCACGACCTGCCATGTTGGTTGCGATCGTAACCGTTCCAGACTTACCCGCCTGTGCTACGATATCAGCCTCCTTCTGGTGGTATTTGGCATTCAGTACCTGGTGAGGAATCTTGCGCAAGGTAAGCATCTTGGAGAGCAACTCCGAGATCTCCACTGAGGTAGTACCCACCAATACAGGACGTCCTTGCGATACCATCAGCTCGACCTCATCGATCACTGCCTTATATTTCTCCTTCTTGGTACGGTATACACGGTCTACCTGGTCGTTTCTCAGTACCGGGCGGTTTGTCGGAATCTCTACAACCTCCAATTTGTAGATGTCATAGAATTCGCCGGCTTCCGTCATAGCGGTACCGGTCATACCGGCCAATTTGCGGTACATACGGAAATAGTTCTGAAGAGTGATGGTAGCGTAGGTCTGGGTAGCAGCCTCAACCTTCACGCCCTCCTTGGCCTCGATTGCCTGATGAAGACCATCGGAATAGCGGCGACCCTCCATGATACGGCCTGTCTGCTCGTCTACGATCTTGATCTTGTTATCATCGATTACATATTCAACATCCTTATCGAAAAGTGAATAGGCCTTGAGCAACTGGTTTACGGTATGGACGCGTTCTGATTTTACAGAATAGTTCTGCAGAAGGGCATCCTTCTTTTCCTGCTTCTGTTCCGGAGTCAGATCCTCGTTCTCAACCTGGGAAAGCTGGCTCGCGATATCGGGAAGGATAAAGAAATCGGGGTCTGATGTCGTACTTGTCAATACTTCGATACCCTTATCGGTAAGTTCGATAGAATGGTTCTTCTCATCGATGACAAAGTAGAGGGGTTCCACCGCCTTAGGCATCTCGCGGTTATTATCCGCCATATACTTGCCCTCGACTTTGAGCAGGATCTGCTTGATACCATCCTCGCTCAAATAGCGAATCAGAGGATTATGCTTCGGGAGGGCCTTGTAGACACGGAACAGAGCAAGTCCACCATCCTCCAGCATCTGGTCGGCGGTCAGCGGCTTAGCTTGGGGATTCTCCTTGCGCGCCTCATCGAATTTGGCAATCTCTTCCGGGTTGCCGCTGCGGGCAGCAGCAATCTTAGCCTTAGCCTCGAGCAGCAGATTCTGGGCCAAACGACGCTGGGCGTTGACTACCTTTTCTACATTCGGCTTGAAGTCATTATACATCTGGTCGTCCCCTTTGGGTACCGGACCGGAGATAATAAGCGGCGTACGGGCATCATCGATAAGTACCGAGTCAACCTCGTCGACAATCGCATAATAATGCTCATCGCGTTGTACCAGGTCAGAAGTCTGAGTGGCCATATTGTCGCGGAGGTAGTCGAAACCGAACTCATTATTGGTACCGAAGGTAATGTCGCTGCGGTAAGCCTGACGGCGCTCTTCGCTATTAGGCTGGGTCTTGTCGATACATGCTACTGAAAGACCATGGAACTGGTAAAGTGGACCCATCCATTCCGAGTCACGTTTTGCCAGATAGTCATTGACAGTTACGACATGTACCCCCTCTCCGGTAAGGGCGTTCAGGAATACGGGCAGGGTAGCTACAAGAGTCTTACCTTCACCGGTAGCCATCTCGGCGATATTATTGGAAGCCTTATCACCGTTCATGATGCCATGTAGCACCATACCGCCGATCAGCTGTACATCATAATGTACCATATCCCAAGTCATCATGTTGCCGCCTGCTACCCAGCTGTTCTTATATATCGCCTTATCGCCGTCAATTGTAACGAAGTCCTTGCCAGCTGCTGCTAATTCGCGGTCATTATCTGAGGCTGTAACCTCAATGGTAGGATTATTGGCCAGACGGCGGGCAGTTTCCTTGACCACGGCGAAAACTTCAGGAAGGGCAGCATCGAGCTTGCGGGCGTACATCTTGAAGCACTCCTCGCGCAGGTCGTCTATCTCCTTCCAAAGCGGCTCGCGCTTGTCATAATCCAGGGTCTCGATCTGAGCGCGTATCTCCTCCATCTTATCCTTATAGGTCTTTGCTTCGCCGCGAATATCATCGCGAATTGCATTGATGCGGCCACGCAGTTCATCGTTGGAGATATCCTTGATCTGCTCTGAGATCGGGTTTATTTCATTGTTGAGGCGGTTCCATAACGGACGCACTGCGCGTTCGCTTTGGTCGCCGAAAATCTTTTTAAGTATATTATTAAGTCCCATGTCAATTGTGGGGGTTATTATTTCAAAGTAATATCGGGTCGACAGACCCATATTCAGTTATTCCCGTTCAGGCTGTCTCTATTTCTTCGTTTCGAGCAACAGCGGTCTTGTCGAGGCTCCATTCGGGGCACGTATGCGGATCAATCCTGCGATGGTGGGAGCCAGGCCTGTAGCATCTACCCGATCGGTGATCTCCTGTGCCTTAAGCGATGGAGCCATGATTATAGCCGGGGTATTCACCATCATATCCCTTACGGGAGATGAGTAGGCCGGGAACACCAGGTCATTGATAACATTCCAACCGGGAGTGAACGAGAGGTAGACATCAGCCGCGTTCTTAGGATCTATGCTGAGACGCAATGCCTCAGTCTCGGCGGATGCTGAGGCTAAGATCTCCCGGAAAGTGCGTGCCTCGGCAACCCCTGACATACGGCTCAGGAAGTCGCGTGCTGACCGGGCTAACTCGACCTCGTCGAGTTTCTTATCCTCGATCGTCTTATGGTCAAGGTATAGTTTCCCGTCATTAAGGGTTATTATATATTGCCCGTTTCCGTACTTGGCGGAAAGATAGGCGTTGAGTAACGAAGTTGCTCTTTTATATGAGAAATCACCGGACGGCACCCGATACTTCGAATCGTAAGCCGACGGATCTTCATAATAACCGGTAGATGTAAGAAAAATGACAGTGTTTTCCAACCCTGCCCCTTTGTCAATGGCATCCAAAAGGCGTCCTATCTGGCGATCAAGCCGCAGATAGGAGTCCTCGAGTTCCAAACGCGGATCTCCGTCCGATACATAGGGCCAGGGTTCAGCCGTGTAGGCGACATTGAGCATGTCAATGACATCACCGCGGTGACCTAACTGATACTCATCCAAATACCCGATTGCGATATCAGTAACCTCCTGGTTTACTAATGGAGAATCTTTGAAACGGGAGAATACATCGCGTGCCGATTTGGGAAACTGGTATTTGAAAGGCCAGAATTTCTTCTGAGCCGGCAGTCCGGGGTATTTGTCGAGAGCGTTGAGGGGTTTCCATATCATCGTGTCAATCCGGGCTTCCAACGGCGAGGAAAGATTACGCTTTGATATGGTACGGGGAGATTCCTTGAAGTAGGTTGTAGAAGACCATTTCCCGCTATTGTCATCCAGCCAGAAAGCCGATGTGCCGGCATGACCTGTCATGGCGAGAGCTACTTCCGCATCCGGGGCTACACTGAAAATCTGCCCCAACCCGGCTCCATCAACTTGGAGCTCATCGGCTAAGGTAGATACGCGGATACTTTTGGGAGAATAACCCTCGGAGGTATAGTTTCCCATCAATGCCTCATCAGACATTGATGATTGGGATTTCCCGGTAGCAGGAGAAAAGGTCTTCGCAGATGATATACCGTTGATTGAAGGATAAGCGCCGGTATAGACCATTGCGGTAGCAGCAGCCGCATCCTTTACCGGTATCTTGAAATCCACATCCTTGAGGTATACGCCATTATCGATCAGACGACGGAATCCTTTCTCGGTGAACATCTCCCGCAGATAATCGACATAATCGGTACGGAGCTGGTCGACCATTATTCCTACGACGAGCTTGGGGCGCGACGTATCGGCCTGAACCGCAAGCGTATTTGCCGCAGCCAGACTGACGATTAGGGATGTGAATAATCTGCTCATTTCTTGCGACCTCGCGTGGAGGTCCTGGAACCTTTTTTTGTGGTGCCTGCCGACTTGGAGGGAGCCCGTAGGAAACCGGGGTCATATCCCTTATTAGTGGCAAGCCTATTAGTATAATAACTATATTTCAGCGAGATTATTATATAAACCACTGAAAGGAGTATGGCCGAGGCCATGAAAATGAAAATCGGGGCTGACCCGACCTGAGGCTGGGAGGGCCATGCGATCAGTAGGATCGGAAGAGCTACGGCATTATAGAAAGCCATCGCCAAAGCCGGCCATCGCCATGACCGCCACCATACTCCGAACCCTATTAGCCATTGCAAAGGATTGAGCCATAATATGAAAAGGTTCGGCGAGGTTGCCTCATGAGCCGAGAAGAAAACCAAATAGGTCACTAAGCACCCTCCGAGACCGCAGACTCCGAAATAGAGGGAGAACCACCATCTCGCCAGTCTCTTCCACTTGGCCCAATATAGCCATACACCGCAGCTTACGATGAATACGGCGATTGAAACGGCTAATGGTGTCAGATACCAAGGGGTGGGACCTAAAGTAGCGTCCCCTCGTCCTTCATATAAAACGATCGGGGAGGAGGTTACGGGGAGGCCGGAGCCGGCGAAACGGGCCGTAGAGTATGCCTCATACATTTCCACCGGGGCGAACATCTCCTGACGCCGTGTTATAGGATAGTCCAGTCCGGAACCCAATACAAGGTCGATCCCGAACTGATACCAGAGATAGTCATGATGATAGTTGCGCATGACACGTCGGAAACTTCCGTAACGCACCGTGTCCGGGAAAATGATTTTCCGGTCTAAAGTGGAGTCCAGCATCGCTGTGATGCGGGTAGCGCAATTGTCTTTTACATAGTTGTAGCGGTAAGTGGCGTTCTGCGGAAGCGCGTTCCTTCGGAGTGCCTCTAACAGGCGTTGTTTTTCCTCCGGGGTAAGAAGGAGCTCCTGTTCCATTACCTTAGAGCCTCTTTCCTGATATTCCGGCAAGAAATATTGGAAAGGGTAAGCTAAGACTTTATAATCAGTCTGTCCGCTTACGAAACGGCCGATGAAATTAGGCTGGTTGAAATCGAAAGTCCCGTAATTCCATACATAATCGAAATCGGGACTCTTTACACGTATAGCCTCATGGCCTGCGAGCTCGTATATTTCTGGGCCTGGCCAGCAGGTTATAAGTGAGATCCTCAGGGAGTCCGAGGGAGTCGGAGTAGAAGATGCTCCTTCTGCTGCCGGCATCCGTAAAGACACCATCAGCAGAAGGAGCATTATCAGTGAGCGTAACGTCATAGTACCTTATGAATCCTCGTAATCAGAACTCGCAGTTCTTGGGATAACGCGGGAAAGGTATGACGTCGCGGATATTCTGCATACCGGTAACGAAAAGGAGCAGACGCTCGAAGCCGAGACCGAAGCCGGAGTGAGGCACGGTTCCGAAACGGCGTGTGTCTACATACCAGTCCATGCCGGTCAGACCCTGTTCCTCGATACGTTTTTCGAGTTTGGAGAGGTCTTCCTCACGCTGGCTGCCGCCGATTATTTCACCGATTTTCGGGAAAAGCACATCCATAGCGCGTACGGTCTTCCCATCCTCGTTGAGTTTCATGTAGAAGGCCTTGATTTCCTTGGGATAGTCGGTAAGGATAACCGGCTTCTTGAAATGCTCCTCTACCAGGTAGCGCTCGTGTTCGCTGGCCAGGTCTACACCCCAATAAACA
>CAZKJP010000049.1:0-19628 GCA_964553075.1 uncultured Sangeribacter sp. | reverse complement strand
CCAAGGCAACAAGTACATAAAACGCCTATTCATCTTAACAATGAATAGGCGTTTTCAGTAACTGATATTTTATTCTAAATATGGCAACCAATTGGTCTGTTCTAAAATTACTGAAGAGAGCCAGAAAAAACTTGCCATAACTAATTATAAGTGGTAACTTTGCAAAAACTGAAGAAGGCTTTAGTATGAAGACATCTAAGAATAAACCGCTATTAGGAAGCAATCTCTCGGGGAAGATCCCTCAGAATCGTTATAAAGTCTCCAATGCAATTAAAGTAAAGACTATTACACAAGAAGAACGACAGCGTTTGCGAATTCCCTCGTATCGGTATCTGCTTCCTTGATTATGCTATCTGAATTTTATACCCCTACCTTTATAATGCGAAGTAAGGACAACTCACTTCGCATTACTGATTTGTGGACTTTTAGATCCACAAAAAGCAAAAAACGATATATTGTGGAGGTCGAGGGTTTTGAAAATGAGTTCTACGGAATAAAATTTTATTGGAAGGGTGTAGAAAAAAGTAAGGATCGCTATTCATTACTTACAAACGACTATGAGCCTCGTGTAATCATTCGCTCCTGCATAGAGATCATGTTAATATATTATAGAAAGAATCCTTTAGTCTCCTTTGGATTTGTGGCTGCTCCAGACTTAGAGAAGGACTTAAAAGGAAAGAATGTTGACGTTGAATCGGGAAGCAGGAGATTTAAGTTTTACCAACGCTTGATGATCAGTCTATTTGGTCCCGAAACATTTCTGCAGGCTTCTGATACTACCAATACATTTTATCTAATGATTAACAGAAGTCAACTCTCAAGAGGAGTTATCACTATCCCAGATATTGAATCTATGATTAATCGAACTTATGCAGGGGAGTATATTGTGAATGTTTAACGAAATACCTTGATTTGGGATGAAGAGGATTGTGATTGTGGGGGCTACTTCGGGGTTAGGAAGAGGGTTGGCTGAGAAATTTTTCGCGGACGGTTGGATCGTCGGGGTCGCCGGACGAAATTTGAAAGCGTTGGAGGAACTACGCGAGTTGGCACCGGAGAGGGTCAAGATCCGGCAGATCGATATTCTTTCGGAGAACGCCACTGAGAAATTACACAGCTTGATTGAGGATTGCGGTGGGATGGATATCTATCTCCATTGCTCCGGAATAGCTATGCTGAGCGACGAACCTACTCTGGAAAACGAAGTTCGGATTTGTGAGACCAATGCCGCGGGCTTCACCCGCATGGTCTTCTCAGCATTTGATTATTTCCGCGAAACGCGGCGACCAGGGAGATTGGTGGCGATTTCTTCTATAGCCGGAGTCAGAGGACTGGAAGCGTTACCGGCTTATTCAGCATCCAAGGCTTACGACTCAACTCTTTTGGAGGCGCTCCGACAGAAAAGTGATGGTTTGAAATTGCCGTTGCGGGTGGTGGATATCAAACCGGGTTGGACACGCACTCCTTTGCTGAATCAGCAACGCCATTATATGTGGGAAATGGAGGCCGACAAGGTTGTGGATTCAATCTATGAGGGAGTCTTGAATGCCAAACGCGTCAAGGTTATCGGCCTACGATGGAAACTAATGACCACCATCGAGCGCCTGGTCCCGACCTGGCTCTGGACCAAGCTACACATTCCACTCTGGAAATAATAGAGGGTCAAGATAAGGCTTTAGGTCAAAAAATAACAGGAGCCACTTTCACAAGTGACTCCTGCAGAATGTTTTCCATAATACTCTTTTAACTAACCTAACATCATGAATTTCTTTCTTTGCTTATATAACGAACTCACTTAAGAAAAGGTTCATTAGAAAGGAATCTTTCTGTAAGATGATTATAGTCCAAGGGATTAAAAATATTTTTTTGCCATAGCATTTAGAAATTCTTCTGTCAGGGGTATTCCGGAGGCATCTCCGATCAGGATGTCCACATCGCAGTAGGGACAGATCGCTGTCTCCCCCTCGTCCGCCCAAGCCTTGATTTCGGAGACCGGGAAAACGCGTGCGCAACTCCCGCATCCGCAGACCTCAGACGCTTCAATTTCCTTTCTGTTGCGGAAGGTATGTTTGTGGGCCTTGCGGATTTTCAGTCCCATTACTCCTCCCTTAGACTTGATGGCATGAGAACGGGTGAACCCATTCTTCTTACCGTTAGGAGATTTTTTCTTTCTCATATTTTAATCTTTTTCTGTAATTTTTCTATACGCTTCTAATAGCCGTTTCTCGACCTTCTCCGGTACCGGGAAAGAGGGAGCGAAGACATAATTGGATGGTATGTGCTCATGGGACTCCATGTACTCGGGGGTGTCGACCACGGTATAAGTGTCATCTGTGAAGTCCAGAATGTATCCTTGGGACTTGTCTTCGAGATGGGCGAAATGAGGGTCACGCAGTATTCGTTGCATAATCTGCTGGCAACGTTCAGTATCGTAAGGGGTTCCAACTACTATTCCTAATCTGACCGTATCCTCACCATCGAAACATTCTACTATTTCTCCGGGTTGAAAACGGATCTGGTTCGCGCGGCGTCCCATATATCGTCCCGCCGGAGTATGGATATCCTCGAAACAACTGGAGCAGAGGGTTTGGTCTATAAGTTCCCCATTAGGGTCATAGACTCTTTCTGATAGAATATCTCCCCGATATAGCACTTGCATCATAGGATATTCCCGAAGGTAGAACCGGTAAATTGTATCGCGAATATCCGTGCGTACAAAATCCGGACGTTTCATAAGAGCCTCTGCCTCCTCCAAAGATGGAATGAAGATCCGTTCGCGGTAGTTGATGCCGAAGGAGTCATCATCCTCATAACCGGCCTCAAAATCGGCGAAAGTAAAGACTTTCAGTTCAAAAACAGTTTTCATATTCAAATTTACTAAAAAGTTTACTTCCTAATAGAAAAGGAGAGAAAAAGATTCAAAAAACAGAGCTGATTTTTTGAATCTTCAGAGGAGTTTGACTAATTTAGGGGAGTAAACAAAAAGCCTACTATAACTCACAGGGAGGGTATAATATCCTCGATGAGAATGGTTGAAATTCTGTTAGATTAATAGAAAAAGAATGGGAAAAGAGAAATTTGGCATAATGGGCCGAGATGGGAAATGGGTTGTAGAACCTATTTTTGATGACATAGATTGTTTTCATGGTGATTTTGTCCCGGTATGCTCGGAAGGGAAATGGGGGTTGATTAATAAAAAAGGGGAGTGGATAATCAATCCAACATTCCAGCGGGTTAAAAATTATAAACCGGGATTTTCATACGCCCAGCAAGATGATAAATGGGGAGTATGGGATCATAGCGGTAAATGGATCGTTGAACCCAAATATGCGGAGGTTTCGGCCACTCATGTGGAGAACCTGTTTGAGGTTCAGGTTGAGCCGGAAGGGAAAGCAGGGTTTATGTGGGGTGGTGGCACCTGGCTTAAGGAACCCTTCTTTGACCTTAGTTTTGATTTCACCGATGATTTGGCCTTGGTTGAAGTCGATGGCCTGTATGGGGTCTTTAATTTGGAAGGGAAATGGGTGGTGGAACCCTGCTTCGATGATGGCCGTTGGTTCATAAAAGAGTTGGCCCCGGTAAATAAAGATGGCAAATGGGGATTCTTGAATCGTAAAGGAGAATTAGTTTTCCCTTGCATCTGCAAACACTATTGTTTCATTGACAATGATAACAAAGTAGTGGTCATACTCGATGATAAAGATCCAAAAAACGGTGAAAGGAAAGAGAAGTATGGCATAATCGGCCAAGATGGAAAATGGATTTTAGAGCCTCTTTTCGATAGGTTGGATATTGAATATTTAGATAAAGAAACAACAACTGCCAGCATTGATGGCAAATGGGGAGTGATCGATAAGAACTGGGAATGGATTCTTAAGCCTGTTTTCGAGTGTCTCTCATACTGGAAGGAGGGTTTTGCTTTTGCCCGTAAAGATGAGAAATGGGGAATTATTGATTATTCCGGTAAATGGGTCCTTGAACCCAAATATGAGAGTCTTAAACCTGCTGGTGTGGATAACCTTCTTGAGGTGCAAGTTGAGGAGGATGGTAAAACCGGTTTCATGTGGCTGGATGGCACCTGGCTTTTAGAGCCGTGCTTCGATTTAGCTTGGTATTTCAACGATGGTGTATCTGTTGTTGATGTAGATGTTTACGACAACAAATATGGAGTCTTTAGTTTAGAAGGTAAATGGGTGGTGGAACCTCGTTACGGAGAAGCTAAGGACAGCGAAAAAGGGTTAATCCAGGTAAAGGAGAACGGGAAATGGGGAGTCCTAAACATTAAAGGCGAAATGATAGCACCTTGTATCTTCAAGGATTGCTGGATCGACTCTGATGGCTCCATAATCATAGTCTCCATCGAAGAAGAATAAAGAAAGTTAGTCTAAGGCTTAATGAAAGATTAGACCCCAGCATTTTTATGATGGGGTCTATCTTATTAGTCGGGGTCTTCGATGATGGACTTTATGATGGGACTCAGATCTTCTATGCTGAGGTATTTCCGGTCTGGATAGAAGGCTATGTTCTGATAAACTCTGGTAAACAGTTCATAGTCCTTTTCATATTTGGAGCTGAAGAAGGCGTAGGTGTCGCGGATGGTTTCGGGCGTTACCCAATTCAGGTCAGTAAGCTTGACTGATGGGTTTATAAGGATTTTACGCTGACGCATGTAAGGCAAGAGCAGGGTAGCGGTGTTTTCGATACCCAAGACCCAACGCGGATGCTCTTTCTTTATCACATCCTTAATGAAATCCTTTGGGTCTTTTTCCTTGTAATCGATATTTGAATATACTTCGGCTCCCAAATGACTACATTCGGTCTCGGCTACGGCCTCCTCCATGATGAACTGCGTCTTGTCATCCATGGTAGGATTCTTGATATCCCAATAGGGCAGGAAAGCTATAAAATCAGAATTATTCATAGGATAAATTGTAGGGACCTCGCTTCGCGATGTTTCAATGGTCAGGTTGATTATGTTCGGTAACATTAATAACATGCCAAAGGCATGTCCCTACTGTTACTCGTCTTTGGGGAGGATGGCTCCGGCCAGTCCCTCTTTGAAGTTGGTAACTTTCTCGAAGATCGGTTCTATTATAACCTTGCCTGTGGTATCTAAAAAACCCCAACGTTCACCCTTGCGGAAAGCTAATAACCCTTCTGATACATCACCTAACTCATCATATTGAGGTTCTATGACGTAATTCCCCTCCTTATCTATAAGTCCCCAGAGCGGAGGGTCAAAGGGTTTGACGGTAGCAAAACCATTGTGGAAATCCCAGACATCCTTAAGGTCGAGTCGGATTACAGTCTTGTTCTCCTTATTGATAAAGTTCCAGGAATATTTCTTTTGCACTGCCGCCAAACCTTCCGAAAAACTCCTTGCATTATAGAGGAAGGGAGGAATTACATATTTTTCCTCTTTGTCAATGAAACCATATAAATTAGCTTCTGAAATGCGACAAAGTCCTTCCCGGAAAGAGAAGGCTTTGAAATACTTTCTTTTTCCTACATAATGCCCGTCTATAGATCGAATTATGTTTTCATCATATGAGGGTCCCAGGTGACGAAAATGTGTTGTGCAAACTACTATACCCTCTGAGCAATCTGAGATTTCGTGATATTCGAAAGGAATGAGGATGTTGCCATCTTTGTCAATTACTCCAAATTTTAATTCCTCGTTGATATTACAACCTACAACTGCTACTCCTTCATGGAAACTGTAAGCCTTTAGTATCTCATAAGGAATTTTATCAATAAAGGAGGCTCTTTCTCCTTTAGTATCGATGTAGAACTCGTTATTGACAGCGGCCAGTCCTTCATGGAAGTCTCTTGCTGTTGGATAACCGGTATTAATTACTACTTGTCCCGTCTTATCTAAAAAGCAGGTATTGTCATACTTCTTTGCATTAAATTCACCGGGTATTATAACCCGCGCCAAGCCTTCTGAAAACTCAAAGACATCTTTGTAGATGGGTTCGATCACCCAAGTTCCGCTTTTATCGATGTAACCACCACCCCCAGGTTCAGAAGGTTCCAAAACTTTAGGTTTTGTATCCTCTGCTTTGTTTTCCTCTGAGACGGTTTCCTTTTTCTTAGCCCTGTCCTTCCAGACTTTATAGGTATGTTTCATGTCGCCTCCCTCGATAGCAAACTCGTTATAAAGCTTATTATCGTAGAGTACACCATGAGCTATCTTTTTATCCTTCAGCGAGGAACCAAGACAGGTTATCAGCCATTCAGAGGTAACGATGGATAACTTTTTTGGGTCAAACTCCTCATCCTCCGGAATATCAATTGCAGCCTCCGCATATGATTTAAGTCGGCGGACCAAAAGACGTGAACCGGCAATCACAAGGCTCTTCACATAATCCTCCATGTTCAGGTCCTTGATAGCATGCTCGGCCATTACCTTCTCCCTTACCTCCTTTGGAACTTTTGAAAAGGGCCGGAAATCGGATGATTTGTAATCTGTAGTCTTGCCATCTACTTCTACCGTCCACTCGGAAGACTTGTCAAGTGCCATCACACTGTAGCTGAAGGCATCCAACTCCATTCCGAAGTCATTGTCATCCTCATAAATAGTATGAGGATCAAGAAGATATTCTTGCGAGTAAAGGGTTATCAATACCCTTTTCATTTTTTTATCTGACATATTTCCTTATCTATTTGTAGGGACATCGCTTTGCGATGTTTAGTCCCCCATAACATGCCGAAGGCATGTCCCTACAATAATTTTTGAATTATCTCGGTTACGAGGTTCAGTGAGAAAGGGGAGAGGGTGATGGGTTCGGTGGCCGGGAAGCGGTCGAATTGGGGTTGACGCAACCTCTTTTCTTCATCCGGTGAGTAGATCGCGATGATGGGTTTGTCCCCCGGCCTTATCTCTTGTTTTTCTGATAGTTGTCTGGCGCTCCTTATCATCTTTGCAGTGACTCTGCGGTTGCCCATCCTCACCTCATTTTCCTCTCCGGGTTCCTTCTTCGGGGCGTTCTCCACTAACCGCTCTTGCATCTCCTTCCAAACGTCCCAATCCGGATTGAGGAATATCCGCGGGCAATTTATGACACGTCCCGTAAAGAGACAACCGGTGCCGAAGGCAATGATCAGGTCAAAAGGTTTAGTCTTACAACGGCGCCTCAGACCATTTCTTGCTTCTACTAAGTTATCCGAATTGTCGAACATCGGAATAAAGGAATGGAACACCGCCACATAACACCCGGCATCGATCAACTGCTGACGCAGCTCCGCGATCTCATCGCTTTTTGTATGTTGATAAAGGAAATCCGGTACGATAAGCACCCGCTGTTTAGCCGCTCCCGGAGTCCCGAGCTGATTCTCTTCCTGTTGTTTAAGAAGAACCTTGATTAAATCACCATCTGTGAATTGGGCAATGGCATCGGCAATCTTCTCCGGGTTGTCATGGAGTGTCGGGTCGATGAGAGTGCAACCCGGATACCGCTTTCCAAACCCCTCAATCCTCTCCCCGAAAGTCTGTAAACCGATCCGCACCGGATAACTGCGGGTGCCATCCGTTTCCCTCCCGAAATAGGAGACGACCTCGTAGGGAGTGCGGGCTCTTATTGCATCGTCATACCACTCTTGGGCAGCTTCGCGGTCTTTATAGAATTGCTTGGTCCAAGGATACTTATCCGAGTACACAGGGTTGATGAAGAGTGTTTCTATCGGCCCTACAGAACCGGAGAACATAGCCGACTTCCCGAAAAGCACCACCGCGTCCGGTTTACCTAAGTAGTCCATGGCCAAATCATCCTTGAAGACATTCCAGTCATCCAACTCGGTAGGATCCGGTAACTCATTTTCTTCCATCCATTGGGCAAGATCATGCCGTGAGAACTCCTCAGAATCAAGATTGTGCTGAGGCAATTCATCCGGCTCGGGGTCCAACCTTTTGATTTCAACTGTGAATCGTAACCCCTTAGAACCAATCTTCACTTCTTTAGAGACGGTTTTAAGCAGGACTGATTTCAGCAGGGATGGTTTGCGGCCCCACGCCAGGTCGTGGCTAATCAGCTCTTCCAGTGTCTTGGCTGCCCGGTCTATCAGTTGTTGGTCAGTGAACTTCTCATCCGGGTTCTGGATGCGCACCATCTCCTTCAGGTCAGCTACCATTACCAAGTAACCCTTCTTCTTATCCAGCTCCTTTTTAATAAGCGGGAAGAGCCCGGCTTCGGGATCAGACCCGAAGTCAGGCACCAACAATATCCGATCAAAATTTCTGACTCTCATAATTCATCCTTTAACAATACCGGAGATTTACGATATCGATTCTATGGGACAAATAATAGAAACCTTCACCCGAAAATTCAAAAAATGAGAGGAATTTTACTCACCGGACTCTTCAAGCATCCGGCAATGCCGGTTCCGTTCAAACAATTCCTCGAGTTGGTCCTTGTTCTTTTTCTCATCGGATACCAGGTCCTCATCCTCGAAATCATCAAACAGGCCGGGAGCTTCCTTACCCTTCATCATCCAATCGGTGTAACCATCCTGAAGTGAATAAAGGCCTACATCCCAAAGATAATCTTTATCAGTGCATACGCTGTGCTTTGTGATCGGCTTTCCTTTCTCCTCCAGTTTCTTGACCTTGTTGAGATCTTGCTGGATGATCTTGACGAATGCCGAACGATACTCCTTATCTATAGGGTCAGTAGTTCCGGTAATGGTGTATTTCCAGACCATTTGGATAAGTTCCTCCTTATCCTTGCCGGAAAGGTAATCTCGCTCGTCATTGCTCATTACATATCCACTCGAAACATAGATATCCACCTTCTCCGCTTCAAAATCAAACTCGCGGGCAATGGCTAATTCAAGATTCGAAAGGATACCGTAAAGATTTCCTTTGATAAAGGTAGTGGCATTAGGAAGATCACTGTTGACCAAGAACACCACACCGTCGCCCATTGGTTTTACCCACTCGCAATTTTTGGTGAACTCATTGAGCTTATCGACCCGGATTCCGCGACCGATATTTGTGGAGAAGAAAGTAATGATAGGATAAGTCCGTTTATCTTTGGCCGAGATCAATTGCCGGAAAGTGTAATGGGTATAGTCCCTATTCTGATATGATCGTTAGACTTTGGTTTCTTCACCATCTTCCCTAACTGGTCTTTCTTTAGAATATTTAGAAGGAAGAATATAATATTCAGAAATACGTTCCCAAACACACATTTTTTCTTTAATAGATTTTTTTTATTTAGTTGATATACCCCTACAAACTTATACGTATTAATGCCTAACCAGTCTTTGTCTTTTATGAAAGTGATTCTTTGCACATTGGAGTTTATATGATCATTCAAATGTTTTTTCCGGGCATTCTCATTTATCGGATATTCCAAGATAGTTGTATTATCAGCTGAGGGTATATTCTTCCACGAACGGTGATGAGAATTAGGCCACCAAATTAGTTCCTCGCCTATTTTATTCGGAACCCAGGTGCCCCCCTCTCTTAGATAACCTTTATATTTTGGTTTAGTGCCAAAAATGTTAGCTATATCTTCTATTGTCCGCATTGAAACATTATCCTCCACATGTAATACTCCTCTTTCTCTAATTTCTTCAGGAGAGTTAATACCCTTCCACGGTATAAGAGAAGTAGCTTGCACTCGTTTTTTAATCTGCTCAATAACCGTATCAATTCTTTCGTTCAGCCTTTCCAAATTACAGTAAACAACTTTTCCATCCACTATTTCAAAACAGTTAATAACATAAACCTCGGCATGTTTGGAAATTTCATAATTACGAAGAGAGTCTGCTGCCTGATTTTTGAAATGTGCAGGCTCGTTTATTTCAACAACGATATCCAGTTGAGGTAAAAAAAGATCTGCTAATGCATATTTATTTCCATCACGAGAAATGTATTGTTGACAGACAAATTGCAATGATGGATTGTCTATAGCGTTCCAAATCCTATGTATTACATAACTTTCAAATCTCTTATGAGAGATTTTTGCTAACATACGAGTAATGTATTCTAATCTATAGTCCATTGAGATTAAGGGATAGATGAATGGTAGAATGAGAGGCATTAGTTTAAATTGTGCGTCCCGATACTCCTTCTTGTACTAATCATTACCTGGGTTTCTAGTTTTAAGACAGCCCGGAAAAATTCAGCTAAGAAATTTCTTTGGCTTTAGACCGCAATTAAGAAGCACTTGGGTCTTAAGCCGGTGCAAATATAGAAACATGCCAAGAGAAATTCAAAAAGGAAGGCAATAATTTTAAAACTTTATTATTGTGTGAAATTTGGTTCAAAATTGGTTCAAGTTGGTTCAAGTTAGGTAAGCTATTGTTAGTCAGATGTCTTAGCTGGGAAGGAGGGGCGGCTTCGCCAGGATCGTAGGCCTCCGGCCTGCGAGGGATAACAAGTTTTATAGCTCAAGATAAAAGAGGAACATATATCGATTAATTATTAAGAGGAACTTAACTCGCAGGCCGGAGGCCTACGATCCTGGACGGGTTGATGTGGTCGCTCGCGTTGCTTGCTCCCGGGGGCTTTTCCGCAGAAGGACCGCAGAATTATCGGAGAATAAAGCCCTGGATGGTGAGAGCCGGCCCGGGAGGGGTGTCATTTTGACATGATGACACATCGGGCCGGCTCTGATTTACGGCGCGAGGACGCGCCTCCTCCCCAGTTATAGGGGGTGGATCATCGCGGTTACTTACGGCGCGGGGCGCGCCTCTTCCCAGGTATTTACGGTGCGAGGGCGCGCCGGGCCCAGTTAGGGGTTAAAGGGATTGCTCGCGGACGTAGTCTTCGGCTATGTAGCGGTCGCTGAAGAGGTGGAGACCGGTGGTTCGATCGTGAAACAAGCGGCAGGTCTCGCTCCGGAAGAAATCTTTCAAGGCCTGAAGAGGAGAGATGTTTAATTTCTGAGCTATTACGCAGGATATGGAACCAAGCCTTCCCCATCGTATAATGTCTTTAACTTCCTTGCTATAATTGTCCACGGTAAAATGATCTTTTTAGATGGTTATACATTCCTTAAAATCAAGGTGTTTATCCAAAAGTTCCTGATTAAGGAGACAAATCTGATTATTGGGCTTTAAATATATCAGTTTCTTTAGAGCCTGCGGCTGGGTAATTTGGTCTTCCATATATAAAGTAACTGTATCAATTACCCGATCATCGGCAATGCCTCCTTCAATGTAATCATAGTTTTTCCAGAGAGGATTCCCTGATCGACACGCTACTATGAACTCCAGCCATTCTTCATTATATGACTCAAAGATAAGGGATTTGGCATTTTTAAGAAATTCTCCTTTATGAAGGAGGTAGCTGTTGATTTTCCCGGGTTTTTTCTTGCTGGCTGATTTTGTTTTCGCGAAATTTACTGCCTGTTCGTATATGTCAGTAACGTAAAAACCTTGCCCAAAATCGAGGTCTTTACGTCCATAGGTGCAAATTGGATTTTCTACCTTGTCTGTACCGGCATGGTAGACTTCGATAATATCATTCAGAGGGTTCATTTTCCCAGATGTTTAGGGTTTCGATAAGGTTTTCGGTGAGGTTCTTGCGGCTCTCGGTGTGTAGGACATCGTAGTGAGCGTAAATGTAGTCATCGATCATACCTACCTTGTCCATGCGTTCCAGAATCTCAAGATAAGGTAGCCCGAGATGGTCGGCCACACTCTCTATGCAGGAGGCCACGAATGCCATCTCGATTTCATCCTGTGTGGGTGGATAGGGGGTGTATTTGTCTTCCATAGCGCAAATATAACCAAAATATTTGGAAGATGAATATTTGGTGGATATTCATTTTTTTGCTAATTTTGGCAGACCACCGCGGTTTCCGCTGGAAAATCCCCGTGATAGATAGGGGAAACGGGTGAATGGGGGAGTATAAGGGGGAAACCTTATCTTATGTAATTTACTATACCTTACAGATATGTTCAAGAAATTAGTTCTTTCATGTGCTTTGTTGGCTTCGGCCTTCTCGCTTTCGGCTGCTCTGCCGAGTGTTAACCTGAAGGATATCAACGGTAAGACCGTAGATACCGCCCAGCTCTCTAACGATGGTAAGCCATTCGTTATTTCTTTCTTCGCTTTATGGTGCAAGCCTTGCAACCGCGAGCTAAAAGCGATCAACGAGGTCTACGATGAGTGGCAGGAAGAGACCGGCATGAAACTCATTGCCGTTAGTATCGATGAAGCTCAGAACGAGCAGAAGGTGAAACCCTTCGTCCAGGGTAAGAACTGGGAATACGAGGTGCTTCTTGACCCCAACAGCGAGTTCAAGCGTCAGATGGGCGTCAACGATATCCCGCATGTTTTCGTTGTCGATGGCGAAGGAAATGTTGTCTGGAACCACCAGGGCTATGTAGACGGTGGGGAAGAAGACATCATCGAGGCTGTAAAGAAAGCGATGAACAAATGAGGTCCTAAAACTTAGACCCGTCTTAATTTAGACCCCAGTACCTATTAAGTTTTGAGAGGAGGTCGTAATTGAGACGAGTCTAAATAGTTTCGACTTCAGTAATGTTTATACCAAATCTTAACCAATATCATGAAATACAAAATCAATAGCCTGGGTCTTATGGCCTTGGCCTTTGGTGTATTAACACCGGGGATATTGCGTGCTTCCGTAACGGAAGCTCCGTCTGATACGGAGCTCGTATCTACCGAGGCGGCCCTCTCTGAAGGTGATGCCGAAGAGACTTACAATTCCGTCCCCGCGTTGCGCACCCACTCCGATTCCTACATCTGGGAGCCGAAACAGCCCGGCGAGAAGTCAGCTCTGCGCAAATGGGCAGAGCAGATCCGCGCTACCGGTGCGATCCAGACTGAGTTCCTGATCCCTTACGACCTGAAAGGGAACCGCACCGACCGCGATAAGACAGACAAGTATGAGAAGGATGTACTGAACAATACCTACTTCGACCTTACCATCAACGCTCCATACGTTTCTATCGGTGGGCGTTTCGAGTGGGCCAAATGGCCACTGCCGGGTTACGAACAAGATTTCAAAGGTTGGGGAGTACCTTATATATGGGCCACGGGTAAGTATAAAGGATGGCAGCTGACTGCCGGCGACTTCTACGAGCAGTTCGGCTCCGGTCTGATCCTGCGTACTTATCAGGAAAGAAGCTTGGGTGTAGACAACGCTATCCGAGGCGGACGCCTTAAAGCACATGTTGCACCTGGCGTAAACTTCACCCTCTTAGGCGGTAAGCAGCGCCATTACTGGGAGCATAACCCGGCTTGGCTATGGGGTGCGGATGCTGAGTGGTCGCTCAATGAGAGCTTCGCCAACAGCTTCGCCGATCCATACGGGCTGACCCTCGGCTTCTCCTATGTGGGTAAGCATGAGCCGGATGAGGTGTTGCGCGCGGGCGTTACTCCTTATCGCCTCAATTTCCCGAATGTAGTCGCAGCCTTCGACGGACGTGTGAAAGTACGTCTGCATGATTTCAATATCCTGGCCGAGTTCGCCACCAAGAACAACGACCCGATAGCAGACAATAACTACACCTACCGCCGCGGTACGGCAGTGTTGCTCTCCGGTACCTATTCCTCGAAAGGATTCAGCGCGTTCCTTCAGGCGAAACGCAGCGACAACATGTCATTCCGCTCAGACCGCGCCGTTATCGGTATCTCCTCCTTCGTGAACCATCTGCCGGCCTTCACCATGACCCAGACCTACGCCTTGGCTGCTATGTATCCTTACGCAACCCAGCCCGACGGTGAGTGGGCCTTTCAGGGTGAGGTACGTTATTCCTTCAAGAAAAAGACATCGTTAGGTGGCAAATATGGCACCCAGCTCCGCCTCTCCGGTAGCTACATCGCCGCGTTGGATAGGGATGTACCTTACGAAGATGGCAAGCCGGTATCCCCGATGATGGGAACAGACGGTTATGGTGCTCCCTTCTGGAAGATGGGTGGTATCAACTATGCCGACATCAACTTCGAGCTCAATAAGAAACTGAGCCGTAAGTTCCAGATGACCTTCTTCTACCTGTTCCAGAGATATAACCAGGCAGTTATCGAAGGCCACGGCGGTATGGTAACGGCCAACACATTCATTTTCGAAGGACAAAACAAACTCGGGAAGAAGACCCAGCTGCGTTACGAACTCCAGTATCTCCACACCAAGCAGGACAAGGGAGATTGGATCGCAGGGTTAGTAGAGTTCTCGTTGGCTCCCCATTGGATGTTTACCGTAACCGACACCTACAACACCACCAATGAGGACAACTATTATAATGTGATGGTAACTTACAACTATAAGGCAAACCGCTTCACCCTCGGGTATGGTCGCACTCGCGCCGGATATAACTGCTCGGGTGGTGTATGCCGCTGGGTGCCGGAGACCAAAGGTTTCTCAGTTACCTATAATTACACTTTCTAATCGAAAAATTCATGAACCGATATAAGGAAATAATGAAGAAAGGGTGTATGGCCCTTTTAGGAGCCTTGGGATTGGCTGTTACCGGTTGCGACAACGTAGACGAGTCGGACCGTCTGATCGACTATCCACTGCCCGCGGCCGCCAAGAACGAGCTGATCATGGAGTTCACGGGCCAGCGCTGCTCAAACTGTCCGGATGGAGCGAAAGTTATACATGAGCTTCAGGAATCATACCCTGAGAACATAATAGCAGTGTGCCTGCATCCTACCGGACCGGAGTACACCATGCCATTAGGCCGCGACTTAGGATTGCGCAGCCAGACAGCTACCGAGCTCTATTCCTATTATAATCCGCCATCCTTCCCGTTCGCGGTATTCGATGGTGAGGTGTATGACCAGTCAAGATTCTACCTACAGTGGTCCGAGCGGGCTACGGAATTAGTGAAGGGTGATACACCCGTCACTTTGGATGTAGAAGCCACTTACGACGCAGACCGCCATATCACAGTCAATGTCTCCGCTGACTTCGTAAGAGGAGAGTACGGACGACCCCTGAATATCGCCGTATGGATTATGGAAAACGGAATCGTCGGTATGCAGACCTCGACCACAGGGCGCCTGAACGACTATACCCATAACCATGTATTGCGTACATCGCTTAACGGAACCTGGGGTGTGGAATTCGGCAGTTCCTTCTCCTTCGGTGAGCAGAAAGAGTATTCCGTATCTTTGGAGAACCCGGCTGATAGCTGGATCCTGGAGAATTGCCAGGTAGTGGCTTTCCTGTGTGATCCCTCTTCCAAGAAAGTGATCCAGGCAGCCGTTACTGACCTCGAGGAAAACTAATTCCGGAGGAGCATAATTTTAGAGACCTTAATCAGAAAACTAACTAATCTAAGATGAAACATATAATTCAGACATGGGCATTGACGGCAGGGATAGCGGCTTGCGCTATCTCGGCTACCGCCCAGGATGCTGTAAAATGGGATATCAAGCTGGTGGATGACAATACGGATCATCCGGCGGTGGTATGCACCGCCACCATCGCACCCGGTTACCATTTTTACGCAATAGATAATCCGGCCGGAGGCTCGATGCCGGCTCAGTTCTTCTTCGATCTTAGCGGATGTACGCTCAACGGCAAGACAACTCCGAATAAAAGCTACACCAAGGAGTTCGACGATGTCTTTGAAGTAGACCAGCACTATTATACCGGTACCGTCAGCTTCACCCAGAAGCTGAAACCGACCTCACCTAACTTCTCCGTAGACGTGGAGATCAAGGGCCAGGCCTGCAACGATACCGGATGCGTACAGGTAGGCACCGCCAAGAGCCTGAAAGGTAAGGCACCCGTAACCGCCAAGGAAGAGCCTACAGCAGCAGAAGAAAAAAACGCGGACGCAGCTGATCCCGGAATGGTACTCGCAGCCGAGACAGATTCGCTGCATAACGCCGCCGGCCCGTTGATGCCCGGAGCCATGTCAACCGGCGTGGCCGACCCCCGTTGGTGGGATAATGTAGAAGCCGAGTTCGACGTGTTCAAGGAGAATCCCGAAGAGCAGGCCTCCTCTCTCTGGTACATCTTCTTCGCCGGCTTTATCGGTGGTCTGATAGCATTGGTAACACCTTGTGTATGGCCAATGATACCGATGACTGTAAGCTTCTTCCTCAAGCAGAATAAGTCCCGTAAGAAATCCATCGCGGCGGCCGCCACCTACGGAGGTTCCATCGTAGTAATCTACGTACTGTTGGGATTGGCAGTAACCGCCATATTCGGAGCCTCGGCATTGAATGAGTTGGCCACCTCCGCTCTCTTCAATATTATATTCTTCCTGTTGTTGGTGGTGTTCGCCATCTCCTTTATGGGTGGATTCGAGCTTACCTTGCCCTCATCCTGGACCAACAAGATGGACTCCAAGGTAGATGCCACTACCGGTATGGTATCCATCTTCTTCATGGCCTTCACCTTGGTATTAGTATCCTTCTCCTGCACAGGTCCCATTATCGGAACCTTGTTGGTAGAGGCCGCGGCCAGCAGCAACTTCGTATCACCCGCAATAGGAATGTTCGGCTTTGCCCTTGCATTGGCACTGCCATTCACACTCTTTGCGATGTTCCCGACCATGCTGAAGTCTATGCCTAAGAGCGGCGGCTGGATGAACACCGTAAAAGTAGTCCTCGGCTTCCTCGAATTGGCATTGGCCCTGAAGTTCCTCTCCGTAGCCGACTTGGCATACGGTTGGAGAATCCTGGACCGTGAGGTATTCGTAAGCCTCTGGATCGTTATCTTCGCTCTGTTGGGTGTATATCTGCTCGGCAAGATCACCTTCCCGCATGATGACAAGGTTGAGAAGACCGGAGTTACCCGCTTCATGTTGGCTTGCATCTCCTTCGCATTCGCAATATACATGCTCCCGGGATTGTGGGGTGCACCGCTTAAGGCAATCTCCGCCTTCTCCCCGCCGTTGTCCACTCAGGACTTCTCACTCTATGAAGGGGATGTAACCGCTCAGGTAGATGACTTTGAAGAGGGTATGAGACTCGGCAAGCAGTTGAACAAGCCGGTGTTGCTCGACTTCTCAGGCTTCGGCTGCGTTAACTGCCGTAAGATGGAAGCCGCGGTATGGACCGACACCGACGTTAAGAACTCCATCGACAACGACTTCGTATTGGTAACCCTGATGGTAGACGACAAGAAACCGCTTCCGGAACCGATCAAGGTAACCGAATCCGATGGCACGAAGCGCACGCTGCGCACCTACGGCGACAAGTGGAGCTTCCTTCAGCGGTCTAAGTTCGGAGCTAACGCACAGCCGTTCCATGTGATCGTAGACAATGACGCTCATCCGTTGGCCGCTCCCTTCGTATATAAGGAGGATGTACCAGGATATAAGAACTTCCTGAAGCAGGGCCTTGATCGTTACAAAAAATAAGCGTTACAAGAAATAATTGACTTCATCGTTCATAAGATAGAGGGGGTATCGGAAAAGGATCCGGTACCCTCTCGCCATATCTATAAAAAAAGTATGAAGAAAGGATTTTTTATAACAGGGGTTTGGGTCGGCCTCTTCGGACTGCCGGGAGTAATGGCGGAGGAGATAAAAAACACCGTCGGTCCTGCGAGCAAGTATTATCAGATGGTGGATTCCGCGGATATGAAGTTAGCACGCGAGCAATGGAGCCAAGCCGAAGAGTACCTGAAACGCGGACTGAAAGAGGAACCCGCCAATCCGGGCAACACACTTCTTTTCTCCAACTTGGGGGTGGCCCAGATGCAACAAGGGAAATTGGAAGAGGCATTGGTAAGCTTCTCCTTGGCATTGACAAGGGCACCGAAGAGTACCGTGATACGCACCCATCGTGCCCGCACCCTTCTCACCTTGAACCGAAAAGAAGAAGCGATTGAGGATATAGAAGAGGTGCTGAAGATCGACTCTATCAATGAATGGGGACTTCAGACCCGAGGACTATTGCTATTGGACGAAGGGAATCTGAAAACCCTTACCGCTCATTATCCCGAGAATCCCTGGGGATGGTTCGGTATGGGAGCAGTAGCAGAAGAGAAGGGGGATGAAGCTTTGGCTGAGGAGCAATATCAGAAAGCCTACTCCTTGGATCATGGAGCCGAGACAGGTTTCCGGCTCTCGATGCTATTGCTAAAGAACGATAAGATTCAACAAGCCCTTAAGATTCTGAGAGAGACACTGAGGGAGCACCCCACGGACGGCAACCTCTATGCCGCCATGGGATGGGCGCATAAGAAACTGTATCAAAACGAAGAAGCCGCAGCTGATCTGAAATTGGCAGAAGAGTATGGTGCATCGCCCGAAATTCTGAGGCTGATCCGGAAAAAATTAGTTCTGTGCTGATGTTCAATAGGATAGGAAAAAAGTTCAAAAAAGTTATCTTCAACGCTTGGAAATAAGGGGTAATAGGTATTAATTTTGCAGACGAAAAAGTCAGAGCAAAATTAAAGACGCATCATGAAATTGCTATCGCAACATATTGAATATCTGTTACTTCGGAAAGAATGTGTGATTCTTCCCGGGGTTGGTGCGTTTATCGGTACCTACCGTAGTGCTCTGATAGACAGCGAGCGAGGTGAGATCCTGCCGCCGATGCGCGAGATCAGCTTCAATACCGATGTGCGCACCGACGACGGCACCCTTGCTCACTCCATCGCCAGAGGCCAACGTACCACCTTTGAAGAGGGACGCGAACTTATGACCAGGATGGTTGGGGAACTTTTGAGCCGCCTCTCAGCCGAGGGAAGGGTAGAGTTAGGTCGCGTAGGAAGCCTTAGTAAGGACTCGGAAGGGCATCTGCGTTTCCAACCCCGTTATGAGACCGATCGCCTCCGGAAGCTAAGCGGGTTGAAGAGCGTAGGGTTGAACCCTGCTAAGAAGGAGTCTCCCGAGGAAGCCGTAGTTGCATCAGCACCAGCTGTTGAAAACTTCGAGCACGATCCGCGGTACTACTATATAAGGTTGCCGAAACGTGCCGTAAAGGTAGCTGCGATGTTTGTAGCCGTGGTTGGTCTCTGCTTAGGATTCGTCCTGCCACATGACAAAGGCTTGACCTCAAATAAAGCCCAGTACGCATCTGTGGTGCCGGTTGAGAGCATCGCGGCCTCTAAAAGCAACCAAAAGGCAAAACCGGTAAAGGTAATACGGGAGGAGGAGCCGGTGGTGGCCGCGGTACCGGAGACCATCGAATATCAGGAAACAGAGCCCGAAGAAGAATACTATCTTATCATCGGTACTTTCACCAGTGAAAGGGGAGCGCAGATGTATATAGACATGCAAGGAGAAGAAGGGTTGGAGGTTTGCGGGAGCCGCACCGGCATCTGGCGCGTATCGGCAGGACGATCCGCAAACCGCGAAGAACTTCAGGCACGGATGAACGACAAAGATTTCCGGAACCGTTATCCCGGGAGCTGGATTTGGGAGCGGAAGTAGGGGAGAAGGCCTTAGTGTTAATTACCGAGGTGAGCTATAATAAGTTAGGGAAGGGAGATAAAATTTTTTCAAAAAAAGTTACGAAAAAATTTGGTGGTGGAAGAAAAACGTTGTAACTTTGCAGAGCAAAAGGGAAAACGGGGGTACAAAGCTTAGCAAAAGTTAAGCAAATGCGAAAATAGCTCAGTTGGTAGAGCACGACCTTGCCAAGGTCGGGGTCGCGGGTTCGAGTCCCGTTTTTCGCTCCCAAGAATGTCCGGATGGCGGAATTGGTAGACGCGCTACTTTGAGGGGGTAGTGAGCTT
>CAZKJP010000048.1:0-20048 GCA_964553075.1 uncultured Sangeribacter sp. | reverse complement strand
AATTTAAAGTCAATTATTTGCAGAAAATTTTTGGCCTAAACTCCCAAACTCCCGGGACATCGCTTTGCGATGTTTTGCGTTATGCGGAAGGAGTTTTTTGCGGTTTTTCGGCCTGAAGGGAGGTTATGACGGAAAATTGTTGTAATTTTGCGTATTAAAGATTTCGCAAATAAGTTTATAGGACTTTTAGTGATGACAATCAACGAAACACAGGACGAGATCATCGAGGAGTTCTCCGGACTCGATGACTGGATGGACCGATACGGATACATCATAGAATTAGGGAACGCCCTTCCCGAATTCCCGGAATCCGAAAAGACTCCATCTAACCTTATAGAGGGATGCCAGAGCAGAGTCTGGATCGCGGCCAACCGCGATGGTAAGGATGTAGTGTTCAAAGGGGATTCCGATGCCATGATAGTTAAAGGAATAATGGCCTTACTGCTCAGGGTACTGTCAGGACATACTCCCGAAGAGATCTTGGAAGCCGACCTTTATTTTATTGACCGTATAGGTTTGAAGGAACATCTGTCGCCGACGCGCAGCAACGGGCTCGTAGCCATGGTGCGTGATATGAAAAATTATGCGCTCGCATACAAAGCCCTTGACGAGAAAGCATAAGAATCTGCCCAAGATAACGGATTCATGAAAAAGAGACTCAACACAATACTGACTCTTCTCGGTGGAATAGGGGTCGTAGCCGGCATACTCTTAGCCGCAAGTTGCAGCGGTAACAAACAGAACTCGGCGCCCGAAACAGAAGAATACCACGCCGAGAATGATATCGCCATGACCATCCGGAGTGTGAGCGATGCGTTCGAGGTCAATGAACCCTTGAATGGGGCGGATTATAACTTTGAGGGAGTACTGACCGATGGGGCCGGTATGCCGCTCTATACCGATATCATGGGTTCTCCCGGACAATGGCAGATAGTGGTAACTGACAAGGAGGAGTTGCGAATACGCAATATGTATCTTGGCGACTTGCTTCCCGGGAACCTGGAGCAGTATATAGTGGACTCATTGGAATTAGGGGATCCAGAATTGACAGAGACTATCACCAATTCCGAAGGGGAGGAGATGCAAGTTTCGGTCTATGCACTTCCCGGTGGGGAGATAAGAATAGAGACCAGCGAGGCCAAAGCCGCTAATGGAGCTGAGGGGCCGTTGATGACAATTATACTTAAGAATCTGAAATCGTAGTAAGATTTTTACGGGGCGGGGATGTGTCCTCCTACATAGTTTGACGGGGCGGGGACGCCCCTCTTCCCAGTTAGGACCTCCCTCATCCCAGTCACTGCCTCATCCCAGTCATTTCTTAGAAGGGACGGAATACATAGAGGGGGGTTGCGTCGAAGCGCGGTAATACCGAGAGCTGCACCTGCGCCTTGCGGTCTTC
Source organism: uncultured Sangeribacter sp. (assembly GCA_964553075.1). Lineage (GTDB taxonomy): Bacteria > Bacteroidota > Bacteroidia > Bacteroidales > Muribaculaceae > Lepagella. Next base: position 18,649 of record CAZKJP010000048.1, on the reverse strand, counting down.
CAGTGAGTTCAAGCCATGGCCTACTTTGATATTCAGGGACTCCAAGGCATCTCGTGAGGCCTTCAGGGCTTTTGCAGGAGTGTTGTTGTCCTTAGACAGATGACAGAGGAAGATATGCTTCAACCGTGGGGTCCACATTTCCTTAAGGAATGCGGCGGCGATATGGTTAGACAGATGGCCGTTACCACTCATGATCCGGGATTTGAGATATTCCGGATAGCGGCCACCAATCAGCATCTGACGGTCATAATTCGATTCCAAGACCAAGTAGTCTGCTCCGGACACATAATGGCGTATGCGGTCGGTGAGATGCCCTACGTCAGTAGCGATCACGAAATTACGGTCGCGGAAGGCGATGTTGAATCCGAAATTCTGGAAACTGTCATGTGGCACCTCAAAAGGAGTTATCTCGAAATCCAGCATCCGGAAAGGAATCTCCATGAAAATCGGGATATGGTATTCACGGATGCGTTTTGAGATGCTAGTGCGTTTCAGAATCCCTTCCATTGTCCTGTTACCGCAGAATAACTTCAGATGCTTGTTATTACGCAAAAGGGTATAGGTGGAGCGGACGTGGTCCGCGTGATCATGGGTCAGCAGAATCCCTTTTACTGTGTCCATCGAAATGCCTGCGGAGCTTAGGCCAGCCATGATTGTATCGGCTCGTACACCGGCATCTATTATGAGTCCTCCGTTTTTGGTTCCGATATATCCGCTGTTGCCCGAAGAACCGGAACCGAAGGATATATAATAAAGCAATTCATCCTCAGTGACACGCGGCCGCGCGAGAGCCGGCGGATTAGCCAGTTCCTCAGGTACGGAGAACTCCTCAAACGGGAGCATAGGATGGTCAAATCGGATTTTCTTTTTCATGACGAAGGTCGGACCCCGGAGTCTCTTAATATATATATGAGATCTGGTCTTGGCGATGAGAGATGAGAGATGAGAGGAGGGCAGAGGAAAGGTCAGGAGAGTATGGAGAGAAAGAAGAGCCTATTTTTTAACGTAAAGAATCTTCGAATATTCTATGAGGTACATCAAACTTTTAGGATGTTATCATGTTTTTTATTTTGTAGTTTTGTGCATAATCACTATCTTTGCACTAAAACCAAGGGTAGTTTCCCCGAAAAGAAATACTTCGAGTGCGCAAGCAACGATTTTAGGCATCTGCAGGCGCGGATGGGAAAGAGCAGCTGTCAACAGCCGCTCTTTTTTGTGGAAAGCGGTCTACGGTACTATCAAATTGAGATACTGAATAGGCGCCCTAATGGGGAATTACCTTAAAACCAAGCATTGCCCCATGAGAAGAGTAGATATTGGGTTTTATTATATCAAAAGCCGGATTTGGAGATTCAGGATCCAATACTTTTCTTGCAATGGGATAGGCTATCAGATCAGCTATCTGTAAACCTATGATATTCTCTTTTTTCGCCTTTGAGGTAAAGCTGCGAACACGTTCATGCAGACGTTCGGGACTTACCCACTTAGTTCCGGTTACACGTAATGAATTATAAAATTTCATCAGCGTCCGATCCTCTAATTTGCCTCTCTTCTCGAATATTATATCAATGGTAGACGGGTGATTGCCATCGTCAATATAAAATATGCTCCTTTCTATAAGATATGATAACGACAATCCGTATACGTCCTCGGTGTTGCTAAAGAGCTTTATGAATGGTTCTTTAAGAATACTGCAGGCCACAACAATGTACAAACCGTTCTGCGCGAGGATTGAGTTTACACGTGCATAAAACTGAGCCTTGATCTCGGGATCTAACAGGTTGATAAAGTTATTTTTGCATCTTCTTATCTCACGCGAATGGATTATCACCTCATCATTGCCCCAAAAATCTATTTTTAAATCTTTAAATTCTTTTTCGAGTTTAAGATAGTTTTCTTTGGATACCAGAACACCACAAAGAGTAAAAACCGGGAAACTTGGATTGTAATTTTCCAAATTCTGGTCTCCACATTCATCTATGAATAGATAATATTTTGTTCTTCCTTTGTTTTCCGTTGTCATGGCGAATGCAAAATTACAAAAAAATCTTTTGTACGCAACGGAAATCTCCAGAGCATCTCTTTTATAGGACCTTCTCTACACTGAGTACACTCAGGTCTCGAAATCTTTCTATTTGCGGGGGGAATTGTGGGATGGGGTGGCGGAGATTAGGAAGATGGCGGGGCGCTTGTCGTAGTTCTCGGGATGGCATTTCCAGTCGGCCGCCCGGCGGGTCAGGATAGTCTGATGCCGGGGGTCAGTAATGTCCGCGGCCACGCATATCTTGGTGTCAGGACGCAGAGTGGTCGCCATCAATTCGATTGTCTTATTATTCCGGTATGGTGTCTCGATAAATATCTGGGTCTGTCCTCGTCGAGCTGACTCACTCTCCAGATCTTTTAGAGCTTTCGCCTTCTCAGCGGGTTGCACCGGCAGATAACCCTTGAAACAGAAACACTGTCCGTTGAATCCGGAGGCCATAAGAGAGAGGAGGATACTTGAGGGTCCTACAAGCGGAATGACCTTGTAACCCTCCTTTTGGGCGAGCTCCACTACCCGCGAACCCGGATCGGCAACCGCCGGGCAACCCGCTTCGCTCATAACGCCTACCGCTTGACCCTGACGGAGAGGATCCAAGAAGCCAGAAACCTCCATCGGATCGGTATGGCCGTTCAGTTCAAAGAAGGTAGAGTCATCTATAGGGAAATTGCGATCCACCTTCTTCAGGAACCGGCGCGCGGTCCGTATATTCTCGACTATGAAATAGCGACAGGTGGCCGCGATCTCTAATACGTACTGAGGAAGCACCTCACTTAGGGGTGCGTCGCTAATGTTTACCGGTATCAGGTAGAGTGCTTTTTCAAGTTCCATACTTTATTCTTAAGGCCTCTCAGGGAGGTGTGAAGAGGGAAAATCTCCTTGGCCCAACAATTATAATACAAAATTAGGAATAAAGCGCGCGAAATTCAAGACAGTTTGGTAATTTTGCAGGGATGAAAGAAGAAATGCCCGCAATACCGGCCGGATTCAAGGCTGAGATGATAGAACAGTTTGGTGAGGAAGAAGGAACAAAACTTGTAGAGTCACTGGACACTCCTCCTTCGGTATCGTTACGTTTGAATAGCCGTAAAGTCGGACGCGCTCCTCTATCAGACGAGCCATACCCGGACCTGAAACCCGTAGAGTGGGCCGAAGGTGGTTATCGGCTTGATGTAAGACCACGATTCACCAATCATCCATGGTTGCATGGAGGTGGTTTTTATGTTCAGGAAGCGGCTTCAATGTGGATCTCTACCCTAATAAAGAGAATCAAGGAGGAAGAAGGAGAGGGAGGGTTGCGAGTTTTGGACTTATGCGGAGCTCCGGGAGGGAAAAGCATCGGGGTAATCGAGGAATTACCGGAAAAGTCAGTGATTGTTAGCAACGAATTGATAGGTCAACGGGCAGCCGTACTCAGAGAGAATATAATTAAATGGGGGTATACAGGAAGTATTGTAACTTCCTCCTCAGCCGCTGAGTTCGGTAAGATGGAGGGATGGTTTGATCTGATTGTAGTTGACGCCCCCTGCTCGGGCGAGGGAATGATGAGGAAAGAGGCGGTAGCCCGCACACAGTGGAGCCCGCGGTTGGTCGAGCAATGTGCGGCGCTCCAAAAAGAGATCCTTGTGGATGTTATACCTGCCTTGAGACCGGGTGGATGGCTGATTTATTCCACCTGTACCTTCAACCGTCAGGAAGATGAAGAAAATATCGGATGGCTTGAAAACCAAGGATTCAAAGTTATTGAAGGTCCAAGGCGGTTCACCCCTTTACGTGATGGAACCGAGGGGCTATTCATGGCTCTGCTAAAAAAAGGAGGAGAGTCGGAAACCAATTATGGGGGCAAGCGCCTGACCTCCAACAAAGGAAATTCCAAGAAGAGCAAAGGTGGCAAGCCACGCCTCGATCCCAAACAGGAAGCCGAACTCAGGTCATGGATTCAGGATGGCAAGGCCTGGGACTTAAAGGAAGAAAATGGCAAAATAGTAGCCGTTTCTGAGGAAGTTAAGGAGACCCTCTCAAATCTTCCCAAAGGTGTTAGAATCCTTAATGCCGGAATAGAGATGGCCGAAATCAAAGGTAAGGATTTAGTTCCCTCTCATGCGCTCGCATTATCTCTGAACCTGAACGATACCCGATTCCCTGATAGGGAACTGACCTTGGAGGAAGCACAAAATTATCTTCTCCGTGAGGTCTTGCCGCCGGAGGAAGGAGCTGAAAAAGGGTATTCTACTGTCTCCTATAAAGGAGTGAAGTTGGGATGGATAAAGAACTTGGGGAACCGCGTCAACAACCTTTACCCAAAGGAATGGAAAATCCGCAGCTTAGGGGATTGATCTTTTACGGGATGATATAGGGGTGCTGATGGACCGGGAGATTAGGAAAGGCGTGAAAGCTCTTCAAGACATTTCTTGACCTCCTCATCAGTCTTAAGCAGTTTCTGTTTGCAGAACTTAAGAAGTTCGAGGGCTCGCGAAGTCTGAGCTGCCAATGTATCAATGTCGCAATTCTCAGATTGCATATTCGCAACTATGGTTTCAAGTTCCTTCAGGGCTTGTGAATATGTTGTTTCGTTGGTCATTGTTGTTTTGGGAATTTTATTGTCATCTTGTCATCTTGACATCTTGTCAAATTGACATTATGACAAAATCATTTTTGATGTTTCTAAATAATTATTTATTGGGCCTTAACGCATCCGAGAGCATCCGGACTTTGGCTGCTATCAGAGGATGGCTTAATTGTGTCTCTTTCAGCTTCTCAGGTGATATCGGTTCACCGAAATAAATCCTTATCTTCATGCCGCGGGAATTGCATACTTCCGAAGGAAGCAAAGCCTGCTCCAGATTTACTTTTATTCCTAACTTCTTGCGCCAGCTTGCTATGCGGTAGAAGCGCTTACGGTTGAGGGCCTCGATGTATACCGGGACTATCCAACGGTCGAACTCGAGGGCCTTGGTTACAAAAGTCTTTTTCCATTTCAGGTCCGCTATGGAACCATCCGTCTGACGGCGCGAAACCAACCCCGCCGGGAACATGGCAATCTGACGGTCAGAGGCAAACGCCTCGTTTAACGCGCTGAGACCATCTCGATCCTGGGCTCCGTACTTATTGAGCGGAGTGAAAACCCCTTTGAGCGGCGATACATTCATCAGCATATCGTTTACCGGGAAGCGTACGCTATCCTCACCGAACTTGCGAGCTATAACCGTAATCAGGGCAAGACCATCAAGTCCTCCCAAAGGATGATTCGACGCGAAGACATATTTGTGGTCCGGTAAAGTGTCAAGGCCGATAGCCTCAACCTCCACCCCTAACACCTCAAGGGACTTTGCGGCGAAAGCCTCCCCTTCGAGAGGGTAAGCCTCACGCAAAACGCGGTTCAGCTCATCCTGACAGATTAAAGAGGCCAACCCACGGAAAAGAGCCGAAGGAATAAGCTTCACGCCCTTTCCGCCGGCACGTTCCTTGATAATCCTCTCGACATCCAATTGCAGGAGAGGTTGCGATTCTCGATAGGTTTTATCCGCCATATCAACCGTTTACAGAAGTTTCCTCATCCCAGAACTCATCGTTCCATTCCTCATCTGTCTGAGGCATCATATCCTCATCCTCCGGAGTCTCTTCCTGCTCGAAGATAAATTCATCTTCTTCCTCAACGCGATGACGGCGGTCGAGCGGACGGTGGGTAATTGTGGATTTAACGGTGTTCTCCTCGGAGTTTATCTCTCTCCAAAGCACATCCTTCAACTCAGTGAGTCCCATTCCGGTAACAGCCGAGATAAATACCACCTTCACATCATCGGGAACCTCCGACTTTATAGCCTCCATCAGCTCCTCATCCAGCATATCACATTTGGTGATAGCCAAGACACGGCTCTTGTCGGAAAGCTCAGGATTGAACTCCTTGACCTCATGAAGCAGGACTTCATAATCCTTCTTGATATCATCCGAATCAGCAGGAACCATAAAGAGCAAGACCGCATTACGCTCAATATGGCGCAGGAATCGCAGGCCGAGACCTTTGCCCTCGCTGGCTCCCTCTATGATCCCCGGAATATCGGCCATTACGAAAGACTCATTGCCACGATATTGGACGATCCCTAACTGAGGTTCCATCGTGGTAAAGGGATAGTCAGCAATCTTTGGCTTGGCTGCCGAAAGAGCTGAGAGGAGGGTGGATTTCCCGGCATTAGGGAATCCTACGAGACCGACATCACCCAATAGTTTCAGTTCCAAGACAACGGCCTTCTCAATAGCCGGCTGCCCCGGCTGGGCATACCGCGGAGCACGGTTGGTCGATGTCGCGAAATGGCAGTTGCCCCAGCCACCTTTGCCACCACGCAGCAATTTTACCTCCTGCTCATCTTCCGTAACTTCACACAAGAATTCACCCGTCTCGGCATCAAATACGGCGGTCCCCACCGGCACCTCGATAATGCGGTCCTCGCCATCCTTACCGAAAGAGCGGTTCTCGCCGCCCGATTGTCCATCGGTTGCGAATATGTGGCGCTGATAACGCAGTGGGAGCAAGGTCCACATGTGGCGGTTGCCCTTTAAGATGATATGGCCGCCACGGCCACCGTCTCCACCGTCAGGACCCCCTTTGGGTACATATTTCGCACGATGGAAATGCCGGCTGCCGGCGCCACCTTTGCCCGAACGGCAAAGGATCTTAACGTAATCTATGAAGTTTGAGTCTGCCATCTTATTTTCTCTTCTCTTTATTAGTCCAAGCGCAATATTTAATCCTTGCGCATAATCTCGCAGGCGTAGCGGTAATCATCCGGGGAGCCTATGTCAATCCAACGACCTACAATCGGGAACTGCCCGACCTTAAAGCCATCCTCTATCAGCTGGAGGATGAAGTCCGGCGCATCTGTGTATTCCCCTTTAGGCACACGTCCTGCAAGCTCTGATTTCATCATATAAACGCCCGCTCCGGCAAAATAGTTGAAGGTAGGTTTCTCGGTTAGCCCTACCACCCGTTCCCCCTCCGATCTTACAATCGAGAATGGTATTGAGACGGTATAAGGTATAACCGCCATGGTGAGATCATTGCCGCTTTCACGATGCTCCAAGTACATGGCCTCATAATCGAGCGTAGTGAGCAGGTCCGAGTTCATAACCAAAAGGGTAGGTTGCTCAGGAGGGGGCAACAATGCCAAGGAACCTATGGTACCTAAACGTCGGGGCTCGGCTACACATTTCACCTTCCCAAGGTACTCAGGCGACGCGAAATGCTCTATGATCTGCTCTTTTAGATAATTGACAGTAACATAGACTTTTGAGACACCAACGCTTAACAACTCATCGACATTGTAATCTATGATAACTTTTTCCCCGACTTTGAGCAACGGCTTGGGGCAATCGAGAGTCAAGGGCCGGAGCCGTTCACCCTTGCCCCCCGCCATCAGCACCGCCTCCATCGGTATGGAGGCCTTCGTATGGTTGAGATCCACCACCGACACTAATCGTCCTTGTGCGTCCAGTTCCGGCAGCAACCGTATAGACCTTTGACGCGCCTTCGAGAAAACCTCGAAGCGGTCGCATCCAGGTCTTAGAGCCATAAAAGATGAAAAAGCTATTTTCTCAGCCTTGTCTTCCAACGATCCCCCGGCCACTAATGCCCGGCGTATATCCCCGTCTGTAAGCGAGCCGGTCACGATCCCCTCCTGGTCCGTTACGAATAGGGTCATAGCTCCTCCGGAAAGGAGGTTAAGGGCAGCTAAGGCTTCGCGCAGGGTGGACTGTCCGGATAAGGTATAATTATTCTTCATACATTTTTTCTATCTCGCGGCTATACCGGCGCGCTACGATCGGACGCCTGACTTTCATGGTGTTCGTTACCTCACCGTTCATAATCGAGAAGTGATGAGGAAGGAGTGTGATTTTTTTGATTTTCTCGTAGGAAGCAAGTCCATCCTGCATCGGTTCGATCTGCCGCATGATGAAATCAACCGTGCGCGGATCCGATACCATAGCGTCTGTATCCGGGAAGTCATACCCCTTTTCCTCAGCCCATTTCTTGAGTTGGGAGAAATTTGGTACCACCAACGCGGTTACATATTTCCTTTGGTCGCCGATTACGGCCACCTCATCGATATATTTGTTTTCCGCAAGCCGGCTCTCAAGCATCTGGGGAGCGATATATTTGCCATTTGAGGTCTTGAAGAGGTCCTTGATACGCTCAGTCAGTACCAAAGCCCCATCCTCAGTAAAATAACCGGCGTCACCGGTGCGGAAGAACCCGTCGTCAGTGAAAGCCTGAAGATTCGCCTCCGGATTTTTGAAGTAACCAGAAGTAACGGTAGGCCCTTTTACCAATATTTCACCATTATCGTCAATCTTTACCTCCACTGAAGGGAGTGGCAAACCTACCGTACCAATCTGATAACCCACTTGCGGGAAGCAACTTACGGTAGCGGTAGTCTCGCTCAATCCGTATCCGATCATCACATCTACCCCGATAGAGCGCATGAACTCGCAAATACGGTCGCTCAATGGCGCGCCTGCCGTAGGGAAAATATTCGGATTCGGAATGCCTACCGCTTCCTTGATAAGGCGGAAAACACGCTTGTCCCAGAATCGGTATTCGCTTTCTAAGAGTCGCGGAACGCGCCTTCCCTCGCGGATGAAATCGAGGTTGCGACGCCTACCGACGTTCAGGGCGCGGTGGAACATCATGCGTTGGAGACGCGGTGCCGCGGCCATTTTCTCCTTCACACCGGCATAGACTTTTTCCCAGAAGCGCGGCACGCATGTCATTATGTTGGGCCTTACGGTCTTGATTGTATCCTGAATTATGCGAGGGTCATAGTTGAAGGCGATCCGTATTCCCTTAGTAATACAGAAGAAGCACCAGGCCTTCTCTAAGATATGACTCATAGGAAGGAAGGCCATCGAGAGGTCTTCATCGCTGACCATGCTGAGGAGGTTGAGGTGGGCCTCGATGGTGGCATCATAATTGGAGTGGGAGATGCAGACTCCTTTTGGGTCGCCAGTGGTCCCCGAGGTATAGATCAGCGTTGCCAAATCTTGTGGTTCACCCGCTTCGCTCCGTTGTTTCACCAGCTTTTCAATTTCCGGGCCCGCTTCCATCCCGAGACGTACGAAGTCATCCCAGAAAATCGAAACATTGTCATCCGGCTCCAATTGAAGGCCGTCGTTTTTGAATATGACGATTTTTAGGATCTGCTCCTTGTGCTTGCGCCAATAGTTGAGCGCGAGGGGATATTGGTGTTTGTCGCCGACAAAGAGAACGCGCGCCTCGCCGTTTTGGACGATGAAATCGAATTGCTCCTGAGAGGAGCTGCTATATAGGGGGATAACAGCGATGCGATTGCGGAACGCACCGAACTCCGTGATAAGAATCTGTGGTGTGTTGGGTGAGCAGACAGCCACGGTATCCTTTTCCAAAAGCCCGAGGGCAGCGAAAGCTTTGGCCGCTACATTTACTTGGACCGCGAACTCCTTCCAGGAAGTAGGCATCCAATCACCCTCCTTGCGCCAGCAGAAGCGCCAGGCCTCGCGGTCTCCATACTTCCGCGCATTTATATCAATAATTTCAACTAACTTATTCGGCATAACGGTATCACCTCCTCCCTGCATAACAAACATACCCCTCCTCCCGTATAACAAATCTAAACCCCAAATGCCGTTTCACCACCCAAAATTCCAACAAACCCGTATCCAAATCCCGAAAGTTTCAATCCCATTCCTGCTTCGCGTGAGAATCCCCTGTCCATATCGCTTGATCATCTATCATTGCCCAGGACCTTGCCTCGCGTAGCGAGGAGAAGCCCCTGTCGGGGGCTTCGGTCTCCGTTTAACCCACGGCCGGCAATGCCCATCGGGTATGGCCGAGCCGTGGGTATCCGTAATTATCTATTTATTGTTCTCGAATGCCCGTAGGGTATTCGAGTCTCCGATTCAAAAAATCTATTCATTTATTCACTTTTTGTTAATATTATTTGGGAAATACCAAATTCCTACTTAAATTTGCCAAAACTAACCGCGTTGACAGGTTATCCTCTACGTAGACTAACCTCAACCTTAAAATTAATCCCTTATGAAGAAATTTTATCTACTGTTCTTAGTTGTTTTATTCTCTCTATTCGGACTATTGGCTGAGGCTGCTACGATGGTGGTGCCGGGGAGGACATGGTGGTATGAATCTTGGTACCGGAATAAATATGGATCCTCCCATAATGACAGGCATCCCGTTTATTTAGGTCTTAGATTGGGTGATGAATATCAGGGTGAAAATAATGAGTGGTTGCCTTGTTATGCGGTCAATACTTTAGGGGATAAAGCACTTGAAGAACCTTTAGCATGGGTTAGCGAAGAAGACAAAAAGGTTTGGATGATCCCAAACCTGGAACTTTATAATGCCTTTGAAATACCAGGAAATGGTGATATCACCAGAATGCTATTTGACTTTTTAGCATATTGGGCTGGCACTGATTTGTTTTGGGGATGGGCGGAGACAACATGGACGAATCTTCCACCGGATACACCCTATTTGCTTTATGACTTCAATTTTGAAGTCGGGGATGGGTATTTGTGGCCTTGGTCGGGGATGTTTTTGGATGATTCAATGATAAGCCGTGTTTATAACACCGAAGGGTGCTATGTAAAATCTGTAAATGAGGAAACGTTCTTAAGTGATACAAACAGAAAAGTATATCACATTCAACAGGACTTCAAAGGAAGCTTCAATTATCCAACTTCTGGTGGAACTATTATAGAAGGAATTGGTATTGTTAATGGAGAATTTTGGTATTATGTCCCTGATCGATGCCAATGGTTTGGGTTCTGGATAGCCCCTCTGTCTCCGGGTAATCCGATGATAGTAGGTGACTATGCTGATTTGCCTTACGATCCCGAACTGGTCAATGTGTTGGAGGCTGACGGAACCTGTATCTATGGGAATGCCGCTTTTAATCCGGCATTGGCGTCCGCTACTGTTACCGAGAATAAGATTTGGGATTATAACTGGATGCAGATTGGGTCCAGTGTGGCGACTCAACCGGCCAACGGTTATCATTTCTCCGGAACTAAGATGCTGAACGGTCAAACTTATTCCATTTACCGGGATGGTGAGGAAAATGAGGTGGCCTATCTGCGTCAGGATGGAGATAAGGTCTATCTGTGTGCCACTTTCCCTGAATCCTCTTACGGTTTCAGTGTTACCTCAAAAAATAGTGGCGGTCAGTCGCAGACTGAATACCTGCTCTATGACTTCGGTTGTCAACCCGGCGAGAAGTTCATGACAGTTGGTTTCTCCGATAATGGCAGCAACGCCGGTCAGGTAATGGAGGTAGAGGTTCTTAAGAACGAGTTCATACGAGACAAAGGATTCGCGCGCCATAAGTTGACCTTGAATGTCGGTTGGAACGGTGATCAGAACGGAGAGACCTTCACAATCCTGGAAGGTATCGGACCGGAATGGGGATTGCTCTGTGCGCCTCAGTTCGGGGTGTTCGCTGATAGTGGTTACCCGAAAGGATACAAATTGATGAAAGTTGCTATGCCTAACTGGGTTCTCTTCAACACCACCTTCGGAGCGGTAGAGGTAGAGGAGATCGCGGCTGAGCAGACCGCGCTACCCGCGGACAACCGATATTATAACCTGATGGGTCGCCCGGTAGCGAATCCGCAACCCGGAACCATATACATCCGCGATGGTAAGAAGGTCATCCTTAGGTAATGGAGAATGGAGAATGGAGGAAGGGCGGAGACTCGAATACCCTTTGGGCATTCGAGAATAGTAAATAGATGATTTCGCGCACCCACGGCTCGGCAATACCCGATGGGCATTGCCGGCCGTGGGTTAAACGGAGACCGAAGCCCCCATCGGGGGCTTCTTTCAGCTACGCTGAAGGCTACGCGAAGGATCCTTTTCCCTAACCCTTGTAGGGACATCGCTTTGCGATGTTTCGTTTGCGAGCCGATCGAAACATGCCGAAGGCATGTCCCTACTTAGAATGGGGGTAATGATGGGATGAAAAAAGAGGTCCGTATCGCTACGCACCTCTTTTTTCCAGTTTCCCTCGAAGTCCTTCGCGAGATACTGTGTTCTGTCCTAATCCTAATTTATTAATCCATAACTTTACTAATGCAACAATAAATTGTCAATGAAACGATTTAAAATTGGTCTTTATGAGAAGAATTACTTTTATCGACCCAATTCCTTGCATAATTGGAACGATATAGTGCAAAATTAATAAAAGTTTCGATATTGCGCAATAAATCCTGGAATAATTTGCGTTTTACCCTTGAAACAGTGTTAAAAAACCTTAATCCTCCTCTTCGGAACGCATGATCTGCCCATCTTTCATGGTGATAACCCGGTCAGCGGTGGCCGCCAAGGTCGGATCATGGGTGACGATTACGAACGTTGTATCCGTTCGGTCGCGCATGGATTTGATTATTCCGAGTATCTCGTCGCGGTTGGCTGTATCCAGGGAGCCGGTAGGCTCATCGGCGAAAATTATCTTTGGATTGTTGATCAGCGCACGCGCGATGGCAGTCCTTTGCTTCTCACCGCCGGAGAGCTGGGCCGGTTTATGGGAAGCCCGATCACCGATCCCTAAGATCTCCAAGAGCTCGTCGGCACGACGGAGGGCTTTGTTTCGGCTTTCCCCGGCGATGAAGGCCGGTAATGCCACATTCTCCCGGGCCGTAAACTCAGCCAACAGCTGGTGGAATTGGAAAATGAAACCTATATTAAGGTTACGGAACTCCGAGAGACGTTTGCCGGAAAGGGAAGTGATATCGGTCTGATCATACAAGACATGACCGGAGTCGGGACGGTCGAGGGTACCGGCAATCTGAAGAAGGGTTGTCTTTCCGGCCCCGGAAGGTCCGATGATGGCGAGGATCTCCCCTTGCGGTACTATAAGTGAGGCATCGCGGACTACCTTCAGGCGTCCATAGCTTTTGTTAATGTCAGTAAGGGTAAGCACGGTAATTTTAGTCGGGGATAAGTAAAAAGTTTGGGGTTGCCGTACATATTTCGGCAACCCCATGAGTTCTTATTCCGGTCGATAAAGGTTCAGAGGATCAGTTGTTGCCAATTTTGTTCTTGGCGTTGCGGGGAACGATTTCTCCGAACTGCGCCTCGTACTTCTTGATATTGTCAGAGAGGGCGAAAAGCAACTGCTTAGCGTTCTCAGGGCTCATGATGACGCGAGATACGACGGGAGCCTGGGGCATTCCCGGAGCTGCGAAAATGAAATCGATCAGGAACTCATTGGGGCCGTGGCCGATCATTGCGAGGTTAGAGTACTTGCCGTCGGCGGTTTCGGGACGGAGCTGGATCTGCAGCTGATTCTTGTTTTCTTGTTCTGCCATGATTTTTATGACTTTTATTGGTTTTATTCTTTGATTTAATCATCGGGGCCTTCCCCGACAAGCTTAGACTCAGCGAAGTTTCAAAATACCCCGAAGGGAATCCGAATCCCCAAGTCCGTAATGCAAATATATCAAATAAATCCGAAACCCGCAAGCCTGCCGCTTTCTTTTCCATCCAAAATAAGAATTATTAAAGCAGTGAGTGTCGGTTATCCAAATGTGGAAAATAATTGTATTGCTACGAAAATATTATGGCAGTTGTGTTGTTACTGTAATACAAATATAGTATATTTGCAATGCAATTAATACACTTATCATGGATATAGTATTATCACAGAAGAAGACTCAGAGTTTCCGCCTTGGAATAGATCTGATAGATCGCCTTAAGGCCTTAGCAAGGCGACAGAATCGTAGTCTCAATAATTATGTGGAGACTCTCCTTATTGAAGCGGCTTACCGTGAACCTAATGCTGAGACTATCGCAGCTATGCATGAGGTTGAGAGCGGAAAGCTGCGTGATGTCCCCTCCTTAGATCTTTCGTCCATAGAAGCCATGGAGAAATCGATGGGATTATGAAGACGTTAAAACCCTCCTCGAAATATAAGAAGGATTACAAACGCATTAGAAATAATCCTAAGAAAGTAAGAGCTCTCTATGAGATTCTGAAAATGCTTGAAAATGAAATCCCCATCCCACCCGAATATAATCCCCATATGCTTATCGGAGATTATAAGGGGTATATGGAATGTCATATTGAAGGGGACTTCTTATTGATTTGGTTTGATCCCTCAACTGATCAGATAGACCTTGTGCGTCTGGGGTCACATTCGGAACTCTTCGGATGATTTGTTATATTTCGGTGAGCCAGGTGGGGGGGAGGAGGGCCGTGCGGTTCAGCTGTTCGGGGGTTACGGAAACGTAGCCGTTGTGGATCGCCCATTCGTCGGTGCGGTCATTGTCCGGCTCTTCGTTGAGAAATTTACCCGACAGCATGTAGAACTTCTGACCGTGAGGGGAGGTGTATTCCTGATACTCTTCGCTCCAGTTCCCACGACATTCCGTAGTTACCTTCATCCCTTTGATCTCGACATTGGCCGGGAAATTCACATTCAAGAATATCCCCTCCGGCAAACCATGCTCCAACACTCCCTTTACTATCCTTTCAATGTAAGGACGGCATCCCGAGAAATCCGCGTTCTCTGAATGATCGCAAAGTGAGAAACCCACAGCCGGGATTCCCATACCGCAAGCTTCCTGGACCGCTCCCATAGTGCCGCTATAAAGCACATTTATCCCCGCATTAGAACCATGGTTGATCCCGGCAACCACCAAATCCGGGCGGCGCCCATGTAGAATCGTGTAGTTGGAGATCTTAACGCAATCGACCGGAGTACCGTTGACAGAATACATCTTGACCTCGGGCACCGGCGACTCCTGTTCCTTTATAAACAGGGCCTGGTTAAAAGTGAGAGCCATGGATTGGCCCGAGCGAGGACCTTCGGGGCAAATTGCTACGACTTCCCCGAACGGAAGCAGAAATTTTATAAGTTCACGGACACCACGAGCCTGGTATCCGTCATCATTAGAAACCAATATCAGCATAACTAAGCGTGCTTTAATGAGTAAAGGGTCTGTATATCTTCACTTGGAGGAGAAATAATTACTAATGGGGGAGGAAAAATCCGCCCGACCCTACAAAATTAATTAAATTGCACTATATTTGCAGACTCAAATGAAAATAATATGCGAGATATACTTCTTTATAATACCATGACCCGGCAGAAGCAGCTCTTCAAGCCGCTTCACGAGGGTCATGCCGGCATGTACGTCTGCGGACCAACTGTCTATGGAGACGCCCACTTAGGCCATGCCCGTCCGGCCATAACCTTCGACATCCTATTCCGCTATCTGACTCATAACGGATTAAAAGTACGGTATGTGCGCAATATCACAGATGTAGGACACTTGGAACATGATGCCGATGAAGGGGAGGACAAGATAGCCAAGAAAGCACGTCTTGAGCAGTTGGAGCCGATGGAAGTGGTCCAGCATTATCTGAACCGCTACCATAAGGACATGGAAGCCTTGAATGTGCTCTCCCCCTCGATAGAACCACATGCTTCGGGCCATATAATTGAGCAGATCGAGATCGTAAAGCAGATCCTGGACGCCGGGTACGCATACGAATCCCAGGGATCGGTTTATTTTGATGTGCAGAAATATAATAAGGATCATCATTATGGAGTCCTTTCGGGCCGCAATATAGATGATCTTCTCTCCACTACCCGCGAACTCGACGGTCAGAGCGAGAAGCGCAACCCTCTGGATTTCGCATTGTGGAAAAAAGCACAGCCTGAGCATATCATGCACTGGCCCTCTCCCTGGAGCGAAGGATTCCCGGGATGGCATTTGGAGTGTACCGCCATGTCGCGCAAATATCTCGGTGAGGAATTCGATATCCACGGCGGCGGCCTCGACCTCCTTTTCCCACATCATGAATGTGAGGTAGCCCAGAACGTTGCATCGCAAGGACGTGAAGCTGTCAAGATATGGATGCACAATAACATGATCACCATCGAAGGTAAGAAGATGGGCAAATCCTATAACAACTTCATCACCTTAGGTCAGTTCTGGGATGGTAGCCACCCGCTTTTGAAGCAACCGTATAGCCCGATGGTGATCCGCTTCTTTATCCTTATGGCCCATTACAGGTCTACTGTAGACTTCAGTAACGAAGCCCTTCAGGCCGCAGAAAAGGCATTAGACAAGATGATGGAGATATGCCGGCGGCTTCAGAAACTTAAACCTGCTGCCCAGAGCAATGTAGAGGTGCCGGACTTCGCGGCTAAAGCATACGAGGCTATGGATGACGACCTGAACACTCCTCAGGTAATAGCGGTACTTTTCGAAGCCGGCAAGATTATCAATCAGGCCTACGATGGCAAGGCACAACTTAGTGCCGAGGATCTGGAACGACTGAAAAAGCTGTTTGATACCTTCTTGGGAGAGATTTTGGGCATCCGTCTGGATGGCGAAGGAGGATCAAGCCGAAGCGAAGAGGCCTTTGCAGGCGCTGTAGATCTGTTGTTGGAAGTACGTGGAAATGCCAAGGCCAACAAGGACTGGGCGACCAGCGACCTGATCCGCGACCGCTTGGCAGCTCTCGGATTTACTGTCAAAGATACTAAGAACGGGGCTGACTGGTCGCTGTGAATAAGTAATAAGTAATAGTGAATAGTGATTAGGGGGGACTTAGGTGTCGGTCATAGTTATCGCTATGGATGATAAGATACACGGCATAGTACTGGGGATAGTCAAACATTCCGACCGGGCCAATGTAATCACACTTTACACCCGGGAGCAAGGAAGGTTGGCGGTCGTATCCCCGGTTGGGACAGGCCGCGCAGCGCGTATGCGTGCTGCGCGGCTTCAGCTTTTGTCTGTAGTGGACGCAGAAGTGCGCCGTAAGAACGGGCGTGAACTGATGATGTTAGGCCAGACTTCGCCGGGGCGTATATGGCGTTCTATTTATTTCGAACCGGCTAAATGCGGTCTTGTCTTTTTTATAGCGGAATTTCTAAACCGATTCCTGCGGGAGGCTCCGGCGGATCCACTCATGTGGGATTTTATCTACCGGGAGCTCGAAAGATTAGATGGAGAGAAAAATCATGTAGGGAACTTCCATCTTCAATTTCTCTTGGGCATAATGGAAATTGGGGGGATATTGCCGGATCCTGCCGGATGGGAGCCCGGGGATTGGTTTGATTTCCGATCAGGTGAGTTTTGCGGAATTGGAGCTTACCGGATCTATGGGTTACCACCTGAAGAAGCATCCCTTTGTGCGCGTTTACTGAAATTAGGACGCCAGGGTATCGGGAGATTGCGGCTCGGCAAAAAAGGTAGGAAAGAGATACTGGATAAGATGCTGGAATATATAAGTGTCCATTATCCCGGGTCAGGGTCGATCGGATCCTTGGAGGTATTGCGGGAACTATTCTGAAAGGGAATTAACAATTAGACGGGGTGAAAGTGCGTGATTTTTAAGGTATTAGTAGGGATAAAAGAAAAAAGATTAATTGTCTCGCGACAACTAATCCTCTAACCTTAAATCTAATACCATGAAAAACACGTGCAAAGGTAATACAATAGATTTAAACATCCAAATATTTTGCAATTAAAAATCGCTGATTTATACTAAATTAGCCTTCTTGTGGATGGCAAACGGATAGCCGGGACATCTGAAAACGGGCAAAAACGAACGTAGATATAGACTCTGTTAAGTGCAAGACGGGTGTAACCCTGCCAGTAAGGCGTTTACGGCTTCTTTTTTCTAATTTTCTGATTTGAGCCGGGGCCCGAATCTGATGAGGAGGTTAAGGGTGGATTTTAATCGTTGCGATTGAACCGTCACACTCCTGTATTGTTATAGGGATAGAAACTAAATTATAAAAACAGATAAGAATTATGGCTGACAACACTCAGACTCCTTCCTTGAAAGGAACCAAGACAGCAGTAAACCTCGCGACTGCTTACGTAGCAGAATCTATCGCGGTTACCAGATATACCATTTACGCTGATAAGGCTAAGAAAGCCAACTACTTCCTTTATAGCCGCATCTTCACTGAAACAGCGGCCAATGAGCTTCATCACTCCAAGATTTATCTCCAGATGCTTCTGGATGGTGGCGTAGCTCCGGGTCCTGTAACCGTAGACAGCGGAAATATCGGAGATACACTGACCAACCTTAAGATCGCAGCTTCCGAAGAGGAGACTGAAGGCGTAGAACTGTACCGTAAGTTCTCAGAAGTAGCGCGCGAAGAAGGTTTCGATCATATTGCTGATGTATTCGCCTCTATAGCCACTATTGAGGAACATCACCGTCGCCGTTTCTTGGCAATGGCAAAGGAAATCGAAGACGGTACTACCTGGAAGCGTGAGAAACCCATCAAATGGGTATGCGATGTATGCGGTTATATCTTCGAAGGAACTGAACCCCCGAAAGTATGTCCGGCATGCGCTCATCCTTATCAGCATTATTCTCCGGAACCGGAAGGATTGTTTGCTGAGTAATCGGCAGATAAAGATTATCAAGAAAGCAAATTCATTTAATAAAGACTCAGATAGAGATGCGTCGGAAGCCCCGGCGCATTTTTTTGTTTGTAAAAAGAATATTGGGGTCAGGAAGAAAAAAGTCTATTTCTTTTGGGACACTGCCAAACTTCCGTGGATGAATTTTTCAGATTCAGCCAAAA
>CAZKJP010000047.1:0-20103 GCA_964553075.1 uncultured Sangeribacter sp. | reverse complement strand
GAAACTATATTAAATAAGAAAAATATTTGGAGATAAGAGGGATAAATGCTAAATTTGCGCATCTAATATCATATTGAGTGTTCCTTCTGAATAGCAGGCTTAGCTACTGATCCGGGAATCTGGGATAGGAAAACCGAGAATGGCAGGTAAGAGAAGAGTCCGCTCGCACATATCAAAGTACTCAATGGCTAATTTTTCTATGTCTGAATTTTTTTGGATAGAGGCCTACATAGGGAGCTCACTCACCGCATTGATACTGGCGGGAGTCATCATCCCTCAGATTCTATTGATAGCCTTCCGCCGTCGGCTCTTTGACGACCAGGACGAGAGGAAGATCCATAAGGGGGCTGTGCCTCGCTTAGGGGGCTTTGCGTTCGTACCTTCCATAGTCTTTTCGATGTTCCTGATGATCGGGATTTTCGTATTGTACAGCAATCCTTACATGATGGAAGCCCTAAGGTTGGGGATATGCAGCCTGCTGTTTCTGGTGTGCGCACTGATGCTTATCTTCCTTACCGGTATGGCCGATGATCTAATCGGTGTGAGGTATAAGGCTAAGTTTGTATGCCAGATCCTAACGGCTGTCTTGCTGATATGCGCCGGGGCGGTATTTATGGACTTTGAAGGTATGTTTGGATTGTGGGTGCTACCTAAGGGAGTTGCCTGGGTCCTTTCAGTATTGGTGATAGTCTACATTATCAATGCCTTGAATCTTATCGACGGTATAGATGGGCTGGCCTCAGGGCTTTCTATCGTAGCCATGATATATTACGGTCTGATGCTGAACGCATCCGGGATGCACATTCATGCGATGCTGGCATGGACTACTGTCGGTACCCTTCTGCCCTTCTTCTACTATAACTTCTTTGGAGATGCAACCAAGCAGAAGAAAATCTTTATGGGGGATACCGGGTCACTCTCGATAGGAACGCTTATGTCCTTCCTGGCTCTGACAATGACTAATGTCACTGATTTCAAGGAATTTGATGATTATAATCCACTGATATGCGCTTTTGCCCCCATCATAGTGCCTACATTCGATGTATGCAGAGTTTATTGGCATAGGGTGCGCAATGGCCGCAATCCCTTCCTTCCCGATAGATGTCATATCCATCATAAATTGCTTGCTCTGGGATTGACTACACGCAAGGCCCTGGCTATGATTCTTATGATTTCGGTTTTCTTTTTGGTATGCAACGTTTTATTAAGCCGTGTTTGGAATCCGACCGTAATATTCTTTGTAGACATAATAGTATGGATTGGTGGTAATGTATTACTGACAAAGATTATCCGTCAGCGGGAGAAGCGCCTTGGGATGCAACTCTATCAATGAAAGTGAGGTCGGAATAATATATAAGGTAAAACTGCGTTTTGTAGGATAGGGAAGGCCTGAAGAGCCCTTCGGGGAATATAGTAGAAGTAAAACGCAATAACAAGATACGACGATAATAACCGTAATGAAGATCAAGAAATTTGCCGGCTCGATACTTCTGATGTGTGTTGGAGCCCTGATGATTGTGGGGTGTTCTACACCGAAGAACGTTGCCTATTTTCAGGATTTGGATGAAACAGTAATTCAAGAGACCACCCAGAGAAAGGCTATACGCGTTCAGCCGGATGATAAGCTCAGTATTATTGTCAATTCGAAGGATCCGGCATTAGCCGCTTTGTTCAACTTGCCCTTGATCACTAATCGACTGGGGCAGAATACAGCTTATAACGGTACCGGGTCCACAGCCCGAAATTATGGACAGAACTCAGAGGGAATCTCCAGTTATACAGTGGACCCGCAAGGGAATATCGACTTCCCCATCTTAGGAACACTTCACATCGCCGGGATGACACGTAGCGAAGTAGCCGGATTCATAAAAGGTGAGCTGATGGGTCGGGATTTGATGAAGGATCCTACGGTTACCGTCGAATTCCTGAATGTCGGTATAAGTGTGATGGGTGAGGTAAACAATCCGGGTCGTTACGATATGAACCGCGACAATATCTCCATACTCGAGGCCTTGTCGTTGGCCGGAGACCTCACAATCTTGGGTAAGCGTGAGAACGTCTTAGTTATACGTGATGAGGATGGCCAGATGAAAACCTACCGTCTCGACCTTACTAAGGGAAAAGAAATGATGAAATCTCCCGGTTACTTCCTAAAGCAGGATGATATAGTGTATGTAGAACCGAACTCTCAGAAAAAACGTAGTACCACGGTAAACGGTAACACGGCTCTCTCAGCCTCATTCTGGGTATCGGTAGCATCGCTCCTGACTTCAGTAGCAGTGCTGATATTCAAATAAACCAAAATATACGTCGCCCTGTATCCTGAAAAAGGATACAGGACGTCGCCATAATATATTGCAAGTAAAACTGTAATATATTGGGATATATAAAGACTCTAACTACCTAAGAAACGATGTCGAAGGAATCCAATAGAATAGAATATGTCTTCGCTGAAGATGACAAACGGACATTGAGTCTGGATTCATTCCTGCGGTTATGCCGCGAAGAATGGAAATGGTTCGTCATATCCGTAGTGGTGGCTCTCGGAATAGGAATGTTCTGGGTGTTGCGCCAAGAGCCGGTTTACGAACGTACAGAGCAGGTCCTGATCAAGGATCAGGACTCAGGAGGATCTGCGGGAGGTGATCTGGCCAGTGCATTCTCTTCGATGGGACTTCTGTCGGCCAAGACGAGCGTGTACAACGAGGTAGTAGCCTTACGTTCACCCGCCATAATGTCAGAGGTGGTCCAACGTCTGGATCTGCGTACCTCATATAGCCAGAAAGGCCGGTTCCATTGGAAGACCCTTTATGGAAAAAATAACCCGTTTACCGTAATTTTTTCCGGTAAAGCTATCGAACAGCGCGGGGGTGAATTCCGCGCTACGCTCTATCCTGATGGCAAGCTTGAGTTCACTGAATTCATTCTTTTCGATGCTGAAGGAAAGCCCGTAAAGACTAAGAAAGAGATCGACTCACACATCGGGGCGACCATTCCTTCCTCACCGATAGGAAGTTTCCAGATAATGGCGAATCCACTATATACAAGTGTTAGGGAAAAGCCTGTAGATATCATAGTATCATACGGCAGTATGGACGGTGCTATTGAGGATTATTCCGGAAAACTTAAAGTTGACCTCACCGATCAGGATGCAGAGGTTATTGATTTGAAAATAAAGGATGTATCTATCCAGCGCGCCGAGGATATCCTTAACACCATCATATTGGTCTATAACGAGAATTGGATCGAGGATAAGAACAAGATGGCGATTTCTACCTCACAGTTCATATCAGATCGTTTAGCCGTAATCGAGAAGGAACTTGGCGAAGTAGATAGCGACATTTCCCATTATAAATCGGATCACCTTCTGACTGATCTTCAGGAGGCCTCTACTATCCACATGACTGCGGCTGCAAAGACCGAAGAGGATATGGTAATGGTCAATAATCAATTGGCAATGGCCCGGTATATGAAAGAGTATGTATCTGATCCCAAGCACCGTAACGATGTTATCCCGGTAAATACCGGAATGGGTAATCTCTCTCTGGAAGCTCAGATACCGGTCTACAACCAGATGCTCCTTAACCGGGATGTATTGCGGTCCAATTCAAGCCCGAATAACCCTATGGTAAAGGACTTGGATGCTCAGTTGGAAGGGATGTATGCCTCCATACTTCAAGGTATAGATGCTCAGGTAGTTGCGCTCTCTAAGACCTTAGCTAATATGCAGCAAAGCAAGCAGCGTAGCGAATCCCATTTGGCCTCAACTCCATCGCAGGCTCTTTATTTGCTCAGCATAGAGCGTCAGCAGAAAGTTAAGGAAGCGCTGTATATCTATTTGCTACAGAAACGAGAGGAGAACGAGATGAGCCGGGCATTTACTGCCTACAATACCCGCATCATAACTCCTCCTTACGGACCGAATGCACCTATATCCCCCAAAAAGATGCTGGTGCTTGTAGTAGCATTTATCTTAGGTCTATGTGTGCCGGGAACAGCCCTGTTTATGGCCGAGAACGGTAACCGTCATATACGAAGCCGCAAAGATTTGGAAAATCTGTCGGTGCCGTTTGTCGGCGAGGTTCCATTCTTTGGCAGTGCTAAGAAATGGAAAAACTGGATCCGCACTAAAAAACAGAAACAAAAGGCGATCGATAAACCCCTTATCGTGGTATCAGAAGGGAACCGCGATGTAACCAATGAGGCTTTCAGGGTAATGCGCTCCAACATAGAGGCCATGAGCGGACGAAACGCCGGCCCGCAGGCCATAATGCTGACCAGTTTCAATGCGGCCAGTGGAAAATCCTTCATCACCTATAATTTAGGTGTGGCCTTCAGCTTGAAGCGTAAGAAAATATTGATGATAGATGCAGACTTACGTCATGGCTCTCTGTCGATGTATGCCGGTTCTCCATCGCATGGTCTGACCGACTTCCTTACGGGCCGTAAGGATGATTGGAAGAGCCTCGTGGTACGTCCTGTAGATGCTGATGTGGATATCCTGCCTATCGGCAACCGGCCACCGAATCCGGCTGAGCTCCTGGAATCATCGCGTCTCGTTCAGGTTTTGGAAGAGGCCAAGAAGGATTATGATTATGTATTGATAGATTGCCCGCCCATCGATATAGTAGCCGATACACAGCTGATCGCCCCTTATGCTGATCGTTCGCTGTTTGTAGTTCGAGCCGGAGTCTTCGAACTTGACTCAGTTCCGGAGCTGGATGAACTATACCGTTCAGGCCGTTATAAGCAGATGGGAGTTATCCTTAACGGTACGAGCGCTAAGAACAGTAGGTTCCATGCCTACGGCTCCTCCTATTATGGAGAAGTGTAACCTGAGGTTTATATTATTGCTACCGGATCAGCATTGATCCGGTAGTATGCAAAATACAAATAGACTCTTAACAGATAAAAGGAATGTGGTTATTTAATAAAGCGAAGACTTTGGAGGAATCGGGGATGCTGGAAGGTATGACCGATTGGCATTCCCATATCCTGCCGGGAGTCGATGATGGAATAAAGACCTTAGAGGAGTCCCTCGAGGTATTGCGTCAGTATGACGATTGGGGAGTTAAGGAGGTATGGCTTACGCCACACATGATGGAGGATTACCCAAATTCTCCTGAGCAGTTGCGTAAAGTGTTTGAGCAACTCCAGGAAGCCTGGACAGGTAAAGTGAAGCTACATTTGGCAGCCGAGCACATGCTTGATGCTCTCTTTGAAGAAAGGCTTGCCAAAGGAGAGGTCATGCCTATAGGGAAGGATGGAGAATATCTCTTAGTAGAGACTTCCTATTTCAATCCTCCGATGAATATGGAGGAGATACTGAACAGTATAAAAAGCGCTGGTTACTTTCCATTGTTGGCTCATCCGGAACGTTACCGTTACATGGATGAGAAGGATTATAATCGGTTACGCGACATGGATATTCGATTCCAGGTAAATTATAACTCCCTGGTAGGCGGATATGGAGAGACGGCTCGCAAGAAAGCGGAGTGGCTCCTAAAAAAAGGGTTCGTGGAGGCAGTAGGCAGCGATGTACATCGATTGCAGAGTTTACGTACTCTTTCGG
The DNA here is from genome assembly GCA_964553075.1 of uncultured Sangeribacter sp. Lineage (GTDB taxonomy): Bacteria > Bacteroidota > Bacteroidia > Bacteroidales > Muribaculaceae > Lepagella. Next base: position 14,531 of record CAZKJP010000047.1, on the reverse strand, counting down.
AAAAACGTCCTTCTAAGACTGTCTTTACAGAGCATCTGGTAGAATTGGCACATAATCCCAAATTATAGTGGCAACCGGAGTTGAGAATATGGAGCCTATATTGGCGGAAGATGTCCGGAAGGTAAGCCTGCGTCATGAGCGTTACCTAACCTTCCAGAATATTGCGTTATGGTATTTTATCATAGCCAATATCGGTCTATATTATCCCGTTCTGCTTCCGTTGGTATGGCTGAGTTATGGAATAGTAGCAGTTGCGCTTGGTATCCGGATATACACGTTGGGAGGAATCCTGAAGCGAAATATGCCTTTTATTGGTATTACAGCTCTATTCGTGCTTTACAGTTTCATGTCAGTCCTCTGGTCATATAATGAGGAATATGCTTTGGAATCGGTAAGCCGTATGTTGCGTACGGTAGTAGTTGCCTGGGTACTGATTATAATGGTTCAGACGCGCCGACAGTGGCATATGGCAATGTTCGTTCTGGCTTTGGCCGGTCTTATTAATGGCCTGATGTATCTCCAGTTCGTAGACCTGACAAAATTAGCGGCCGCCCGATTCAATTCACAGTTGGCAAGCAATGTAGATGGATTGCCTCACTTGAATGTTGTCGCCATGTATGTAGCATTTGCAGGAGTATATTTCATGGCGGAGCTAACCAGCCGCAGGCATAAGCCTCATTGGACAACTCTCCTGATAGGTTTATTGCTGATTTCATCCATTATTATAGTGTTCCTGTTTGGATCGCGCAAATCAATTCTGACAATCGCTGCCGGCATATTTCTGTATGTGATGGCGGCCTCGAGCGGTATAAGGAAAATTCAACTCATAACCTTGGTCGGAATAGTTGTATGTGTGTTGATAATGCTTCTGCCGGGAGAGTATATTGAATTCGTGCTTAACCGTCTATTCGGGACCTTCGATTCTAACAAGGGAATGGCAATTGAAGACCGTTTCCGTGTTCGAATGATAGATTTGGCCTTCAACTATATAGCGCAGGCTCCGATCTTTGGTCATGGTTATTATAACTTCTCGGAGCTTTTCGGGCGTGATACAGGAGAGTATCTTTATGCGCATAATAATATGCTGGAGACATTGACTGATACCGGTCTGATAGGATTTACTATCTATTACTCGCTGTTCTTTGTTATCCTTCGTAATTGGTATCGGCTTAGGAAGACGAATCCTTCTTCCCAGCTTGTGATAGTATTCATGTGTCTCGTGATTCTTAACGGCTTCCTTATCGTGTATCTTCAGGAGCAATTCATCTGGATGCTGTTAGCTCTATTGTATGTAGGGTCATGCGGTTTCAGAAGTGATGCCGATGAGACTATGATACTGTCGCGCAAATGGAAGAAAGTGATTGTACCCCGTTCCTCCAGTACCACTCCGACAGAGCAGAAAGAAGGGCAAAACCTGACATTACATCCATAACCGGGGCTTGAAAACAATTTCAAGCCTTAAAAAACGTTTAACGTAAAAGACCTTACATCCGAAATGAATATATCCAAATATCTATATCCTATTGTAACCTTCCTGCTCACCCTTGGTAGCGTGATAGATGGTCATGCTATGATAGAAGGTGAATGGAAGTATATATCCTCTTTTAATCCTAATACGACTATTGCGGGAAACCCTTATCCTAACCATGTACGTAGAATAATTTATGGCAATAATTACGCTTATTTCCTGGTACATGGACGCGCGTATTTGCATCCCTCAATCGGCGGCCAAACTTGGGGTACGCATGGTAAGGGAGCTGCGGTTTTGTATCGTACAGATAATAGAGTTACCCTCACTCAGGATAGCGCGCCTGAAATTGAAGCTATCGCAGATATACCGGGTATAGGCGGAACGGTTGTGAATAATATTGAGTATGATCCGACCACCGGATGCCTCGCTATTGCCTATAAAGACGGCACGATTACACTCCTATATGATGACGGGGAGATAAAGAATGTAAACTCTTTCAAGGAAATGCCCTTGCCTGTAATGAAAGAGATCCGCAATATAACGTTTGATACTGATCATAATCGGATATATTTCGCCGGTACTTTCGGATTTTTAGTAATAGACGCATCCAGGGGGGAGATGACGGATCTTTGCATGACAACTCAGCCGTTGGAATATGCGTTCAGAAGTGGAAACAGCATGATTGCCATTGGTATGTGCTCCCTACGCAACGATGGTTCTCGGGATAATAGCGTAACAGGGGATATATATGAGGCTCCGTACGAGCAGGGCCTTAAAGATTGGGAAGCGTTCAAGGTCTTGGAAGTAGATGAGACAGTATCGCGCTTCGCCAATACCTCAGATGCTGCTCAGATAGCAACTGCGAAAGCAGAACTTTTTGCTGACGGGAAGGTCAGCGGAACAGTTTGGGGCGCGCCATTCAACGAAGATACCTTCGGCATTTTCTGCTCGCCCACACAAAATCGTAAGGTCTCTGTCCTTAAGAAATTGGGGAATGGTAAATGGGGGTATATGTACGTGATGGATCTCTCGTTGCCATACGAGAAGAATTATGCGTTCCAGATGTCCCCGTTTGAAGGGTATTATTCAGTAACCGAAAATGGTTTCGGAATGCAATCCGGCAAAAACTACTGGATGGTAGACCGCAGTAAGTCTCCGGATTTGACATTATCGGATCCTATAGCAGCATATACCGAAAACGCTTGGGTACATAAGCGACTTGATTCCGGGGAAACCGGGAAGTACTACGATAGTCGCCATATAAGTACTTTGGATGGAAATACTGCTTGGATTTACGAACCATTCGCAGGTTTTAAGAAATGCGCCGATTCCGCAGGAAATGGTGCATGGTCCGATCTGTCCGGTATCGGCTTGCCCAATTCGCCGGTTGTAGGTGTGACCGATAATATGAGTTGGGACGCAGCAAATGGGCTTATCTTAAGGCAGTTTGGATACTCATACTCCTCTCATTACAATTCGGCGAATCTTAATGAACGGGATAATATGGCAATCCGTAAGAATGGCATATGGCGAGATTATTCTATACAGAAAGTCAGCCCTGACGTGGTGTCTGGATTAGCAGATCCTAACGAAGTGGTTGTTGATCCGATGCATCCTGAATATGTATACTGTGGTTCAAGGCTGTACGGAATCATGCGTCGTAATTTAAATGATCCTTCTGATGTAGTGTTCTTTGGTGCCCCCGGTGAAAAAAGTCCGAATGAAAAATTGCCTGGATTTGTATCGGCTTTTCCGGAACAGCCACTTTGGAAAGGAGTGTGCATGGTCTATTCTCTCTCTTTTGATGATGAAGGGAATTTATGGGTTGCCTATTCACATTATTCTAATCAAAAACTGGTAATATATAAGTGGAACAGGGCTGATATTGATGCTTCCTTTAACTTATATAGGGACCCGTCATCTTATATCCCGATGACAAATTGGGAAGTTAATATCCCGGATGTTAATAATAAAGTTGACTTCTTCAAGTTGAATCACGCTGCTAACCGTAACTTAGCTGTCGTGGGAACCGGAAAATTAGAAATTCTCTATGTAGTTGAGTTTGGAGAGGCAGGCCCGGTTCTTCATAAGATAGACGAAGCTTATACTAAAGATGGGGACATGTTGCGGATAGTGGGATGTTATGACCTGTATGAACATCCGGAGACAGGTGAAGTATGGTGTGGTACGGCATCCGGCATAATGTGCTTTAAGCCCTCGGAAATCTTGTCCGGCACAGGCTCTTACCGTCTATTGGACACCGAAGTCAAAGGCGCCTCTCAATATACCTCAAATCCTTTACACGGTGGAACCTGTTTTTATTTGAAACCGGATGACAAAGGACGTGTATGGATATCAAATAAGGGTAATGGTCTCTTCTGTCTTTCACCGGATGGAAAAGAAATCTTAGCTCATTTCAATAAAGAGAACTCACCGTTGCCGGATGACAATGTGATGGGAATTTGTTGGGATGGAGATACTCATTCTCTGATCGTAGCTACCTACGACGGGTTGTATGAGTTCACTCCGTATGAATCCATGCCTTCAGATCAGGTGAAGAGCGTAAGGGTCTGGCCTGAGACCTTGTATCCCGACTATAACGGCTGGATAAGCATCTCTGGCGTACCTGACAGTATGGAACTGGCTTTGGAAGGAGAGAATAGTTCGAAGAAACTTTCGCTTCCTCAGCCGCAAGGAGGAATGATTCAGTGGGATGGGCGCGATGGCCAAAAGAGAATGGCTGCCGGAAGATATAACATAGTTGAAGAGAAAACCGGTCGATCTGTTGGTGAGATTGTAGTATATTGATTGCAGATTCAGTAATGGAAAGAAAGGAATCACGGCAAGAGGGGACGTCGCCTGTAGGGTTTTGGCGCCGACTTGACATGATAGGGAAGCGGGCAATGGACATTGTAGGGAGTGGACTGGGTCTGTTGGCCCTGTCCCCTCTTTTTGCCGGTGTAGCTATCTGGATAAAGCTGGATTCCAAAGGCCCGGTCTTCTATCTGCAGAAACGGATAGGTAAGGGACAAAAGGAATTCGATCTGTACAAATTCCGGTCCATGAGAAGTAACTCTGACAAGGGATGTCTGCTGACGATAGGGGGCCATGATCCCAGGGTTACCAAAGTCGGGTATTTTATACGCAAATATAAGATAGATGAGTTGCCTCAACTTATCAATGTCTTCAAGGGGGACATGTCCTTGGTAGGTCCAAGACCTCAAGTTAGGAGATATGTGAATTATTATACACCGGAGCAACTCAAGGTCTTGGAAGTCAGACCCGGGATGACTGATCCCGCTTCGATCTATTACCGTAATGAGAGCGAGATACTCGCTCAGCATGATGATCCTGAAGCTTATTACATAAAATATATCATGCCCCATAAATTAGGGCTTTGCCAAAGATATATTGACAAACGTAATATTTGGACCGACCTGAAGATAATTCTTCAGACATTTGGAGCCGTGGCGACGGATGTCCCAGATGATTCTGATACGCAAAGTTCGGCCAATAATTCCAAAGACAAGGAAGTTGGAAAAAGAAGAAGGGAAAAAGTAAAATCTAAAGTATGAACGTAGGGAATCAGGACAATAATCCAACTGAAAGCCGCATTTTGCTATGTATGTGCAAGATGTCCGGACATGAGATGCCCTTTATCGAGGAGGCGTTCCGCGATGAATGGGTGGTGCCCTTAGGTCCGAATGTCAACGGATTTGAAGAGGATCTAAAAGGGTTCCTAAAATCGGTTCCTCATGGAAATGATAACAGGGCCTCTTTATCTTGTCCTGCTAATTCAGATAATATCGAGGTGGTTGCATTGGCATCCGGTACCTCCGCGTTGCATTTAGCGTTAATACTTGCCGGAGTAGGACCTGGAGATGAGGTTATGGTACAAAGCTTCACATTCTCTGCTTCAGCAAATCCTGTAAAGTATTTGGGAGGAAAGCCAGTATTTGTGGATTCAGAGCCGGAAACCTGGAATATGGATCCCATGTTGCTTGAAACTGGAATTGAGGAAAGGATATCAGCTACCGGGAGAAAACCAAAAGCCATAATCGCAGTAGACCTGTATGGAATGCCCGCTCGACTGGAGGATATCAAGAAAATCGCTGAAAGGTATGAAATACCGCTTATAGAGGATGCTGCGGAGGCTTTTGGCAGCCGATTTAATGGTTGTTGTTGCGGCACTTTCGGTAAATTCGGAATACTCTCTTTCAATGGCAATAAAATGATTACCACCTCGGGAGGAGGAGCTCTCATTTGCCATGATCCGGAGATGAGAAAAAAAGCAATGTACCTCGCAACCCAAGCCCGTCAGGGATACGCTTATTACCAGCATGAGGATGTCGGGTACAATTATCGGCTTAGCAATATTTCCGCAGGTATAGGACGAGGTCAGATGAAAGTATTGGAAGATTATATAGCTCACCATAGACACCGTCAGGCTTATTACCGTGACAAATTCGCCGCTCTTCCGGGCGTTCGCCTTCATGAGAATCCCTCTCCGGAATTTGATTCTAATTTTTGGCTTGTTACCATAACCATTGATCCAAAGGTAAGGATAAAAGGGTGGGAAACGGCATACGACCAAAAAATTCAAGGAACCATAGGGGGAGCAGGAGGCGTTACCGGTACTGTAACCTCTTCCGAGACTGATTGCCAACCGGATGCTGATATAGAGGCGTTGAGATTGAGAATGTCGGAAAGAAATATCGAGACCCGGCCTCTGTGGAAACCGATGCATCGGCAACCTGTATTTGCCGATTGCCCAGCTATAGTCAATGGCACAGCTGAGAGAATTTTTAAGAGAGGTCTATGTCTTCCGGCCGGTCCTTGGGTAACTGATAAGGATGCTGATAGGGTAGTTGAATGTCTGCGGGATTCTATTATCAGTTAATGAGAGAACCAGATAAGAGATAAAGATATTATTCGGTGAAGGAAATAACGGGGAAAGAGAATGTGTGGGTCGAGGGAAAAGTAAAGGAAAACACAAATAGGATATAATATCAATATGAAAAAAGCACTCATAACCGGTATCACAGGGCAAGATGGCTCATATCTTGCCGAACTGTTGCTTAGTAAGGGATATGAAGTACATGGTATAATACGTCGCAGCTCAAGTGATTTCAGGGAGAGAATAAGTCACCTTGAAGGTAAGCCAGGTTTCCACCTTCATTATGCCGATATGGCAGATTCCATGTCGCTCGTAAAAGTGATCGGAACTGTACGACCGGATGAGATATATAACTTGGCCGCTCAAAGCCATGTTCAGGTCTCGTTCGATGTCCCTGAATATACAGCCAATGTAGATGCCACAGGAGTGCTAAGGGTATTGGAGGCTGTAAGGGTTTGCGGACTCACCGAGACATGCCGTATATATCAGGCCTCAACCTCGGAACTTTATGGAAAGGTGGAGGAGGTTCCGCAGAATGAGAATACTCCATTCCATCCCTATTCACCGTACGCCGTAGCTAAGCTATATGGCTTCTGGATAGTAAAGGAATACAGGGAGGCTTATGGGATGTATTGCTGTTCGGGCATTCTTTTCAACCATGAGAGCGAACGTCGCGGCGAGACCTTCGTGACAAGGAAGATCACATTAGCGGCAGCCCGCATTGCCCAGGGTAAGCAAGAGAAATTATATTTAGGAAACCTTTCTTCGTTACGTGACTGGGGATATGCCCCGGATTATGTAGAGTGCATGTGGCTCATTCTACAACAACCCGAACCGGATGATTATGTGATAGCAACCGGTGAGCAACATTCTGTGCGCGAATTTACCACTCTGGCCTTTAAGGCAGTAGGAATCAATCTCCGTTGGGAAGGAAAGGGATTGGACGAGAAAGGAATTGACAATGCTACCGGCAAGGTATTGGTAGAGGTATCAGAGGATTTCTATCGTCCTACAGATGTAGTGAATTTGCTGGGAGATCCAAGTAAGGCGCGCACAAAATTAGGATGGGATCCGCGCAAGACTTCTTTTGAGGATCTTGTAAAACGAATGGTAAAATCCGATGTAGAGAAAGTTGCGGTAGAACATGCCGGCGAACAGGCCCGTACCAACCTGGTAGAGTTCCTTGAAAAGGGAATCGTAAAGTAAACTCCCCGCGGAGTAAGCACTTCAACAGACTCTTTAATATAAGGTTAAGTGATCTAAATGCTAAATGGGAGTAAAAGTATCGGTCATAGTATGTACTTATAATCAAGAGGATACATTAGCCATAGCCTTGGATTCTATCTTAGGTCAGAAAGTAGACTTTGATTATGAGATACTCGTGGCAGATGATTGCTCTCAGGATAAGACACGGGAAGTGATAGCCGACTATGCAGAGGGCTTCCCGGAAAAAGTACGGCCACTCCTACGTCCCCGGAACTTAGGAGTGGCCAAAAATTATTATACTGCCATCTCAGAAGCGCGCGGAGAGTATATTGCAGACCTTGCAGGAGATGACCAGTGGAGCGACCCGGAGAAACTCAGCCGTCAGGTCCGGATGCTTGATTCGGACCCCTCGATTGTCTTGACTCATGGGGGATGGAGATATATGCTTTCAAAGGGTGAATATTCTGAATGTGCCTGGCTAAATATGCCTAAAGAGGAGCAGATTATCGAAGGAAAGGAGATACTACCTTATTTGCTGAATCACGATAAGGAAAAGTATTTCATCCATCTCTGTACCTCGATGTATCGTAGGGATACAGCTCTTCGTATAATGGAGATGGGGAAATATGTTGACCAACAGGATTGGCCATGTGAAGATTATCAATTGGAGGTCTATATGGCCAATATCGGAAAGATAGCCTGGCAGCCTGAGCCGGTACTGAATTACCGGGTAGGACATTCTTCAATATCATCCGAAGAGGATTACAGGAAGAATGTAAACTTCGCTACAAGTGTCCTGAGATTGACATATCTTTTGACCCAGGAATTAAAGTACCCATTGACAGTGAACCAGAAATATTACCAAAATCAAATGAGGTATATTGCGATGAACTGTTTCAATTCAAAAGACCAAAACTCGCGTATTAAATTTGATGAGGCGATAAGGGAGTTGGAATGGGGAGTAAGCCCGGGTAAGACAGTAAGAGTCGTTCAACTTTTGACTCGTAATAAATTTGTTTGGCTAATTAGTAGTCAAATTTGGAAAATGGTCAGAAAGGTCGGGAAAAGCCGAAAAAAATAATGAACCTATGAATGATTTGGTATCAGTTATAATCCCGGTCTATAACAGTGAACGGTACTTAGAAGAATGTCTTAGGAGCGTCTGTGGCCAGACCTATCAGAATCTGGAGATAGTGGCCGTAAATGACGGTTCCACAGATTCCTCTCTGAAAATTCTGGAGAATTGGAGGAAAAAGGACTCCAGAATAAAAATTATTACCAGAGAAAACGGGGGACAATCGGCGGCGCGGAACACCGGAATAAAAACATGTCGGGGTAACGTTGTTACTTTTGTAGATAGTGACGATTTACTATGGGAAAAGGGGATAGAAAGTTTGCTGAATGTGAAAAGCGAGTTTGGGGTCAAGATAGCCTGCGGTTTGATGAGTATGTCGCCTGAAAATTTAGGCCGGCAAATTAATTCGAAAAGACCTTTTTCAAGAACGGAGGACTCGTCTGAGATAACAGCCGGGATATTATACCAGACTTCAGATGTTGTGCTGGGTCCTTGGGGGCAACTATTTGATCGAGATTTATTTACGGAAGATAAGCTCTTTTGGGAAGGAAAATATTATGAGGATTTAGAACTGATACCAAAACTCTATATGTCTGTTTCTGAAATAGCTATCCTTTCCAGGAATGTCTATTTCTACCGACAGCATGGAGGGAGTTTCGTACATACTTTTTCTCCCAAAAGATTGGATGTTTTAAAAGCGGTTGCATCATTAATAGAGAATATCGCGCCATTGTCGGCCAATTTAAGACGAGCAGTAGAAGACAGGACATTATCGGCATCCTTCAATGTCTTTGTACTAACCGCCGGTATGCCTGAGTATACGGTTCTCAATATAAAATGTTGGGAAACCATAAAGGTATTGCGTAAGAACTCCCTATTTGACAGGAGAGTACGTCTTAAAAATAAGATAGGCATTATAATATCCTTCGCAGGCCGTTTAATAATGACAAAAATAGGGAAGTTTGCAAGAGAGCATAATTGAACTTGAAAAAGAGAACATTTATACTTAATAAATCGGATGGATAATAGGGATAGAGAAATAAAAGAAGATGGGAGTAAGGATAACCAGCTGAGCAAACAAGCTATTTATGGAGGTGGGAATCATGAATTGACAGAACGTTGGATATCCGGCATTCCGTATGAGGTTGCTTTTTGGAGAAGTTATTACCGAAATAAAAAATCAAGGGCGGCTCTGATGTCATGGTCTCAATTGGGCAAGGAATGTGAATTGGATCATTTTGATTTAAAAACATACATTGAGGGACTGGATAAACAGGAGCCAATAATAGCGGATGTAGGTTGCGCCCTAAGCTATGTATTCAGTAACATCATAGGAGGTAAGGAGTATCAGGTAACTTATATAGATCCATTAGCCCCCTTCTATAATAAGATATTAGATGATTATTCGCTACCTTATCCACAAATTACTTTCGGTATGGGAGAGATGCTGAGTCATAACTTCCTTCCCGGCAGTGTTTCATTCTTGCATATACGCAATGCTTTGGATCATAGTATCTATCCTATGGTAGTCATATGGCAAGCTCTGGTAAGCCTTCATGTCGGCGGTGTACTTTATCTGAATCACAAGCCCAATGAGGCAGAGCATGAAGCCTATGTAGGGTTTCATCAATATAACATCGATTGCCAAGAAGGGAAGTTGGTAATATGGAATAAGGAGAATCGAATAGATGTGGAGAGGGAACTATCCGGATATGCGGATGTGGAGACTTCAGTAACTGAAGAGGGCCGGATAGTTGCTGTGATACGCAAAATTGCAGACATACCGGATGACCATACTTCACTACGCGATGGAGATGCCTATTCTTTGGGAGTAATGCAGACTCTGATGGGCTATTTCCATAGTCCTTCGAATGTACTCCGTTACCAATTCCGACGAGGATTCCTGACAGCCGGACACGCCTTGATGCGGCTATTGCCCCATAAGACAGTCCGCAAAATAAAGGAGATAATAAGCGGTAAAAAAAGTGTTGTACGATAAACTTATCTGAACGCCATGCTAAAGTTGCTTAGACCTGCGCAATGGGTGAAAAATGTGTTTGTCTTGTTGCCGGTGTTTATCGGGGGCGAGATAGGAGATTGGGCGGCCTTGGGAGCGGCCCTGATTACATTCGGGTTATTTTGCCTTACCTCAAGTGCGGTCTATTGTATCAATGATGTTGTTGATGCCCCTTACGATGCCATGCATCCCGTGAAATGCAACCGTCCTATAGCGAGTGGGAAAATAAAACCATCAGAAGGAATAATGATTGCCGTTTCCCTCTTGCTGGTGGTGGGCCTATGTATAGTATTGATTCCCATTTCAACGATACGTTCAGTATGGCTGCCTTTAGGGATTTATTTCATTACAAATTTAGGATACTCACTTTACCTAAAACGCCTCCCGGTCATTGATGTGATACTGATCGCCTGCTTTTTCTTGCTGAGGATATGGGCCGGAGCGATAGCCGGACAAATTGAATTGACTATATGGACCCTGCTGTTAGTGTTCCTGCTAACCTTATTGTTAGCGGTCGGTAAAAGGCGCCATGAGGCGTGGTTATGCGAGAAACAAGGAATAATGAGCCGCAGTAATATTAAGAGTTATAATGTACGGTTTCTCAACCGTATGCTGGTAGTTATATGTGTAGCAAGTGTTGTTGTTTACTTCATTTGGACAGAATCCTCCTATGTCGTATCGAGATATCATAACCGATTTATCCCTTTGACCACGTTACTGGTGGTAGCAGGCCTATGGCGATACCTGTGGCTATTATTCCGGAAAGAAGAGGGTGGCAACCCTACCGATTTAGTGTTGAAAGACAGAGTATTGCAGTTGATTATTATATCTTGGATAATCTGTTTTGGATTTATCCTATATTAAGAAGAGGTCTAATATGGAGTCTAAGATACAGAAAGATGCGGTTATTTATGCCTATGATTTTGATGGGACGCTTATAAAAGGGGATTCTTTTCTTCTGTTCAGCCGATTCGCTCTTTCAAAGAAAGAGTTGGTATTGGGTGCCTTAAAATCCATTCCTATAATAGTTAGATGGAAGTTTCTTAGGAGTATAAATTCCTCCAGAGCAAAGGAACTGATATTTGGCAAGCTGTTCGGTGGGAAATCGGAACAAGAGATGAGGGAACGGGCAGATAAATTCGCGGAATTGCTTGATCAAAGGATAAATCAGGAGGTGTTAGCCTCATTTAGCCGGGCAGCTGAAAAAACCGAAGGGGTCATTGTATCAGCCAGTCCTTCGTTTTGGATAGAACCGTGGGCGCATAGACATGGCTTTGACCGGGTGATTGGTACAGGCGCAGAAGTGAAGAATGGAGTTTTTACCGGCCGCTTCTCAACTCCTAATTGTAAAGGATGGGAGAAAGTTAAAAGACTTTTAGAGGTTTACCCGAATATGGCGGATTATCAATTGGAGGCATGGGGTAATAGCGAAGATGACCGTGCAATGCTTAATCTGGCAGACGTAGCGCATTGGGTGAAGGAATAAAGAGCTAATGGGATAATAAAAGAACTAATGGTATAAAAAAGGATTGGTCATAAAAGTAACGCCAAGAAAAGCTGAAGATGGAAATGCAACTTAAAGTAAAAGATGCGGGTACAAAGTGGCTATCGGCCTATGGACTTGGAAAAATCTTGTTAGGTCAGGTTTTTTCAATATATCTTACAGTGAGCCTCTGCTTTCTGTTCCGGATCTCAATAGGTTGGATTTGCTTTCCTTTAGGTCTTTTGGTTGGCTGGGGTATCGGCTGGCCTGGAAATAGCTCGATAAAAAGTATTGGAAACGGATTGACGAGTATCCTATGTTGGGTGGTAAGTATCCTGATTGGTAGTATAATTACCGACTGCTCGTTTGATGGAATCGTCTACCATCAGGAGATAATCGCGGCCATTTGCCGGGGTTGGACTCCCGGGGGAGTAGAATTAGCCGATGCCCCGCTTTCTATATGGGCATTGCATTATGCCAAAGGACTCGAGATGATCCAGGCTGCGATTGTCTCATTTGTCGGCACTCTTGAATCCGGGAAGGGAGTCAATTTTATCCTTGGACTGACCGCCTTTCTTTTCGTTTACTCCTTTTCCAGACAACATTTCCCAAGAACAAGTAAACCTTTGGCTGTAGGAGTGGGCATAGTTGCGGTATGTAACCCAGTTTATGTCTGCCAGTCGATTACTTATTATATTGATTTCGCAAAGTATATCTATACTTTACTGGCAATTATTTTTCTCTTTGGAATTGGAGAGAATCCACGCAAGAAGATCAACTATGCATTGTTGGGGATGGTAATCTTACTGGCTATAGCCACGAAGTTCAATGCCTTCTTCGAAGCGGGAGTTACGGTTTTTGCCGCGGTGATATGGTGGGTAGTCCGGCATCAGTATAAGCTGGCCATATCAGTTGGGTTATTCGCTTTAATAATTGCGACTATAGGAGCTTGTGTACTAAACTATCATCCTTACGTTACCAATTTTTTAGACAAGGGGCATCCTCTTTATCCCTTGCTTGGAGAGGGGAGTGTTGATATAATGACCGGACTTACCCCGGCAGAGCTTCTTGGGGAAAATAGATTCTATTCATTCTTCTATTCTTTGTTCAGTCCGGCAATCCCAGGGATTGAATCTCGTACCGGAGGATTTGGCCCGTTGATGCCGCTGCTGATATTGTTAAGCCTTGTAGAGGTTTGGTATAGCCGAAAAATAGGAAGTGGGGTAGGGATTTATATCTCCGTATGGGTAATAGCGAGTTGTTTCTTCTTCGAGCAATCATGGTGGGCGCGTTATATCTGTCAGTTATGGATTTTGATTGTGATAGGGGGCATTTTGGCAGCTTCCTGTTATCGGCAGAATAAATGGCAGAAGATTGTGATGTGGATAATGGTAGCCGGTTCGGTTCTTGTCGCGGGTCGAGGATTAACCAGGGTACTTAAAAAATCTCATGAAAGAACGGAGTTCACTTCAGCCATTTATTCGGTATTTAAAGGGCAAGAAGTGAAAGTGTCAATGATTAACGAAGCCTATCTGCGACAATTCTCCGAACGTGGTATTACCCTTTTTCTGAAACCGGATAGTATATCCTCAGAAAAAGAAATAATGTATTTCGGTCCTTCCTCGGAACCGAATGAATACCCAATGATATATCTTGATGCCTCACAGTATAATCGCATTTTGGAGAAAATCAGAGAGTAAGACCCAATCTATCATTTTTTAGGAGATGAGTATATAAAAATCCCTTAAGAGGGGTATGGTGGATACTGCTCTTAAGGGATTTTTTGTATTTATAGTTGTCCTATGGTATAGGAGCGGGTAATTACTCTGCTTTGCCGGCGGAGCCGAGTACGTTGAGGATCTTCTCTTTGTAGAGCTTCTCCATCTCGTCGCGGGCCGGGCCGAGGTATTTGCGCGGGTCAAACTCACCCGGCTTCTCGTTGAATACCTTACGTACGGCTGCAGTCATTGCAAGACGGCTGTCGGAGTCGATGTTGATCTTGCAAACGTCCATCTTAGCTGCCTTGCGGAGCTCCTCTTCGGGGATACCGATTGCATCGGGCAGCTTACCGCCGTTAGCGTTGATGGTATCTACATACTCCTGAGGTACGGAAGATGAACCGTGGAGTACGATCGGGAAGTCAGGAAGCTTCTTTTCTACGGCCTCAAGCACGTTGAATGCCAACGGCGGGGGCACGAGACGGCCGGTCTTCGGGTCGCGGGTGCACTGCTCCGGAGTGAACTTGTATGCACCGTGAGAAGTACCGATTGAGATAGCGAGGCTGTCGCAGCCTGTGCGGGCTACGAAGTCGATAACCTCCTCAGGGTCGGTATATGTATGATGGTCTGAAGATACCTCGTCTTCAACGCCTGCCAATACGCC
>CAZKJP010000046.1:0-20222 GCA_964553075.1 uncultured Sangeribacter sp. | reverse complement strand
ATGGCGTAGTCTACCGTGCCGTCCAGGCGCGTGATCTTCATGAAGCAGGCGATGGGGTTGGCCGGGTTATGGGAGAGATTCAGGGCGTAGGATACGCGCTTGCGTCCGTCTTCCTCCTCGTATGAGAACTTGTCGCCTTCGTAGACTACCGTGGGGGTGTCGCAGTGGCGGATCTGGCCGGCACGCTGACGCAGTAATATTTCGCCGTAGCCGGTGATGGAGATGTAGGCGCGGTTTTCCCAGTATTCCTTTCCCTGGCCGTCTTTGAGCTTGACGTTGCGGTTGAGGAGGTAGCAGAGTGCCTGGGCGCCCGGCTCGAGGGTGAGGTCCTTGACCGCGAGGTCCACGTATGCCAGGAAGACCGAGAGCGGGGTGAGGTTGCGTTTCTTCTCATCATTGAAGATCGTCTGATGGAGATAGCGGGACTCGCGTTCGGCGAAGGCCTCGCCGCCGGATCCGTGTACTTGGTTGTAGAGGGTTACGATGTGGGCCTGGATGTCGGCATCCGTGGCCACGGCCCAGGGTTTGAGCTGTGAGAGCTTAGCTGCTGTCTCGGCAAATCTGTTTACTGCCATGATTGAAAAATTTTATTTGTTAATAATTTCCGGTTCATTGCCTGCTTGACTGAAAAAAGGGCGGCCAGCCATGGCGGACGGGCCGCCCCATCAATCAATCATGAGCAGGACAGAAGTCCGGCTTCGGGATCCGGGGAGGAGTCGGACCTCCCACCGTGCGTGCTGTCTGCCCCGGGCAGATTCCGCACCGCTCTACCGCTGAGCTACCGGATCAATTTGAGCCGCCATGCGCTTCGCAGCGGGACGGACTCGGATTACCACTATAAATCATGTGCTCTTACACGACAAAAATTGGAATTGTTAACCATAATGAAAGAATCCAAATCTCATTCAAGGTATGAGTCTCTTCCAGGCGAACCGGGCGGCTATGATGATAGCCAGGCCGGCTGCTTTCTGGATTATGAATTTGGTGAGGGTCAGGTCCTCGCTTTCGCTCAGCACCATGAGCGCGCCGAATACTATAGCGCAGCTCAGCGCAAGGCGGATGAGGGTCCCGGCAGTCTCGGAGAGCCGGGGCGCGGTTATGTTTTCTCTTTTGCCAGTCTTGGCGGTCGTTATATCTTCCATTTCTTCAGAAATCTTAATCTGTTATTTCCCCTTTGATAGTTCCTTGCAAGGCGGAGCGGGGGAATATTCCACCTTCAGGTCCAGGATCCTGCACCGCCGGCCGTTGATGGTCTCGTATCCGGCTGAGCAGACGCGGCAGACGGGGTTTGTCATGCCTGAGTAGCTTCGGGACAGTGGATCTCCTCCTCGATGGAGCCGACCCAGGTGTCGAGGTATTCGTTTATGACCGCGGAGTCGTTGGACTGGGAGTCGTAACCGCGGACGCGGCAGAACTCGGTCCAGGACAGTTCCTCGGCTGAGAGGCGCGCCGGGAGCTGACGGGAGCGGGCGGGCATCAGGGAGCTGAGCCCGATGGAGAGGACCAGGGCAAGGCCCATGGCCGAAAGATGAAGGATCTCTTTTTTCATGTCTGTCTAAATTTTAAGTTTGCTCCCCCGGGATGACCGAACATCCGCTCTGCGCTTGTCGGGGGAAAATCTCCGTGCCTGTCTCGCGACTGTCGCGGAGCGTCAATAATACTTATTACCTACATCATGAATTTGAAAAGATATATGAAACTTATGAATGGATGTACTTCTGCAGCTGGTTGAAGGAGAGTTTGTATCGCCCGCCATTCTCGCGCCTTGCGGGCAGGTGTCCTTTGGCGATCATGTTGTATACGGCGGTCTTCTTCAGCCCCAGGATCCGGCAAGCCTCGGGGACTCCTACCAGATGGTCTGCCGTGCGGACGTCAGCGTTTATGAGATTTCCCAGCTCACGCAGTTCACGGCGCAGGGCCGCCATCTCGCGCAATGCCTTGTTGAGCATCTGTTCTATGTTCTGTGAGGTTGCCATATCTTTATTGATTTTATCTGTTACGTGTTACGATCAGCCCCGAGGGTTTCTTTGAGGTAGAGAAGAGGTACCCGTCCCGTTTGAGTTCGGAGCATACCTTGCGGACGTATCCGTAGCTGTATCCTTCCGGGGCAATCGCACTCTCCCCTACTTCCATCCCGGCCAATGCCTCGGCCAGTGTCAGCGTTACCAGTCTCCTGAGTCCTGTAGATTGCATGATTTGTTACTTTTTAGTAAATTTGTACGTTGTAAATTTTAAGATCTATGATAAACCAGACTTTCTATGAACTGGAGGCTTCTAAGCTGTCTTCAGTTACCTGTCCTGATTGCGGGAAAACCCACGAGGTCAAGCTGAGATGTGATGACCGGGGAGCCTTCTTTTACTCCCTCGACGAGGCCGGGAGCAATTGCGAGGGCTTCAAGGAATTGGTGAGAAGCCGTCTTGCCAATGTCCAGAGCCGGGAGAAGAAGGAGCGCGCTGAACTCTTATTGCGCCGGTCCTTAGGTGATCCCTCGCTGTAGAAGAAAAGGTAACAGCGGAAGTACTTCAGATAATCCCCGATGGAAGGTTCTGTCTCACCGAAGATGGGATCTTCCACAAAAATCTTCCAACTCTGGAAATCGGCTAATACTATCCGTCTCCATATTAGTTTCTTCTCATTTTCCGGCATTTGCTCGGCAGGGAGAAGATCCATGCTGACGGTGGTTAGCCTAGGCCTTGCTTTCTTCATACCGGGACTCCTTCTGTTTCTCCGGACTGCTCCGGGGTGCGCTTTACGTACCTGTAGGCTTTCTCGGCCTTGGCCGTGTCGCCGTTGAAGGCGGTTATCAGCTTCATGCGGAGCCACTGGTCCGCGGTCAGGTGCAGGCCGGCCGCCTGCAGTTGTCTGTTTTGGTTGTTGTCCATTGTCTTGGTCTTTATTGATTGGTTGTTGATTGACTGGGTTATGATACTCTCGTTACTGTGATTGTCCGCTCCTCGCGGTTGGAGAGGGTGGAGAACTTTCGCTGCATTACTATTCCAGCCTCAGAAGCAAGCGCGCGGATGCTCCTTGCTTTCTCAATAGGGAAGTGAATCTTATCTCCAACCTCCATCTCCCTGAGAGATGGGTAAAAATTAGAGGTTTTTATTTCTGCCATATTTTGTTGTTGGTTTAATGGTTAATTGTTAACTTTGGGAAACTTTTAAATCACTTGTTACTGCTCTTTTGACGAAGTAGGTGGTCCCCCGAGCCTGACCCCCGTCCTCTCGCAGTACTGACGGAATTTTTCCTGTTGCCATTCCATGAAGCGGCGGTAATCTTCCGACGCTTCCGGATTGCCATTGACAAATTGGAGAGCGGTGTTGGCATTTACCACATCACCTTTGAAGGCCATGATCAGCTTTAACCGGATCATCTTCTCGTCTTGGGAGTCAGGCAGCTCAATATTACCGGACTGCGTACGAGTTCGTAGGGCTGACCTTTGACGCGCTTCGAGGATGACCTTGAAGGAGGCGAGGTAAGTTCGGATAGCCAACGAGGCCTCCTCGGCTTCTTCCTCAGAGCGGAAGAGATTGTTGAAGGATTCCAGCATCTCCAGGCCAAACCGCCTGTCGGCATACTTTCCGCAGGTAGCCTTAATTATGTCATCGGTTACCTCCTCGACCCGGAAATCCCCGGGGCGTAATACCCAGTATCTGGTCGGGGTGTCCCCTGTATTTACCTTGCTCATTTTTGCTCTTTTAAAGGTTAATTGTTAACTTTACGAGTGCAAAGGTAAGTCATTCTACTAACCATTGCAAGTCAATTTACTATTATTAACTGTAAATTTACTTTTATTAACAGAATGGAGACGATTAATGACCGCATTGAACAGATTATAAATTCTTCTTTTTCAGGAAATAAGATTAGATTTGCTGAAATAATAGGCGTTCCTTCCACCAGCATGTCAAACTACTTTAGCAAGCAACGTCGATCTAAAATTCCCGTGGACATGGTGGAAAAAATTGTACGAATTCTTAAAATTGATGCTCACTGGCTTATTACGGGAGAGCAGAAAAATCAGGGAGACGTACATACAGAGGGGGACTACTCACCCGCATCGGGGACTGGCAACGTGTCGGTCGTAGCCGGCGACGCGGTCCTTTCCGAGCGCATAAAGTCCCTTGAAGAGCTGCTGGCCGAGAAGAACGAACGAATAGCCGAACTCAAAGAACGCATCGAGGAACTGAAAAACAAATGATGGTATGGAATTGAAGGATTTTGTAAAGTTAGCTATAAGCGAGATAACGGGGGCTATCTCAGACTTGCAGACACAATCAGAGGACGGATCGGTAGTGTCTCCACCAATGCCGCCCTCTTCGGGTAAACTGGTCATCAACCACAATGGGAAGTGCAGGCTGATCTCAAATATTGATTTCGATATTGCGGTAACAGTCGGTTCCACCGACTCTTTAGACGGTGGAGCAGGTGCTTCTTTCCTTCAGGTTTTCTCTGCCAAAGCATCAGCGGGCAAGGAGACAAAAACTGAAAATGTATCACGGATCTCATTCTCGATACCCGTTTTGTTCCCGTCAGCCGACCTTAAATCAGATGCTCAGATAGAGGACGAACGCAGGAAAGAGCGTAGGAAAGCCTCATTTGAGGCCTTTCACAATAAAGACAGGCTCAGCATGGATCTTGACTCTGACATGGATCCAACTCCTCCCACGTCCAGAAGGTGAGCCCGAAAAAAGCGAGGTCAGCTTGCTGGAGCGCGATTGCGGCTGAATCGCTTTTGGAGGCATAGTGCCAGTAGAGCCGGCGATAAAGCCGACGGTAACGCCACCGCTTGATCATACGCAGTATACTTTTTATTCTTCTCATCTTATCTGAGTGTTAAAGGTTATTCCCCTACCGGTGTAGCGGACATGCAAAGTTAGCAATTATCCACGCTTCTGCCAACATTGCGAGGCAACTCCCATCAAAAACCGATCGTTATCATAATAAAACCGATTTATTTTATTTACTTTACATCATAGAGTCATGTCATACCCAGTATCCAAAATAGCAAACGCCCTTCTCCGCCTTGCCGACAACGCGGAAGGCTCGGACCTGCTGACGAACCTGAAGCTCCAGAAACTCCTATACTATGAGCAGGGATACCACCTTGCCCAATTCGGCACCCCACTGTTCGAGGAAGAGATAGAGGCCTGGCAATACGGCCCCGTAGTACCGGAAGTCTACGCCAGATATTCTGTTTGCGGACGCAACAGCATAATGCCCGAGGACGAGTCCTTCGACTTTGGCTCAGACGAGGAGCTGGAACTGTTCTGCAAGGTCTTCGACACCTACAACAAATTCTCCGCCATGGGGCTCATGCAGCTTACCCATGAGGAATCACCGTGGCTTGACGCATGCCCTCCGGCCCACGGCAAGATCATATCTAAGGAATCAATCAGGAAATACTTTGACACCCTGATCAACTGAACGGATGATGAAACCTAAAAGAACCTCCTCAGAAGGTGTCTCATCTGCACTGGATAAAGTCGCTGCATTGGTGAAGGAGAATCACATCTCAACTTCCGAAATCCTGGATTACGCGAATACGGATTATCCCCTCTTTTCCTTCCTATACCTTTCAGACCATTCCTGGAGCATGTGCCACGATCTGGGATTGTTCCCTGATTTTCTTAGACGCCTCAAGAAGCTTTCGGAATTGGGCTGGAGAAGGATTGCGATTTCGGACAGGCACTCTTTCGGGTCTGAAAAGATTCCCGTTAGCAGGTTGACAAAAAAGGCTCGTAACTGTCTCCCCTCTTTCGTAACGGACGACATGAAGCTGGAAGTCTTCAGGGCATCAGGAAATAACCTGCCGTTCCTGGGACTTCGCAAAGGACGCACATTCATGATCTTCCTAATCGAGGCGAAGTTTGGAGAAGTCTACTCCCATGGATAAGGAATCTGTAGCATTAGAGGGTACCGGACAAGCGAAAATGATACGATTCTGATACAGTTTTATGAAACGCATTAATAATACTCTGTATCTAAAATATTTGCAACCCTCCGGAGAGTCCCACTCGCGGCTCCCGGAGGAAGACCCCAAGGTCTTCCTCTTTTCTTTATATACCAAGGTTGATTACATCCCAAGATTCATTATATACCAAGGTTGATGTTTCCTTTGTTTACCAAGATTGATACAAAAGAGAGAGCCGCTTCCACTACGGCTCTCTCCCACGATTCCACTATAAACTATATCTAACTAAACTTAAAACCGTATTCAACTTTTCTCACGAAACTCTGAACACTCTTTCTCTTATTGCTTTTCCATATTAAGCTCTCTTGCTCCCCCACTGACCCGGTTGCCTTCTCGAGGCTGTGGTTACTTATTGCGAGGGGTTAGCCCTTCAATAAGCGGGTTCGGGGTTGTTTGCAAAAATAATATGCAAGTTTCAAGCTTTAATTTTTTCCATCTCACAGCATTTGATTATCTTTGTTTTTCGGAATCTTTCTTCAGGCCGTTTCTGGGCATCGGTCTCCCGGTAAATATCGTTTTCCGGCATTCTCCGATGGATCCTGCGCCTTATTTTAGATTCCTTCCTCCGATAACCTGACTGTAATAGTCTATTCGGAACCTTGATGCTTTTGCATTTTGTATTATAGAAACGTCCTCAGCCCCTTTGTGGTTGACTGACTTTCCGTTTTTTATACTCCGTTAACATACACTTTTCAGTGATTTTAAATAACTTCTTATCTCACAAGCCTATACTCTTTAAATCCGGTAGATTGATATCGGTTTTAGGATGTTTGCTTCTCAGTCTTTCCTTCTCTGAGGTTCTGGCGTGCACTTCGGGTCTTTTCGGGGCTTCGGTTACGCGAGATGGGCGCCCCTTGCTATGGAAACATAGGGATACTTCGGCGGTAGACAATAAGGTAGAATATATTCCGGCAGAGGAGGGTTCCTTTGCATACGTAGCTTTGTTCAATGCCTCGGACCGTGATTGCAAGGAGGCGTGGACTGGCTTCAATACTGCCGGTTTCGCGATTATGAACACGGCTTCTTATAATATTAAGGATGATAAGGTGCCGGAGAAGGATATGGACAAGGAGGGCTTGGTAATGACTTTGGCTCTTCGCCATTGTGCTACAGTCGATGATTTCGCGATGTTGCTGGATTCCTTACCTCGTCCGATGGGGGTGGAGGCGAATTTCGGTGTTTTTGATGCTTCCGGCAATGGGGCGTTTTTTGAAACCAACAATCATTCCTATATTCGATATGATCTTAAGGATCAGGATCAGCAGGCCTTGGTGAGGACAAATTACAGCCATTCCGGGCGCGAAAATGAAGGATTTGGTTTCATCCGCGAAAAAAATGCGCTTCATCTCCTCGAACCTGTATTAGAGGCCAATGACCTGAGTCCGGAATATCTGACTGAAACTGTTTCCCGTTCCTTTTATCACTCCCTCCATGACAGGGATTTTCTACAGGACCAGTGTGATGGCTGGGCTATAGATCAGGATTTTATTCCGCGTTATAAATCTTCTGCCGTGATTGTTATCGAGGGGATTCGGGCTGGAGAGGCCTCACAGAATCCGGGTGAGCTTTATGTAATGTGGACGGGACTTGGGTATCCTCCTTGTTCCGAGATTTATCCTGTGGAATGTCGTCCGGAGGGGGTTGATTCCAGTCTTCGCGGTTTAGCAGCAAATGGTCATTCCGAGATGAGTGACAGGGCAAAAAGAAGACGGGACATGGTATTCCCAAGAAAATATGACAATGGAGACCGTTATATAAAGCTCAATACGTTAAGCAATCCTGAAGGTACAGGCTTTCTGCAGACCCTCGTTCCCCAGAACCTTGAAGTATATGAAAAATACCGCAGAAAAAGGAATAAAGGAGAATGATTGCTCAGAATCCATCGGGGGTGAGGGAATGCCGTTCAGGGTTCCCACCTTGAGTTGGCTTATGATAATATTAGGTGATTCACCTTGGGTTACGAGAAGTCTTTTCGGTATTTTTTTATTGGGAATCACAGGAGTGGTGATGGGGTTTATCATCGATTTAAGATGTGCCATTGTAGGTTTGATGCTCATCCTGCTCGTACTTCCAATGATTTTCACAATGGTATTCATTGTATATGGATTCAAGAGTCTGAATGCCGTCAACTTGACTCATCATACCATAGTCAGAGCCCCCGATGGATCCTTTCTCATCTCTGTCTTCTCTCCTCAAAAAGATGAGGAATCGCCGGAGAAGCCGTTGTGGAGGCTGGATCGCCAAATAATTGTAGAGGCTGAAAGGATTGATCCTAACCGCCGGGTATTCACACGGCTCGGCGATTGGTATGGCACCCGGGATAACGAATGGGTAATGCTACCGAAGGAGAAGAATATTCTACAATCTGTATGATCCTTCTGAGATTATCCATAGTCGATTAAAAACGAATAGTAATGAGACTGATAAAAGATAAAAACCAGAAATATTGCTTCATGATGGAGATGGAGGTACGGGACTATGAGCTTGATTGCGAGCAGATAGTCAATAATGCCAATTACCTCCATTATATGGAGCATACACGTCATAAGTTCTGTAGCGATGCGGGCTTCTCGTTTATCGAGATGCACAAGCAAGGTATAGATGCCGTTGTACGTAAAATTGAGATAGAGTATCATACCCCTTTACGGGGCACACAGGAGTTTATCTCAGCCCTCAATATCCAGCGTAAAGGGGCACGCTTTATCTTCAACCAGGATATATTCCTGCCGAGTGGCGAGATGGTGGCCACAGCAATTGTAACCATCGCTGTTCTGAAAGATGGCAAGATCTCGCGCGGAGATGAATTGGCTGACATATTCAAAGACTTCCTTTGAAGTTTGATAAGAGGCGTTCGTTTCATAATTAATTTTGGGAAAGATGGATAAGGAAGAACGGGAACAGACTATCGCCAGGCTCGCACTCTCGCTTATGTCTAAGATACCGAATGAGTTATTGATGTATCTGAAGGAGTCGGGGGCAGAGGCTGTAGATTTGATCAGTAAGCCTGAAATAGTTAATTCAATGTTAGCATCCCGCGGGCTGCTCGGGCTTCACGAAGGAGACATATCAGAAGGTATGCTCAAAGCCCAGCATGAGTTCCAAAGTTGCTTGTCACATTCCATTCAAATCCTGACAATATGGGATGACGGTTACCCTTATCGATTACTGGAGACACCGGATTTTCCGCGCCATCTTTTTTGTTTCGGAGACTGCGATCTGAATGAAGGGGATTTCCTGGCCATAGTCGGCACACGCCAATGCACACCTTACGGCGAGACTTTTACTCAAAGGACAGTTATGGAGCTTACCCCCTTGTCCGATCGCCTGGTCATAGTCAGCGGATTGGCCTACGGTATAGATGCCGCAGCTCATAAAGCGGCGCTTCAGGCAGGAACTCCAACAGTCGGGGTCCTGGCTCACGGCTTCGGGACAATTTATCCGGCTCCTCACCGCGACTTGGCAAGGGCGATAAGAGAAAAAGGAGGTGCTTTGCTGACTGAATATCTATGGGGAGAAAAACCGTTCAGAAAACATTTTCTGGAACGTAACCGAATAGTTGCCGGTATGAGCGATGCCACATTGGTTGCAGAAAGCCCTATCAAAGGAGGTGCTATGTCTACTGCGAATATCGCCTTCTGCTTAAACCGCACTCTGATGGCTCTGCCGGGACGGATCTCAGATGAAAAGAGCAGCGGATGCAATATGCTCATATCTCAGCAGAAGGCTCAATTGGTAACCGCTCCTTCTGACATTGCCCATAATCTCGGACTGGATAAGGCCCCGGACCGTAGCGTGCCCGTAATTCCAAACCTTACCCCGGAGCTGGACGGAGAGGCTAAGTTGATTTTTGAGACCATCAATATGGAGAGGGAACCGATACAGCTCGATGAATTATGTCAACGTCTCCAGATTCCGGTAGCACGCCTCACGGCTCAACTCGGTGAATTAGAGTTCGATGGCCTAATCACCAGATTACCCGGAAACCGATTTACTACCTATTGAGGTATCATCCAATTATTGTATTTATGATGGAGAAAAGAACCATGAATGATTTAAAGAAAGTTAGATCAAGTTTTCTTATCCTTGTAAGCCTTTTTATTCTCACGCTGAGCTTCAGCATGGCATCGGCTACCATGAGGCAAGAAGATGGCATGGTTAAAGAACTCCCTTTGCCCGAGATCCCCGAGGAACTCAGTACCCGCGAGCAGAAGATGACATATCTGCTTAATCATTTCTGGGATGCAATGGACTGGGATGATCCGGCTCTCAAAACCGATTCTCTTTTTCTTGAACAGAATCTCTCTAATTTCTTTTCCGTTTTGGCATTAGCTGACTCTGTCAGCGGCCAGTCCGGTGTCAATACTTTATTGAACAAAGTACGGCAGGATCCGGAACTTTCGGAAACTATCGCCGGGTTGGCTGAGACATATCTATACAATCCCTCCTCACCCTTCTCCAATTCAGAGAGCTACCTGCTTTTTACCAATTTCCTTATAGATGACCCGTCAGTATCTGAGGCAACGCGCACACGCGCCTTCTACTCCCGGGAGCAAATCCTGAAAAACCGTCTCGGAACGATCGCAACCGATTTTGAATTCATAGACCGGAATGACGATCTTCAACGGCTATCTGATTATGATCCACAAGGAAGTTATACCCTGCTCATATTCTACGATACAGACTGTCTGGATTGCCATGAACTTAAACGCAAACTAAACAATGACGGAGAGATAACGCGTCTCATGGTAAGTGGCAAACTGAGGATAATAGCTATAGACTCTTTCGGAGCCGAAAAGGGCCACTGGCTCGAAGACGCAGCAAGCTGGCCAAAGGATTGGATCGTAGGATGGTCACCTGAGGGGGACGTTGATGCGGAAGAGATATATGTATTGCGTACTACCCCAACCCTCTATCTGTTGGATTCTCAGAAAAAAATAATCGGGAAAGACCTCAAATATCAAGATCTTCCCCGTATACTGGTATTTTAAAAAAAGAGAAATTGCACCCGGGAGCTCATCCCTTACAACTCAATAGAACTAAAATCTATCCAAGACTGTCTCGATCAGTTTGCGTACACTTGGCTTGTAATCAGCATTAGCTTTCGTAACTCTACGTTCAGCTATAATACAGCAGACTGTCATAGCCTTATGACCAAGCATCTTGGCCATACCCTGCAGACAAGCCGATTCCATCTCGAAGTTTGTAATTGGCTTTCCATCAAACCTGAAGGATTCTATTTTCTCGTTTAAATCCGGATCTACCAGTTTCAGCCTGACCATCCTTCCCTGAGGAGCATAGAAACCTACAGCCGAGACAGTGTATCCCCGGCGCATATCTTCACGTCCTATGCGGTCTACCAATTCCGGATCCGCATCCACAACATAAGGCGCGGCCCAAGACTCATTCCATAGAGTGTGCTCGCAGAACAGCCGTTCGAAATCAAGATCGCAGACCTTGTCCCTGTCAGCATAATAATTCAGGATACCGTCGGTACCTATCCCCTTTGAGGCGATTACAAAGTCCCCAATGTGAAGATCTTCCTGAAGGGAGCCCGATGTTCCGACTCTCACCATATTCAGGATGCGATGCTCCTTCTTGACCTTTCTTGTCTCGAAATCTACATTCACCAAAGCATCCAGCTCAGTGACTACGATTTCGATGTTGTCGGATCCTATACCATGGGAAAGGCACATTATATTCTTTCCCTTATATGTGCCGCCTATAGCATGAAACTCCCGGGACTGGACATCGTAATCCTTAAAGTCAAAATAAGAGGCTACCATATCCACCCTACCCGGATCCCCTACAAGGATAATATTGTCATAGACCTGATCTGGACGGAGATGCAGATGGAAAACGGAACCATCGGGATTGATTATCAGTTCCGAAGCCGGAATGATTCTTTCGTTGTCTTTCATAGTATTGATTTGTTTTAAAGGATTGAAGTCGTTTAAACGACTTCATTTTAAAGATCTGGATTTCAGGATCCACCGGGAGAATTACCAAGTAGTATCTGCTATCTGGGAACGCGAGGCATCCGCAGGTAATTTTCTTATCGCTCGCCGCTGGAGAGCGACATAGACGGCGCTGAACACCCCAATTATCACCAGAGTCAACGTAGTGAAGCTCCAGACTACAAGAGAATAGGCTGCTCCCTCAGCTTGTGGTATCCCATATAAAGATAACGCAAACATCACGGCAATGTTCCAGGGACCCAGTCCACCGCTGGAAGGAATAGCTATCGAACAGGAGCCAAATACGAATACCACCAGCCCAGGCAAGAGTCCCCATGCCATACCATGTTCCGTTACCAATTCCTTAGTAAACGGAAAGGCCTGAAAACATACGTAAGTCTCCATAAAGTAACATATCCATATACCTAATGTAAGAAGGATATAGAGACCTATTCCTTTCATGTGGAACAATACCGCGAATCCTTGCCATATCCGCATAAAACCGGCCTTAATTTTCAGGAAAAAGGAGGTCTTACGGAAGAACCAGCAACTTCCGGCAATTACGGCCAATATTGTAATTACCCAGAGCCATAGTCCGACTGAAGTAAAAGCATTTGTCAAGTCTCGCCCGAATTCATAATGATCTAGAAAACTGTCCATTGCCGGACGGGCTACTACCAATGCCAATACAGTAAGCATTACCACTACGACGGCATCCGAGAGCCTGTCACCGATGTCGGTGCCAATGACTGTTGTAAGCTTTGTCTTAGTAATTCGGGAAATATACACGCAACGCCAGGCCTCCCCCAAATAAGAGAAAATCAGGTTGAGCGCGTAAGCACCGAAAATCGATACAGCTTCCGTAACCACGGGCAGCCTCGGTACTCCGGCACCCCTCAGCTGTATTCCCCAGCGGATACCGCGGATGACGTGGCTGAGTATGATTATCGCCATCATTAGGAAAATCCACCTGAAATCTACGCCCTCACTCAGGACATGGCGTATTTCTTTAAAATGGACTTTATGGAAAAGCCAAAGGATAAGGCCGGCAGAGATTGCGACCGGTATCATATAATCGATCACCTTCTTTACAATATCCTTTGTTTTCTTATCCTTGTTAGTCTTATCTGCAGTTTTGTCTGCCATACTCGTAATATTTTATGAGACGGGGTCTTACAGTCTGTCCTCCGCTTTTGTGTTCGTCTTATAGATGTCTTATAACCTATTAACGGTCAAGAGCCGGAATAGTCCGCTAACCTGAATTTGCTCCGGAAGTATTCTAATTCATTGAAGGATTTTACGGTTGGATTCACCAAGAAGACATCAGCTTTGTGAAGTCCCCCCGTAAACATAAGGTCCAGATCATCCCGGTTATCGGTAAATATCTTCCGGATCACTCCATCTTTCTTCTCAACCCACCACTTAACACGTCGATTCTTCTCTTCTCCCTTGTTTTCAGGCTTACCGATTTCGGTTGCGAGATAGTGAGTGAGTTTTAGATTCCGGCATAGGTCTTTTACATAAAATGCCGGCGCAGCGGTAGCGAGCAACACCAATTTCCCTTGCAACACATCCCGGTAAATCTCCCGATACAAGGGCATACGAATGGAACTTTGCAAGTCTAACATGAATTGGGAGTACCACCCATCACGTCCTGATTTTTCTACAAGGTCCAATATAAGTTGCTTAGCCTTTTCATGACTGATGAGACGCAATTTACGTTTAAGGATAATCCGGGCCGTAGGAAATGTAGTAGGATCATTTAACAGCAATCGTTTACAAAGCATAGAAAAGCTGTTACCTCGGATCAAGGTCCCGTCAAGATCTACAACTATTATATCTTTATTACTCACGGAGTTTATCTATTATAATCTGCCGACCAAGGGAAACGTATCAAGGTACCGTCTTGCCAGAGAGCGAGGTCCACCACCGGATCGGCTTGTCGGCGTGTTACTGTCAGCACAGCGGTAATAATGTTAACATGAGGAGCAACCAGAAGTATAGATTCCTTAACTGAGGCTAAGGTCTCTCCACTGTCAGCAGCATCGTCTACCAATGCTATGGTTGCTCCAGTAGGTAATCGCTTTATTTTCCTTACTATTTCTTCAGGCAATTCGAAAGCTCTCGGAATCACATCCTTCTTGCCTGACGCAATCCATTTGAGGTTATAAAGGCCGGATTCCACAATTCTCAACAAATCATTAGCTTTCGATGGTAGACGCTTAAGGATATCGGTCGCATGGCGATCCTTTAGCTCAGAGCCGGCACGTCTGCGCTCTACAATGGCCAAAGGCTCCGGGACATCTGAGAAAATCCGCGCTACATATTCCCCACCGGTAGCTATCCCTACAGTCATATCGGGTTTTCCCCACCGGCTTTCGAAGTTGCGTCTCAGTTCCAGGCACTTCTCCTTGAAATTTTCCTTGTCCAGAGTCAATACCCTCATAGTCCTTTAAGTTTCTTGTAACGCTCGTAATGACGATATGAAATATCGGCCGCTTTCTTCTCAGAACCCTTTACCATCTTCTCGAAAAGGAACTGCGGCAAGACATCCTTAAGGTGTTCCTTGGAAGCAAACAGGAGCTTTCGCCAGGAAGCCATCTCGTAATTATTGTATTCGATTGGAGTCTGCCAATCTGCTCCATACTCACATAAGAGCATGTCTAAGTAATTGGAATGGGTATGGAAATCCAATCCCTTGAACCGGATCATATCCGGCTGGCCGAAAAATTCCTCAGGCAGAAGGAATCCGCTGCAATATCTCATACCGTTGCCATAATCGCGGAAGAAATAGAAATCTATATACTCGCCGTTTCTCATTATAGAATAGAGATCCCGGCGGTCATGTCTGACTATCTTGAAACCGGCCTGAAGAATCCGAGGCAAAAGTGCAAGGAACTTATTACGGTCCTCCTCAAACATCGCCAGGTCTATGTCCTCATCATGGGCTATGAAATCTTTTTCTCGGACGGCACCTAACAATGTACCGTAGGCCAACATGAAAGTCAGACCTGCTTTATCGCAGATCTCCTTAAGGATGGTAAGGTTCTCGAAGGCCTTTTCAGGATCGATCCTTTTAACCCCGGGATAAAGGGGAACGGTCTTATATCGTATAACTCCGGTCGGTGTCTTAATTTTAGGCATTGTATATTTAAGCCGTACAGAGGCTGTGTCAATAAAACAAATAATTTATTTTTTGCGCAGAGGAGACAGGATTTTCTTCAGAGATTCCTTTAGGGAATGAGGAATACGATGCATAACCCGGTATTTCGGAGTCAGGTATTGCCGTCCTAACTTCCTGTCAAACTCTTCCCATGGAGCCATAACCGGGGGTGCTACTAACGGGAATTTCAACGGCACTACATTGTTCTTGATAGAGGACCACATCTGGTGGGTTGCCTCATCATCGTTGCCTACATTTGATATCAGGCAGGTTTTGGGACGTATGCAAAGCTGATTCTGGGCAGCTAAGGTGAAATACCATTGCCAATCCCAGGCTGACACATAACCATTATCGATACACCGCAGTTCGTAATCCCAGTGTTCCTTTATCTTACCGTGGTAGCCATTGTTGGCGATTACGGATTCCTTAGCCGGAGTGTCGCGCCAAGACATGGTCAGATCCATGTTTTTCCAAGCCCTACGCCATGAGGCCCACCCCCAAGCCGCGCCGAAACGCGAGAAGAACCAGGAATAAGGATACCCGGGCATATCCAGATCATGGTATCCGCATATAGTCCCTACCCTTTCATCGTTCTCGTATTTTTCCAACATCTCTTGGGCAAATTGGAAAAACGTTGGGTCCGCTACGCAATCATCCTCCAATACTATACCTTTCTCTACATTGTCAAAGAACCAGCTGACGGCGGTATATACTCCCGGTCCGCATCCAAGATTGCGGTCCTGAAACAAAGTCTTCACCTCGCAATCCCAATCGATAGCGGATACTACAGACTGGCGCGTCTTTTCCGTAATCTGCTTTTCAGCATCATTCCGAGGGCCATCAGCAGCTATGAAAATCTGACGCGGTCTGACCTTCCGGATCGCCTCTAAGGTCTGAAGAGCCTTCTCCGTGCGGTTGAAAATGATAAGCAATACCGGTATTTGGTATGGAGTCGAAGTCATGCTGAGGATAATTCTTAATGATTATTACAAATATAGCAAACTTTTTTCAATTACCGGACTTTTTAGACCTTAAAGACTTCTGTTTTTAGTAGAATATAAGCGTAAATATACAAGCAAAGGAGGCTATGGCGACCATAACCTCCTTTATTATCTCCATTGCGCCGGGATTAGCGGCGAGCGCGTACTGCCTTCTTGACAGTACGGTTCTGCTTCTTATTCTTCAGCATAGATTTCATCGGAGCATTATACTCCTCATTGGCATTGATAACTGTACCGGTGAAAGAACCGGTGATATCATGGCCGGCATCATCCTTGGCATCAAACTCGATCTTGCGCTGACCGTCAGAAAGGGTGCTGATGGTAACGGTACCGCTTGCCAATGGAGCGAGCTTGGTGTTATAACCGTCAGGATCTACTACGCCTAAGTCACCATACCAAGAGAACAGCATCTGGCCGCCATAGTCAATCTCACCGGGAATGATATGATTAGCTTCCAGACCCTCTCCGATAACGAAGGTACCATCCGGAAGAGTCTCCTCTTCAGTGAAGAGATCAATGGAGATATAATCTCCGATGGTCTGTGAAGGATGAGTAATCATCAGCATCATTGTGTTAGCATTATCCAAGATGCTTGGGCCTTCATTATAGCTCATTGCAACTGTGCCGGCAGCCCAATTGAGGTCGATATTCTCGGTAAGGGTTGAGTAAGGACGCTTCGGGGCCTTTACGTCATTGTCGCAATAGTTCTGGAGCAACGGCAGTCCGTTATAGGTACCCTTGACACTTACACCTTCTTCAGTAACGAAATCAAAAGAGAATTTGGTGCCATTGTCGCTTACAGTGAAGGTACCACCCTTGATCAGACCCAAACGGCGAGACCCGTCCTCTCCATAGTAAGTGATGCGGGTCTTGGTGATATAGACCGTACCCATGAATTCCTCGCGCAATCCGGCCTCATACCTAAAAGGAAGGTAGGTATAGGCAATTTCGGGACGCGTCTCAAGGGTATAGGTACCATCGGCAACTCTCTGGTTAGGATCCATCTCATTAGCCGGTTTGGGCTCATAGAGGGAGATATCCAGCATGTAACCATCCTTCAAGTAACCATCTTCAATGGTACCCTGATAGAACTGGAGAGCGAGGTCAGCTGCAAAAGGATAATACCAGTTACCCCAGAAACGTCCCTGACCACCGGCAAAGGCGATGTCAACCGGTTCTTCCAGAGGTTGGAACTCACCGAAGCCGGCCGGGAACTCAATCGGGCCCTTATAGCGAAGATCCACCGAAGCCCCGGTGAACATAGTGAATTCCATACGGATATCATAATTTCCATTACCTTCTTCGCGTACATCGATTGTACCGTCGATAATCATAGAAGGCATCGGGCCATCGTCACTCAGGACGGTGATAGAAGACTTGGTAACATCAAAGGTCCATTCCTTGTCGCTTCGGCCTACACGGTAATATCCCGCAGGTAACACCGGATTCTTTACATCATCTGACCAAGGGCCGGCGAAAAGCACGGTTGCCACCATATCCTCGGCCGAAGCAGGATTGCCATAGGAATCTATGTTGGTAGCAAAAGAGATACCATAAAGGCCTAATGCGCCAACCTCTTCGTATGAACCGTTGAAGGCTTTATTGAGAGGAATATAGTCCGGACGGGCTTCAAATACGATACCGTCTACCTTATCCGACTGAAAAACTATCTCATTCCCATCCTTGTCTTTGAGGACAAGTTCGCGGGTTGTCTGCGCCCCGGCTGACAGCATTGCTCCGAGAGCCAATGTCGCAAATAATATCTTTTTCATAGGGCCTATCATCTTATGAATTTAAAGGAATAATTACCGGCCTTCACTACGTAAACGCCTTTTTCGAGGGAGGATATATCCAGGGAAGCCTCGCGTGAGGAACCGCTGTTTCCGGCAATCATCAGCTTGCCGTCGGCATCATAGATGAAGAGTTCAGTGCCGGGTTCCAGTCCGTAAGCATCCAAAGTCGAGCGGGTCAATCCGAAGGCAACCTTGCCTGCGTCCAACAGTGGCTTGATGCCATCGGGTATCTCTTCCCTTTCGAATGTCATATTGATTAAGTCTGAGATTGGGAAAACTACCTCCTGCATAGTTGCGACCTCAGTTATTTTAAGATCATCTCCTTCGATCATAGCAAACGGAGAGTTCTCGAAAAGATAGCTGACCTTATCCCCATTGGTAAGATTGACTACCAATGTATAGGCATAATCGGTCGCCCAGGATCCAAAGACGGTACCTAAGACCGCCATAAGGGTCAAAATATATTTTTTCATTTTCTTTCCTTCTAAAAAATTATTCAAATACCGGATTGCCGGTGATCTCACCCTCATAAGTGATGGTAGCTTCTCGGCCATCTTCAAAAATCAGGTTCATCTCGAACTGATAATTCCCCTCCTCATCGGTGTAAACGGTAACAGTGCTACCGTCAACGAGATTGTTATATGAAGCGGGATTATAGAGCTGGACATAGCTCTGGCTTCCGAAAGTACCGGGTTCGCCGGACGTAGAGTAATCATATACACCTGAGGGGAGTACAGTGCATCCGGGATTAGCGTACATATCCAGAGCCATTTCGCATTTCCAATTCGAGTCATGGAATTTGATATAGAAGTTACCGGCAGGACGCGGGTTGGAGAGATACTCGGCTGCTACAAGGTCTATATTCACTTCCGGTCCGAATGTCGGCAGAGTACCAATATGCCACATCTTTACCTCAGTAGAATCGTCATCGTCCAGGATTGCATCGAGTTCAAAGGTATAGACACTTCCATCACGGGAAATAGTCAAGGTACCGGATTTGAACGCAACCTTCTCATTGTTCGAATACAAGAAATATGTATATCCGATACCAGGATCGATATAGAAATCACCGCTACCACCTATGGGATAGATTCCCGGCTGAAGATAGCTGGAACTATTGGGTTCGTAAAGATCAAAAGCAATTGACTCGGAAGTCTCTGGATTTGAGAATACCAATCCAATATTTTTATTGGAATATACAGTCATATCCAGACCTGAGAATTCTACACCTTCGGGAGTAGAGGATTCAAATTGAGGAGTACCGGTAATCTGGCCGTTGAAAGTGAAGTTGGCCTCGCATCCGTTATCCAAGATAAGGTTCAGCACCATATTGTATTGGCCGCCCGCTTCGGTAACAATAACCTTGGAACCTGCGCTGAGGTGAGCATTGAAGTTCGGGCCGTAACCGTCTACATAGCTTCCGGGCAGCAATGAACCTGTAGATGCGAAATCATTCAGGGTATACGTACCGGAGGGCAAAGTAGTTGCGGAGGGATCAGCTACGAATATCATTGCCATCTCATATTTCCAGTTCAAGTCATTCATCTTAACATAGAACTGCCCCTTGGGCTGAGGAAGGCTCAGGTAGTAGGCTGAAGAGAGTGTCGCTTCCAACCAAGGAGAATAGGAAGGGAGTTTGCCTACGTAACGGCCAATCACAGTCTCTCCAGACTCCAGTTCGAGGTTCACTAAAATATTATAAACATGAGTGGGATCAACACCCTCAGGCAACTCATATCCTTCGGCCCCGATAGCGACGTTGACATATCCCCCTACCACTGAGGAGGGATAATCATTAATAGTGACTTCGGTCCAATAGGGATCGATAGTGAATGGTTCATTACTGGAGTTTACGGAATATACACCGGGTTCAAGGTAGATGGTATCCTCTGTGCCATAGAGATCTATCTCACAAGCGACGTCTCCATCCGCAGTAGATAAATCGAGCTCGGCATTGCCTGAGCTAAAAGTTTTAATGTCCACGTTCTGGAACACAACTTCATCCGGTTGAGGCTCAACCTCTCTGAAGTAAATCTCGCTCAGGCTTTCGGCGCTGTACTTATGGGCAGTACCATCTTTCATCACGACGGTCACATTCTCTCCCACAGCACAGGTTGCGCTTAGTCCCAACGCGAGAAGCAACGTTGAAAAGTGCTTCATGTCAAGTAGGGTTTATATTAATAATAGTAAAGAATAAATAGGTTGTATGTTAACATTTACAAATATAACATATCCTCCCGGAATATCAAAATTCCGGGAGGATAATATTAAAATTTATAAAAATCGGCTCGGGAGTTTGGGAGTTTAGGCCAAAAATTTTCTGCAAATAATTGACTTTA